>CAZMEL010000349.1:0-7197 GCA_964565225.1 uncultured Thermoanaerobaculia bacterium | reverse complement strand
GTAGTGGGTCGAGCGCAGCTCCGCCGCTTCGGCGGTGCTCTCCAGGAGAAAACCGGCGATCCGGGCATCGAGCCGGCGAAAGGCCAGCGCGTTGGTGACGGCCACCACCTCTTTGCGAAGCGCGTTCGTGGGCATCCGTTCCATCGAAGAGCAGGCTGCTATCCTCCCCGCCATCATGAGAGATCTCAGACTGCAAGAAGTTCTGCACCTGCTCGATCCTCCGGCCGAGCCCGAGCCCTGGTACGGCGGCGCCACGGTCCAGGAGAGCCTGCGCGAAGTCGAGCCGGAGGTCGCCGCCTGGAAACCGTCTCCCGAGCGTCCGAGCATCTGGGAGTACACCCTGCACATCGCCTACTGGCGGCACCAGGTCCGCGGCCTCCTGGTTCCGGATACCGAGACCTTTCCCCGCTCACCCGACGACTGGCCCGACCTGCCGGAGCCCGCCGACCAGGCCGCCTGGGACACCGACCGCGAGCTGCTGGACGAAGAGCACCGGAAGCTGCTGGAAGCGGTTCACAGCCTGGACCCGAGCCGGCTCGACGAGACCTCGGACGCCGGCAACGGCAACGTCTACCGGCTCATCGATCGCCTGCACGGCATCGTCCAGCACGACGTCTACCACACCGGCCAGATCGAGATCCTCAAGCGGCTGCACGCCGCGGCGAGCACCGCTTCGTAGGCGGGCGGGCGTTCAGAGCTCCAGGCGGGTGAGGAACTCGTCGACCAGGGGTTTCCAGAGATCGGAGCGGTCGTAGTAGAGCGCGTGCCCGTTGGCGCCGTCGGGCATGGGAAAGAGCTCGAAGCGCAGCTCTCCCCCACTCTCGGCGAAGGCCTCGGGAAACGACTCGATCGAGGCATCCGAGTAGAAGCTGTCGTTGTCGCCATAGACGAAGAGATTGGGCTGCTTCGACCTCGCCCCGGCCTCGGCGAAGAGCTTCGTATTGGGTTTCCGGCCCAGCCGCCGGCAACGATCACCGACCCAGCCACCGGAAAAATTGATCGCCCCGAGAAAACGGCCGGGGTGCTCGGCCGAATACAGCACCGAGAGCACGCCGCCCCGGGAATGCCCCGCGATCACCATCCGCTCGGTGTCGGCCCAGCTCTGGGTCTCGACGTATGCGAGCACCGCATCGAGCGACTCCGATGCATAGGCGATGCCCGCTCGAATCCCGCTCTCGATACAGGTGTAGCGTTCCTTGTACTCCCCGCCGGACTTTCCTCGCCCCCGGCGCATGGGAGCCAGCAGCGCGATGCCCCGCTCCCTCAGGTGTTCCCCGAGCTCTCTCGGATTCTCGGTGAACTCCAGCGGCAAGAGACCTGCCGAGGTCGAGCCGTGGTTGTAGATCGCCACCGGAAACGGTCCGTCGCCCGCGGGCCTGTAGAGAGTCGCCTCGAGCCGGATCGGTTCCGCGGAGCCGGGCTCGGACATCGGAATCCAGACCGTCTCCCACGGCGAGGCTCGGCTGGCCGGAGCCAACAGCAGGAAGCAGTAGAGGAAAGAGAACCAGGCTGCTCTTTGCATGAACACCTCATCGATGTCGGAGTCGCGGGGCCCGTTCGAACGCTCCTCACGGAATGGTCATCGTATCCCGATTCTCGCGCTTCGGTGAAATCGGACGACCGCTTCCGACACTGAGTAGCCGTGGTCGCCCGACCGGTCTCCCCAGAGGCCCGGCCGAGGCTGGAAACCGAGCCCCTACTACACCACGACGGAGGACAGCAGTGGTCACGAAGGATCTTCGAGAACGCCGAGAGATACAGGACGACGCCGGCCCCGAATACCGCCCCGATACCGAGACCGCCATCGCCGCCCTCGCGAGAGAGCACCGGCGGTTCCTGCGCGGCGAGATCGCCCGCCAGCAGCTCTGGCACGCCTGGTTCGGCCCGCTCTGCGCCCGGCTGGTCTACGGCCCCAGCCGGGCCGACGACTATGGCCGCAGACTCCATCCCTGGCCGACTCCACCGCCCGATGTGGTGCTCACCACCTACTTCGCGTCGCGCCCCGATCCCCAGACCGGGGTCCATGTGCCGCGGGAAGAGCTCGACTACATCGCTCCCTGGTACCGCAGCCTGCGGGCCACGGGGGCTCATGGCATCGTGTTCCACGATCACCTCTCCCCCGCCTTCGTGGCCCGCCATTCCACCGACCGGATCCGCTTCCTGCGAGTCCGCCTCGGGCGCTTCAACCTCAACGACGAGCGCTTTCTCCTCTACCTGGGATTCCTGGTCGACCATCCGAGCTCGGCGGTTTTCATGACCGACGCCACCGACGTCACGATCACCCGCTCGCCCTTTCCCCTGCCGAGCGAGGTACCGTCCGAGGCTTCTCGGGCGCGGATCTTCGTCGGTCGCGACCGGATCAACCTGCTCGGCCACAGCGGCTGGATGGCCGCCATGGCCCGGAGCATCGAGAGGCTCACCGGCAACCAACCTCTGCCGGGCCTCGCCGAGTCGGCGATGTACAACGCCGGGGTCGTCGGTGGCCCGTTCTACCCGGCACTCCTTCTCCTGGTGGCCATGGTCCGGCGATTCCTCGAGATCGCCAGCCCGGAGGAGCACGACATGTTCGTGCTGAACGAGGCGATCTACCGTCACTTCCGGGCCCCGACCCGGCAACGCCTCTTCGCCCATCCCTTCCGCGCCCTGGAGCCGATGGACATCGAGCCCACCGGCCCGACCCACCTCGGCGCTGGGGTGATTCCATCCCACGACACGCACAGCAGCGGCACCCATGTGTGCAGCGGCTTTCCTCTCTGCAGCCCCTTCGGCGAGCACCAGCTCGATAGTGGCGCCACCTTCGTACACAAATGAGACACCTCGAGCCGACTCCGGAGTTCGATCTCCCCCGGCGAAGCCTGTTGATCGTCGCCCATCCCGACGACGAGATTCTCTGGTTCTCCTCGGTGCTGGAGCCCATGGCCACGGTGGTGATCTGCTTCCTCGAATACCGCCCCGAGCCCCGCCTGGGCCAGGGCCGGCGTCGCGCCCTCGCCGCCCATCCCCTGCCCCAGATCCGCTGCCTCGGTCGGGTCGAGGCGGAATCCCTCGACCGTGCCGACTGGCGCTCCCCCGTCGTCGAAGCGGCCGGCTTGCGGCTGGACGACGCCGACGCCCGGCTCCGCTACCGGGGCAACGCCCGCTGGCTGCGCCGCAGGCTGCCGGCCTTTCTCGAAGAGCACGACGCCGTATTCACCCACAATCCCTGGGGAGAGTACGGCCACGAAGACCACGTACAGCTGCATGCCGTGCTGCGGGACGCCTGCACCGATGCCGGCCTCGATCTCTGGGTTCCCGCCTGGTGTGGGCCGAAGGCGCGACACCTCGCCCGGCGATATCGGCTGCGGGCCGGCGCTCGACGCCTGGTGCGGCCCACCAACCCTCTGCTCGCCGCCAGGATCCGGCAGGTCTACCAGCGCCACGACTGCTGGACTTGGGAAGACCGGTGGCGCTGGCCCGAACGCGACCTCTTCTACCGCTCGGCCGACCTGGAGCCGCTGCCGGCCCTGGCCAACGACCGGGAGGCGTCCGGACCTCCTCTCGAATGGATCTTCCCGCCCGAGCCGGTGGATGGCCGTGCGACGAACCGCCGGATCGCAGGAGAAGCAGCCCCATGAGCCGAGAGCCGAGCCCCGGCCACGAGCCGCCCTACCAGTTCCTGGACTACCTGGTGCAGAGGATCTACCTGTTTCCGGCAGGTGAGCACCATCCCTGGCGTCGGCAGCTCCTCGCTCGGCGCCTCGGAGTCGACGTGCGTCGCGTCGCCGACCTCGCCGCCCGAGAGCCCGGGGCCAGGGCCCGACCCCGGCGCCGTGGCCCGGCGGCCTGGTTGCGCCTCGCCCTGCAGCGGGCCGAGGCCGGCGGTGAGCGCCGCATCCTCGTGCTGCGAGACGACCTGCGCTTCCATCCACAGCTCGACGCTCGGCTCGAACGAGCCCTGGCCCACGATACCGGTCTCTCCGTGCGCCTCGCCCCCGGCGCCTACCTGCTGGACCGGCGGCTCTTCCCCCGGCTCCGGCGGGCGCTCGACGCCCACCGGAGCGAGCCGGACCACGCCCTCGCGGCGGTGCTCGCCGCAGCCGAGCCCCTCGGTCTGGGTGGGGTGGTGTCTCCGAACGGGAGCACTACCCCACCCGGTGCTCCGGAGGCGAACCGGAGAATCTCGGTCTGCTGTGCCACCCGCCGCCCCGAGTACCTCGACAACGTGCTCGCCAATGTGGGCCGGCAGAGTTATCCCGACCGCGAGCTGGTGTTGGTGCTGAACGGCTGGCCGGCCCCGGCAGATCTCGAGGCCCGCGCCCGCCGCGCCGGAGTCGAGCACTTGACAGTGCTCGAAACCCCTGCCGAGACGACCTTGGGCGAGTGTCTCAACGCCGGAGTCGCGGCCAGCGACGCGACCTACTGGTGCAAGCTCGACGACGACGATTTCTACGCCCGCGACTACCTGCTGGAAGCCTGGGAGCATCTCACCACCCTCGAGGTCGACGTGGTGGGCAAACCCCGCTTCCACGTCTTCTTCCCCCGCCACCACCAGGGCTGCACCACCACCGACCGCGAATATGCCGGCCTGCCCTTTCGCCGGCACAACGGCGCCACCATCTGCACCCATCGGCGGCTGCTCGAGGAGCTGCCCTTCGAGCCCCTGGACCTCGGCGAGGATCTCGAGCTCTACCGCACCCTCCACCGTCGCGGCGCCACCCTCGGCGACACCAGCCTCGGAAACTACGTCTACATCCGCCATGGCGACAACACCTCGGAGTTCGAGCGCCACCTCTCGGAACCGTGGGATCTCGATCGGAGCCCGCTCTATCGCCAGCTGGCCCGGGATTACGCGCCCCTGGCCCGGCCCGACCTCGCTCATATCGAGCTCCCCGATCTCAAGCGCTACCTCGACCACGTGATCCGCCCCCGGCAGCGCCGACGGCGGGTTCCCCGGGTCATTCACCAGATCTGGATCGGCCCCCATCCGCCGCCGGTCCAGTGGATGGACACCTGGCGCCACGAGTTCCTCCGCCGTCACCCCGACTGGCGGTATCGGCTCTGGACCGATGCGGAGGTGGCGAGCCTGGCGGTGACGCAGACCCGCGCCTACCGCCACCTGAGCTTCTGCGGCCGCGCCGATCTCCTGCGGTACGAGATCCTGCATCGCAAGGGAGGGGTCTACATCGATGCCGACTCGGCCTATCTGCCCGCGACCGGCTCGCGCCCGGAGCCGGCCCGGCCCAGCCTCGAAGACCTGGTACGAAATGTCGGTGGCCATGGCCTCGCCCTGGCGGAAGAACCCTTCCGGCGCGGCGAACGACCCCTGATCGCGGTCGGAGTGATCGCCTCGGTGGCCGGCAATCCGCTGCTCGAGGTCTTCCGACACCGGGGGCTGGCAGCGGTGGAAGCCACCCTCGAGAACGGCGGCCACCTGCAGGCATGGCAGACCACCGGGCCGAGAATGGTCACCGAGGTTCTCGAAGCCGTGGGCTGCCCGTCGATCCTGCCGGCGCACGTGTTCTTTCCCGAGTACTGGAACCGGAAGACCCACTGGCGCCTGCCGATCGCCGAGCTGGCCCATCGCTACCCCCGGAGCGTGATGTTCCAGTTCGGCTACAGCACGAACGAGCTCCGGGACCTCGAAGGCGGCGGCATGCTCGGAGCCGAAACATGAGCTTCGTCGTACCGCCATCCGCGAGGGTCGAGATCGTCCGCGACCGAGAGGCTCTCGAATGCCTGGAGCCCGCCTGGCGTCGGCTGGCGGCGAGCGATCCGCAGGCTTCGGTTTTTCTCTCCTGGCCCTGGATCCGGGGGCGCCTCGTGGCCCTCTCCTCGCCCTGGGAAGTCCTCGTGGTCCGCTCCGGGCGCGAGGAAGAGATCACCGCCCTGCTGCCTCTGCGCGAGCTTCGTCCCGGCGGAGCCTGGAGCATGGCCGGAAGCCCCCTGGCCGACTTCACCGGCCTGCTCTGTGCTCCCGGAGCCGAGGCCTCGGCGCTCGCGGCCCTCCGCGACCATCTCCGCCGCCAGCCCCGCAACCTGGAGCTCGCCGACGTGCACGACCCGCGAATCGGCACCCTGCTCGGCCACCTCGAAGTGTCCGGCTACGAGATCGGCTCCCGGCCCGGCGTGCCCTGCCCCCGCCTCTCGCTGCCCGAAACCTGGGAAGGATTCCTCGCGACCCGCCTGAGCACCTCCCGGCGGGCGACCGTGCGCCGCAAGCTCCGGGCCTTCTCGTGCCTGCCCGGGTTGCGGCGCACGTCGATCGAAGACGGGGGCGAGTGTGACAACGCCACGCTCGACGCCCTGCTCCACCTCTGGCAATCGCGTTGGGGGTTTCTCGACCCCGCCTCCCTCGCCGAGTATCGCTCCGTGCTCGACCACTGCCGCCGCGACGGAATCCTCTGGCTCGACCTCTTCTGGCAGGGTGACTCTCCCATCACCGGTCTGCTCGCCTTTCTCGATCGAGAGAGATCCTGGTTCGGCTTCTACCTCACCGGCTTCGACAAACGTTTCGCCCGCCATTCTCCGGGCACAGTGATCGTGGCCCACAGCCTGCGCCGGGCCCTCGAAGCGGGGTTCCGGACCTTCGACTTCCTGCGGGGTGACGAGCCCTACAAACGTTCCTTCGGAGCCGCTCCCATCGCCGGGTTCGACGCCCGAGCTACCTGGATGCCGGCTCAGGCGTCGCCATCCGCCAGGAAGCTCTCCCAGCGCGAGCCTCGCAGGGCGGCGGCCACCTCCGGGTAGTTGGCGATCGCCCGCGGCAGCGGCCGCTTCTCCTGGCGCCGGGTCGACGGCGCGACCGACCGGGGCTCCACACCCAGGAGCGCGAAGATCCGCGCCATCTCGCCCGAGCGGTCGGCCACCAGATCTTCGTAGGCCACTCGCAGGGTGGGGCCGCCTTCACCTCGGAGCTCCTCCTCGTGCCGACGCTGCCTGGCCTCGAGCTCCGCGAATCGTTGCACCAGCCGGGTGGGATCGAGCGCCACCGGCGCCGGCCGTGGACGCGAGGCTCCCGCCTCGAGAATCCAGACGTCGGTCTGCTCCGCCACGGCAAAGGAGAGCACCTGGCGCAAAAGGTTGCGTCGCACGAGGTGGATCACCGTGACCCCTAGGTCGCGAAGAAACTCCCGCGCGTCGCCGAGGCGATCTCCACGGCCGTCCTGGGGCAGGAGCTTGAATCCCACCGCCGCGGCGCCCGGCCGATCGGTGTAGACC
>CAZMEL010000348.1:0-7202 GCA_964565225.1 uncultured Thermoanaerobaculia bacterium | reverse complement strand
GAGAGGAACGATCCAGAGCAGCATCACACCCGTTGCCATCCGTTGTTGGGCCTGCTGGACGCTGGACGCCCGCAGCGACAAGAAGAATCCGGCGCTGGTCAACGAAACCGCCGCGAGGAACGCCAGAATCCCTCCTACCAGGGCTATGGGCGAAAAGAAGGCCGGGTGGCGCTGCGGATGAAAGAGATTCGCGGCGAGCCCGGAGACCAGCAAGGTGCTGGCGGTCAGGGTGAGACAGTAGGCCACCATCGCTGCCGCTTTGCCGAAGAAAATCCCTCCGTCGCTCAATCGTGTCGCCAAGAGAGTCTCCAGAGTGTGCCTCTCTTTTTCGCCGGCAAATGCATCGCAGACCACACCCATTCCGAAGTAGAGAGGAAGCCATGCCGCCACGACGGCAGGCCAGGGGGAGGCGAGCCACTCGGGCCCGAGCCTCCATCCGAGAAAGACCCCGATGACCGTAGGCGCGAAGAACAGCTTGCGCAGCTGACCGAAATCTCCCCCCTGGCGAACGCGAATCTCCTGGAGCTCTTTCCAGAAAACGGCCTGGGCATCGCGGATCACGCTCTTCATGACCCGACCCTTTGCGGTGTGCCTGCCACACCCTCCCCGCGCACCAGCTCCAGAAATGTCTCTTCGAGGCCACGGCGCGGCTGATCCAGCCTCTCGATCGTGGCCCCTTGCTCGACGACGATTCGAGCCAGCTCGTCGATCTCCCTGCCTTCTGCGAAGTCGAGCACCAGATGGTCGGTCTCTTGCCGCAAGACTTCCACCGGGCCGAGACTCTGCTCGATGGCACGGATCAGATTCGGGCCGAAGCCTCGTCCGATCAGCTCGGCGCGGCGGCGGCCATTTCGTTCTCCGAGCGCGGCCGGGCGAGCGCAGGCGAGCATCACACCCTGCCGCAAGATACCCACGTGGTCACATACTTTCTCCGCCTCTGCCAGGTTGTGGGTGGTCAGAAAGACCGTCGTTCCCTGGCTCTCGACGAGCTCCCGGAGATCATTCCTCAAATCGTCTGCTGCCACCGGATCGAGGCCCGCGGTCGGCTCGTCGAGAAAGATCAACCTGGGCTCGTGCAGCAGCACCCTCGCGAGGGCGAGCTTCTGCTGCATGCCTCGGCTCCAGATCTCCACCGGCTCGAAGCGACGCTCCCAGAGCCCGAGTCGACTCAGGAGCTCGTGGATCCGCCGCTGGCGTCGCGCGTTCGGGAGACGCCAGATCCGGGCGAAGAATTCCAGGTTCTGCTCGGCATTCAGGCGCTCGTAGAGACCCGTACGAGAGAAGAGCACACCGCTCTGGCAGCGTAGGGCCTGTCCCTGGCTGGAAGGATCGAGACCCAACACACGGGCCCGGCCGGAAGTCGGCTCGAGCAAGCCGAGCAAGAGCCGAAGTGTGGTCGTCTTGCCGGCGCCGTTGGGACCCAGCAAGCCGAACACCCGCCCGGGCTCGACCCGAAGATCGAGCCCGACGAGGGCGGTCGACGCTCCGAACTCCCGCCGCAGGCGGCAAGTCTCGATCACCGGTCCGTCCATCGGCTCATCCACACGCACGATCCGCACACGCGAGATCAGAGCCCGTAACCTGCTCGGGCCAGGTATAGACCAGGCGCTCGACCACACGACCCTCGAGCATGTGCTGGTCGACGATCTCTTCCACGTCGGCCAGCGTGACCGGTGCGTACCAGATCCCCTCCGGGTAGACGACCATCGAGGGGCCGACTCCACAGGGCCCCAGGCAGTGGCAAGACGTAACCGCCACTCGATACCAGAGCTGGTTTTCGTCGACGGCAGCCACCAGCCGAGCGAAGATTTCCTTGGCGTCTTTGCCTTCGACCCCGCAGGAGTCTTTGAAACCAGCGGGGCGAAGATTGGTGCAGGTGAAGAAATGCCTCTGATACATCGTCGATCCTCTATCCTGTAAGCGCCGCTCCGGCGAGTTGCACCGATCGGCTTCCTTCGATGGGGAAGCCCCGGAGCCCGTGCTGGTCGAGCACCATCGCTCCGAGAGCCTCGATTCCTGTGCTGTTCAGGCGAAAGAACGCCACCCCTTCCTCCTTCGCTACCCTCCCCAGTCCCTTCCATCGAGCAACCGCCGGCCGGTCGATTCCCAACAAACGACCGGCACGGATCCCGGCAACGAAGCTGCAGCCGCTGTTCATCCAGCTCTCCAGCGCGCGCAATGTTCGGCGAAGGTCGGAAGGAGCAACCATCTCGTCGACCACCAGCCCCAGGCTGTCCGGCTGACAACCGGCCAGAAAACACAGCGGAGTGAGCCCGAAGTCCGGGAAGAAGGTCTCTGCCATCAGGTGCTCCGGAAGCGGATCGGAGATTCCCGCCAAGATCAGGTCCACAGGGCGCTCGCAGAAGTGAGCGCTCTCGACCAGGGCTCGTGCCCAACCCACACGAAACCCGGGGTGTCCCTGGTTGCCGAGCCGCGACGAGTGCAGGCTGGCCGTGGCACCGAAGATCTCGGCCGAGGGGTGGGAGCCGAAGTGCTGGATTTCGATTCCCTGGAGCCGGAGATGGCGGGCCAGCAGGAGCTCGGCCTGGAACGCGGCCGCCGGACGAGCCCCCGCCGAAACCAGCGCCAGGGTAGGGATCTGGGATCGGAAGATGTGCTCGTCGGCGATCTTCTCGACGGTGGCGAGCATCTGCTGGTCTCTGCCAGGGCTCCACTCGGCTCGCGAGAGGCGGGACTCCGGATCGACCCGGGGACATAGATGGAGGATCACCGTGCCCTGCTCCTCCGCCCAGGCCTCGAGATCCTCGACCACCCGCCGCCAGGTCTCCGGCAAGGAGCCGATCACCCATGTCTCGACTTCCGCCTCCCGGAGCCTGGCGTGCAGGTCGGACTCGGAGAAGGGAATGGCCGAGCCCGGCGAGACCGGGAGACCGTCTTCGCTCGGGCCCTTCGAATGGGTGAGCCCGGAGATCCGCGAAAGGTAGGAGGGCGGAGAGATCGTCTCGACGAGGTCCAGAGGAACACGGCCAGAGACCAGAAGCCTGGCCTCGGCGGCGGAGACCACGGCCAGAGCGCTTCGCCTCGACTCCAACAGCTGGCGGAGGCGGCTCACCACCTGCACGGGCGAGGCCCGGCGTTCCCGATCGAAGCTCGGAATCGGCGTGAGAATCCTGCCCTCCCCCGGGGCTCGAAGCTCGGCGGACAACGCTTTTTTCAAAGACTCCAGCCGGCTCGGATCTCGTGGCGCCCGAGATTCTCCCAACCACCGAACAATCCGGCCGGTGAACCGGGCCGTGGCGAAGCTCGTGCTGGCGAGGTCGCCGGGAGCTTCGCCCGAGGAGTCACCCTGGGCGAAACATTCGATCGGTGAGGACTCGTCGAAATACAGCTCGTCGGTGCGGCTCGAGATCGCGACGCCGACTCCCAGTGCATGGGAAGAGAGGGCGGGCCAGGACAAACGGCCCCCGCTGTCGGCCGCGGCCACCACCACCAGGCCGCTCTCCGCGGCCCGACGGGTGACCTCCTCGAATTCATAGAAGTACTCGGCGCCGAGAATCGAGAGGCTCACATTCGCGACGTCCATTTCGTTCTCGATACACCATTCGAGAGCTTTCAGGAGATCCGAAGGTCTGCAGCGGTTGGCCTCGTCGAGAACGGGGAGGGTGAAAACGACTCTCGGCACCTCCTCGGGAACGGCTTCGAGGATTCGTCGGGCGCAAGCGGTACCGTGGCCCGTTCGATCACCTGGCGCCCGGTCGACCCACGGCTCCCGAATGTCCTCCTGTTCGAAGGCCGCGGCATCTATCCCGCTGTCCAGAATGGCGATCTCGACTTGCATGGTGGCCTCGTCTCTACTCAATGACCGATGTTGTAGAGGGTTTCTTGCTGGAAATCGAAGATCTCGTCCATCCGGTTGCGCTCGGCAACCCCGCACAGGCCGAGCCCCTTGGCGAGACGGTTCTTGTTCGCCTCGTAGATCTTGTGCATACAGGTTCCGCAGAATCCGTTGTACTCACAGTGCATACAGGAGGGGTCGTTGTGGTCTTTGTAGAAATTCCGCATCAGCCGACTGGCCTTCTGGTCGAAGATCTCGAGAACATCGTCTACCCGGTAGATGTTGTGCAGAACCGCCGTTCCGGGATCCATCAGACAGCACCCGGTGAGATCTCCATTCGCTCGGACGTGGACCGTTCTCCACCCGGCACCACAGTTCGAGGTCTTCCGGCTGTATTCGGCAGGGGTCATGGATTCCTTGAGGCTCTTGCCCGGCCGGTAGCAGATATCTTTGAAGTCGCGATTGACGTCGCTGACTTCCCGGTAGATCTTCTCGGCGTGCTCGCTGGTCCAGTTGGTCAACGATTTTCCGTCCTCGTACTGGAGCTCCGCGCCCCGGCCCTGGCCATCGGCGACGCTGATGCCGAAATTGGTGACCCCCATGTCTTTCATCAGCTGGGCCGCCGGCCGCAGCTCGTGCACGTTTTCCTCGGTGACCACATACGTGACGCGAAGCCCGGCGAGCTCGAGAGAAACCAACCGTTCGAGGGTTTTCAACGTCTTGTGCCAGGTATTTGCAACCTGGCGGACCTTGGCATTGGTCTCTTCCGAGGCTCCATCGATGCTGATCTGAATCGTCAGCTGGCCGCTATGACGCTCCGCCAGGTCGAGCACTCGATCCCGCCAGAGGCTGCCGTTGCTGATCACCGAGACCAGCGGAAAATGTTCGAGAACGTGCTGGAAGATATCTGCGAACCTGGGATGAGCCGTGGGCTCACCACCGGTGAGCTCGATGGAGTAGGCACCGTATCGCTCGGCCTGCTCGAGAAACCCGAGGAGCTTGTCGAAGGGCGCGTGCTCCTTGCGATCGGGCCCGTAACAACCGTAACAATAGGTACACAGGATGTTGCAAGTGGTGGTCAGCTCGAGCTGGAAGATCGAAGGAAAATGGTAGCTCCCGCTGCCCCGGGTCGAGAGCTCCCGCGGGCTGGGAGACCCCAGGAGCTCTACCTGCCGCAGAGCCACCGCCTGGGACAGAAAGTCGGACAGCTCGTGGGGATCGACTTCGTAGTCTTCCGAGACCTGCTCCCAGAGAGTCTGCAGCCTGTGGCGTCCGTTGCAGCGTCTCAGAATTTCCCAACCGCCGCCGGGCAACAGGCTCGGCCCCCGGCGCGGGTTGATGATCTCTACCCGCCCGGGGCTGAAGCGAAAGGCGATGTCTCGACGAACGGCGGGATATACGGGTGCGAATTTCATTTCCATGGGTGTCCTCGAGCGAGAAGTCCAGACAGATCGAACTGTGGTAGCCTCTACATTCCGGAGTTGTTCGGATACCGGGCGGACGAGGCCTCTTCGGAAGCTCCGATGCGCTCAACGGTTACAGCGCGAGAGCATCAGACCTTCCAGAATTCGAAGAACAGCCTAGGGATCAGAGCACTGTGAGCACTACGAGCTCGGCGTCCGGCACTCCGGGGGTGACGGCGCAGATCGCGCACAGGTGGCAGATCTCGTCTTGACGCTGGGCCAAACCCATGTCGAGGTTCAACTTCTTCTTTTCTCTGGACGTTCGAGGGCTTTGGATCTTCTTCATCAGTTTTCCTTTCTCTGCTATTTCTGCTTCACTTTCCAATTGAACGGCCCACCCGCGACCGGTATCCGCTGGCTTCTGATCGCCGGAGCCGGGGATTGCCCTTTTCCGGCTTCGGATACGTAGCAGCGAAATCGGCGCGCGGTCTGTATCACCGAGATTCGTTTTTCCGATGTTTTTGGTGCGGATCGTGCGGGCAGCCGCAGGCACCCAGCAACCCTCCAACAAGGGCGCCGGGATCTCTGGCGTCGATTGTCTGTCAGGACGCGGTGATCAGCTCAGCGGTGCCCACCGGGAAGGAGACCCGTCACGTCTCCGATCGCCAGGGGCAGGGGACTCCGGAACGGCTCCCCGAGCTCGGCACCGATCATCTGCCCGAAATGGCGCGCCCGGCCCTCGACCGAGAGGCCGAATTCCCGGCTCGAAACTTTCGTCTCCGGCTCCTGCCGCTCCGGTGCCCGGCCGGCAACGCTCAGTTGACTGCCATAGGCGGCGAGAGCCTCGACCTTGCGTGGCCAGGTCGAGGTGACGTCGACGATGAAGCTCGGCTCGAAGGGATGGTGCTGCATATAGCCGAAGACCGCGCCGGGGCGATGAGGAGTCCCCGAGCCGCGACGGGTGAGGCCGGCGTAGAACGCCGCGTCGGCCACCAGGCGATGCGCCCGGCCGTGATCGGGATGCCGGTCCTCGGGTGGCGGGCCCAGGAGGATCTCCGGTCGGAGCTCGCGCAGCACGGTGATCAGGGCGTCTTCCTCGGCCTCGGTGGTGCGAAAGGAGCCGTCGCCACAGTCGAGAAACCGCATCTCGGTGACCCCGAGAGCCGAAGCGGCCGCCTCGGCTTCCCGGGCCCTTTCTTCGACGGTCCCCCGGGTGCCTCGCTCCCCTCGGGTGAGGTGCAGAATGCCCACGGCATGCCCTTGCTCGACCAGCTTGGCAACGGTTCCCCCACAGCAGAGCTCGACATCGTCGGGATGGGTTCCGATCGCCAGGACGTCGACCTTCACGATTTCGTCTCCGGCTCCGAGCTCGCCGACGGCCAACCCGGCTGCAGCACGAAGGCGGCGAGGATGCGCGGGTCGAGATGGAGACGATCGGCGATCTGCAGGGCGAACTCGGGTCCGAAACGCTGCAGGAAGTAAACCACCGAGAGCTCGCGCTCCTGGAGATGACCCTCCGGCAGGAGCTGGGCTCGGATCTGCTCGAGGCGCCGGTTCCAGACCTCGTGCCGCCGGGAGAATGCGGCAGCGACCTTGTTGCCGAGCTGGTCGAGGTTGCGGCCGATCTGATCCGCGGTCTTGCGCAGCGGTTTTTCGAGGCTGCGATCCAGCTCCAGGATCGGAGCCTTCAGCTCGCCCAGGAGCTCCTCGATCCGGTCCCGGACCGGGCGCACGAAATCCTCGCCCATCTTTTCGGTCAAGAGCCGATCGATCGGCGTGGAGAGGATCTCCTCCAGATTCGTATCGAGCTCCTGCAGGTAGTCGGCCGAGCGCTGTTCGAGAACCATGGCCTGGGGCCGCAGAGTGGTCCAGGGCGGCTGGATGCCCAGGACCGGATAGACCGAGGAGACCTGGGCCATGTAGGACATCTCCGAGGGCCCCATGACCGGCAGGGTGGTGCCGCGCAGAGCGTCCTGGATCGCCGGCCGGGCCCGGCCCCCGGG
>CAZMEL010000347.1:0-7209 GCA_964565225.1 uncultured Thermoanaerobaculia bacterium | reverse complement strand
AAGGACCGGTCCTGAAGACCCTTTCCCGACCGTCGGGAGACGACCCGGAGCCCGAACCGTGATCACTCGACTGAGACCTCGAGGAAGGAGCCGATGAGAGCTCTACCCACCTTGGAAATCGATGTGGTAGGCCAGGAGGGTGGCTCGTTCAGAGTTCTGTGCCGGTCCTCCTTCGGGGTGGTGCGGGAAGAGTCGCCCGTGAGCTCATTCCCTTCCGTCCTGCTACAAGAGCTTTGCGATGGCCCCAGAAATAACAGCCTGTGACGGAAGTCCTTCTCAGGTCACGGGGTAGGCCGCCAGTCGGCACGTCGGTCAGCTCGAAGCCCAGGAAGCTCCGCAGGCTCATCGAATCGGTGACCCGCCAGGCGATGCCACGCTCGGAGTCGATCCCCTCGAAGAACCCGATCAGCAACAGCCGAAAATAAACCGTCGGCGCCAGGGGGGCCGCCCCATCCTGTCAGCGTAGAACTTTGCACAAAGCTCTTCGACAAACGAATCAAACCATGCTCGTCGAGGAGCTGGCTCAACCGCTAATAGAACGGGTGACCTGGGGACTTCGGCAGGCTCTGGGATTCGACCCAGAGTTTTTCTGCTGCCGGTTCTTCCGCTTTCCCATCGCCAAGGACTGGTCTTCGCTGGTGTGGCTGGATTATCTCATGACGGGGAGGGGGTATGGGGCGCTGGCGGGACCGATGCGATGCTGATTTACCGAGAGCGCGACGCTACTCACCCTGGGATCGATGCCAGGATTCGAGTGCCTCGTCCAGGGTTTCGGTCATGGGTAGGACCAGGTACCCGCCTTCCTGACGATACGCCTGTTCGGCTCGAGGATCGAGCCCGAAGACTTTCCAGGCTTTGCCTCGAAAACCGTCGAGCTTCTTCTCGAATTCCTCGTTCGATTCCTGGCTCGGGTCGCTTTCGAAGACCAGCCAGCAAGAGGAAGGATCCGGATGACCGTCGACGAGTAGTTGGACATCGTCGGGCAGACCGGCTTCGGGCCGGAACCAGTAGGTGGCGTAGGAGGCGTGGGGCTTCCAGGTCGACATCGGCTCCGTCGACTCGTCCGAGGAGGTGAGGAGCACGATCGGTTGTGAGGCTGGGCGGTTGTCGGCCATGCTCGTGGTTCGGAGATACTCAATCCACTCCTCGAGAGTTGTCATTTCCTCCTTCTTCCGATCGTGGAGGTCGATGTAGTGATCCGCAATTCTCTCCGGTGAAAAACCGAGCCTGGCCAGTGCTGGTAGGGCGAACCAGAGAACCTCGAGATGATTTCCCAGTTGTTGTCGAACAACCTTGTGGTGTAGCTGGCTCCAGGCTCGGATGGTCACCGGGCCCAGAGAGGATCCCAGAGAGATGGAGGGCTCGAGCTCTCGGAACTGGCAAACGAGGTCCTGCCATCGGACGTCCGAGATCAGATGGGCTGCCTGGCCGAGGTGATCCTTCATTCGTGCATTCCACAAATCCCATGCCTTCCCCTGAGCCTCCTGATCTGGCTCGGTCGTCGGCCGGACCTCCTCGATTGCCACAAAGAATCTATCTCGCCATGTCTTGAGAAGCTTCACCTTCTCTTTGTCGAGAGCATCAGGTGTAGCTCGATCACCTCCCGTCGCAACGGAGAGCTCGAGCAGAGGCAGGGCCGCTCGTAACGGTTCGGGAATCGATTTCTCGAGGCTGGCGAGATTCGCCTGGAGGATCGAGAGGCGGTGGAGGGATGGTC
Organism: uncultured Thermoanaerobaculia bacterium; assembly: GCA_964565225.1. Lineage (GTDB taxonomy): Bacteria > Acidobacteriota > Thermoanaerobaculia > Multivoradales > J023 > CAZMEL01. Next base: position 5,492 of record CAZMEL010000347.1, on the reverse strand, counting down.
TCAGAAAGGTGGCGACCGTTCGAATGCCCTTGAGATTTGTAAGCTTCTGTCCATAAGCCTTCGTCAGAGTCAGGCCCAGAGCCAAAAGCCTGGAGAAATTCGGCCCGTGGTGTAGAAACATCTCCAGATAGTCGGTCGCAAGTCTCATGTCCTCGGGATTCGGCTCCTGCTCGCCCCCGGAGGCCATGCGTTTCACCGCTTGGTTTGCGCTGACCCAGGGTGGGGAAGCCGGCAAGAATCGGAGGTCGGTCAGCTGATTGATGCCAAGCCCGAGTCTTCGGCGTAGGGCCTGATCTATCTGCTCGAGTTGCTTGAATGCAAGGGTGACCACCTGTTGCTTTCCAGTGCCCTCTCCGCGTTCGGTTGAAATTGGGCGGCCGAAGATATTCATGGTGAAACGGAGCTCTTCCGGAGAGGTTGTGGGAACGAGAATTCCCTTCTGCTCCCAGGACAGGGGAATCAGTTCACACATCGATGGTGAGATTATGTTCGTTCTCTCTTCGGCCTCGGTGCGTAGTTGCTCAAAAGAGCAGAGGGCTCGAGTGAGTCGCTCCATCGAACGAAACCAGAAGCGAAAATTGACCTGGGCTCCGCGATTGCACTCGAGCATGTAATTCTTGAAGTCCTTTTCCTGCTTCATCAGAATATGATTCTCTGCTGCGTCTACACGGCACCACTGGCGGTAGACGAAGTACAGTGTGTCGATGGCGCTAGGCATGGTCTCGGGATAGCGCTCGAGAAACTCCTTCACCTCCTCCCGACAGAGCTCCAGCTCGACGGCGATGAGATAGATGACCGAAAGAAGGTAAGAACGGCGAGAGAGAATCTTGCCCGGTCGGCCTGTGTCGATTCTGCGGTTCTCGTCCATCTTCATTGCCAGGAGGTGTTGCAGGTCTCCTGGGTGGAGTCGAGCCTCGTGAACCAGGGTGTAGCAAAAAGCCTCGAGTTCCGGATCTCCGGGTTCGCGTTCAGAGACTTGGAAGAGCTCTTCGAGATAATCCCGTAGATGCCAGGGTTCATGGCTGATGCAGACCCGATCGGTGAAGTAGGTGTGTGCTTTGGGATAGAGCTGGGCACGGGGTCCCTGGTAGATCGCACGAAGAGTGTCGAAGTACTCGCGGTCTGCCAAGAAACAGAAGAAAGCCTTCTCCGAGAGAATGTGTTTCAGGCGATCGACGAGTGGGCTCATCTTCTTGTCGAGATCATCGACCTTGTCGAGCTCGTCGATGACGAAGACCGGTGGCAGGCCACAGTCGTCGAGTCTCTGGACGAGGACGGGGAGCTCTCGCTCGAGCGTACCCAGAGAATCGTCGCGAATGAAGGTATAGGTCTCGGCGGTGCTCTGGCTTTCTTCGTCGCGGCGACTCGAGCGCAGTGTCCAGGTGCCGAGCAGGGCGAAGGCAGCGGTGAGGACTCCTTCCGGGTAGGAGCCGGTGACTGCGCCGGCTCCCAGGGCAGAGACACCCACCAGGGGTAGGAGGGCACGGGTCAGGTCGGACCAGGAGGTGTCGAACAAGACCAGCTTCGCTTCGGAGCTCTGCTGGCTTCGAGATTCCTGGCTGTCGAGCTTGCCGATGACCTTGCGGTAGGCCTGGGCTGCCGACGCAAGGGCCAGGATCTCTCGATATCCTCGACCCTCGGAGGGCGAGTCGGGATCCTTCGGTGGTTTCTCCTCGGGTTGTTCCGAGACCTCGGTAGCGCTCGTGCCCGGTCGCGACACCGGAGCCGAGCCCTGAGCTGGCTGCCGCGAAGGGTTGCGGTGGAAGACACCCCGTTCGAGGCCATCCACCGCTTCCCAGAATTCGCTCAGCGGCATCTGGCCGGGGGCCTGGTCGAGCAGGAGCCGCAGCTCGAGGGCGGTTTCGGCCCCATAGGATCCGAGCTCGGATCGAGCGAGCTCCGTGAAGTCTCGTCCGGTCTTTTCGGCCAGCGCTCGGTAGAGACCGAGAGTGATCTGTTTCAGCGCATGGGCGGGAGAGGATTCTCCGGTGGGGTCCACGAGAAGCTCGGGGCCGTGCAGAGGAACCAGCAGGGGTGCCTTGCGGGTACCCGCCTGGCGATGGGCTCGCTCGACCTCGTGCACAGCGTGGCGAAGCACGGTGGTCTTGCCGATACCGCGATGGCCGGCGATCAGGAAGGAGCGCCCATGCAGGCGTCGGCGGAGGTAACGGTCGAGGGCGGCGAAGAGCAGATCGTAGGCCCGGGTTCGGGAAAGGATGATCGGCTCGTCGCGAGAGACCCTGGTCAGGGGCTCGGGTGGATCCAGGACCCGGATCAACATGTCAAGGTTTCCCCATGGACAAAGCCGCCTCGGAGCTCTGAGCTAGAGGTGAAGGAGAAGGTGCCCTTTCGGCTCTCGCCGCCATCGCCAGGCTCAGGCACAAGAGCAGCCCAAAAGCGAGGGCGGCGACGAAGTGGAAAGCCGCCGGCGTGAGGCCCCACTCCCACCGGTTGCTGTGGAGCGCTCTCCGACGCCGCAGGATTTGAGTGCGGTTGTCTTTCGCGAGCTGTTCGATGAGCAGGAGAGAGAAGTAGAGCGTCAGAGCTCCAAAAACGGTAAACGCTGCAACCTTGCCGATTCCCAGCTCTCGGTTGAAGTACTCGTGAAAAGCGAAGAGCAAGAGGATCAGGTGGACAACTCTGAAATCTTCGCGAGAGGCTCGTACACCTCCCGAGTTCTCTGGGGAGCGGAAGCTCAGGAGCCTGTCGCTGCTGTAGACGACCAGGACGACGACCAGGGCGATCTGGATACATCTTCCCGGGTCGAGGAGCAGATGCTCGGGCGGCCTCTGGCCCAGTGAGATGGGGTAGTAGAGACCACAGATCGGGAGGCCGAGGATGAGGAAGAGGACCGTGGCGCCCAAGAACCGCAGAAAGGGGTTGACATATTCCCGTTTGAACCATTTAAAGAAGGACATCGCAGAGCTCCCTTCCATTCGAGTAGAACCGTTCTCCCTGTAGAGAGCGTGCTCGGAAGGGATCGGGGATCAGCCTGGCGGAAGTTCATGGGATGGAATTCGAGGCGCTGTGGAGCTCCGGTCGCTGCGGCTGGCTGAGCCACCTCGTCGCCCACAGGACACCTTCATCCCCTTCATGGCACAATCCCGCCATGCCCGAGCTCCGTGACCAACGCCCACTCGCCCTCAGCTTCCCGGTCGCCGGCGCGGCGATGGCCGCGGGGCTCTTCAGCGCCTTGATGGCGCTGTCGATCGTCCGGCTCCATCCTCATCTCGAGCTGGGCGTGCTGGAGCTGGCCGCCCTGGTAGTCCAGCTCGCGGTGATCTACGGCCTGCCGGCGCTGGGGCTCGGGGGGCTGGTGGAGTGGGGGCTTCGACGGCTGGGGATGGATCACCTCGGCGGAGCTGTGGCGGGGCTGTTCTTGGCCGGAGCCTTGGGGTTGTGGGTCTGGGCGGCGACGGGGAGCTCGGGTTCGGTTTCGCAGATGGAATCGAGGCTCGAGCCGGCTGCGATTTCGAAACCTCTCGGCGATCCTCCGCCGGTGGTGTTGCTGGTGGTCGACGGGGCGGACCCCGGCATGATGCAGTAGATGATCGGCGAGGGGGATCTTCCGACGTTTGCCCGGCTGCTCGACGAAGGCACGTTCGGGCCGCTCTCGACCCTGACGCCAACCCTCTCGCCCTTGATCTGGAGCACGCTGGCCACGGGCTGCACAGCCGAGGACCACGGGATTCACCATTTCACCGGCTACCGGCTGCCAGGGATCGAGGCGGCGTTCGACCGGTTTCCTCGGGGCTCGGGGTTGACCCACCAGATTTTTCCTCGGCTGGAGAAGATCGCGGCTTCGGGCTGGTTTCGGGTGCCGTACACGAGCGCTGCCCGGCGCTGTGCGGCGCTGTGGGAGATCGTGGGGGAGCACTGGCCGGTGGGGGTGTATCGCTGGCTGGTGACCTGGCCGGTGGAGCCGGTGGAGGGATTCATGGTGGCGGGCGGGTTGTGGGCCGGAGGACGCTGGCATCCCGACAGCAAGCGGTGGCTGGAACGAATGGAAGAAGATCCTGGCCGGCCGCACGAGGAGGGATGGTTCCATCCGCCGGATCTGCACGAGGAATTGCCGCCGCCGCGAGGGCCGGTGCGGGATGCCGAGCTTCGGCCGTATGTGACGGCGGGCGAGCTACCGGCGCGCACCGACCCCGATCTCAAGCTGGTGGTCAAGAGCCTGCGGGAGTCGACCTTCGAGGATCTGCGGGTCCTCGTGGCGAAGAAGGCCCCCCGGCTGCTCGCCGCCGACTTCTACAGTGTCGATGCGTTCGGGCATCGCTTTGTCGAGCAGCATACGGGCGGCGGACCTTTCGCCCCGGCGTGGCGGGAGCGCTATCGCCACACCGACCGGCAGCTCGGGGCTCTGATCGAGTTTCTCGACGAGATCTACGGCACCTACCACCTCCTGGTGGTTTCGGACCACGGCTGGGATCTCGACGCGGGCCACCATCTCGACGCGCCGCCGGGGATCTTCCTCGGCCGCGGCCCGGCGTTCGTGCCCGGGCGGCGGGTGGTCGGGGCCTCGGTGTACCAGGTGGCGCCCACGGTGCTACACCTGCTCGGTCTGCCGGTGGCGGAATCGATGCCGGGGGCCATCGACTTCGGCGATCTGCTGTCCGGGAACGAGCCGGCGCCGCGGTGGGTGCCCGGCTATCCGCGGCACTCCCGCTCGGGATCGGCGCCCCAGGCCCTCGACGAAACCCGCCGCCAGCAGCTGCGCAGCCTCGGCTACCTGCCCTGAGCGCGCCACGAAAAAAAGGCGGGGCCCCTCGAGACCCCGCCCGGAATCGCCGAGCCGCGAGCTACTGCGCGGTGACGGTGATGTGGTCGAACCAGATGTCGGACACGCCACCGGCGCTGCCGCTGCCGAAGCGGACGATCACCTGCTTGCCGATCTCGGAGCCGCCGGCTCCGGTGCTGTGGCTGACACCCACGGTCTCGACCCAGCTGGTGTTTCCGTTCAAGTCGACGATGTGGGTCGCCAGGGGAACGAAGGAGCCGAGGTCGCCGTCGGTGGCGGCGTAGCCGATCTGGTAGGGCACTCGGCCGGTGCGGTTGCCACCACCGATGGCCCAGCTCTTGAAAGTGTAGGTAGTGTTCGCCTCGAAACGACCGGCGAGCACCTGGCCCACGGTTTCGCTGGTGCCGGCGGAGTAGTAGCCGAAGCGAGCGCCGAGACCCTGGTTGTTACCGGCGGCGAACTGGCTGTGGCTGGCCCAGGCCCCGTTCGGGCCCCAGCCGGCGATGGGCCCGAACGGGCCCGACGGGCTGCTCTCGATGTCGCCGTTGGCAGGAGGCAGGAAGGGGTCGGCAGGGGGCGGTACCGCAGGGCCACCGACGGTGACGGTGAGATCGTCGAACCAGATGTCGGAGCTGCCGCCGTCGTTTCCGCTACCGAAGCGGACGATCACCTGGCGCCCGATCTCGGGACCCGAGGCTCCGGTGGTGTGGCTGACGCCGGGCAGCTCGACCCACGAGGTGTTTCCGGTGAG
>CAZMEL010000346.1:0-7262 GCA_964565225.1 uncultured Thermoanaerobaculia bacterium | reverse complement strand
GGTGGTGGCCAGGCGCGGCAGCAATCGGCGCTGGTGGGCGAGGTAGTCCAGCACGCGGATCTCGGGCTCGTCCGCGGGACCGAACTGGCGGCGCTGGGAGCCGTAACGGACGGCGATGGTGAGCGCCGACTTGGTCGCCGCCAGGGCGGCGAGCGCCACCGACACTCGCCCTCCCACGAGGGTGCCGAGCATGGTGAAGAAGCGCCGGGTAGGGCTGGCGATGGGGGAGTGGTACGTGCCGTCGGCGTCGACCGAGGCGAAACGATCGAGGAGGTGGTCGCGGGGAATCGCCACGTGGTCGAAACCCAGGCGACCGTTGTCGACCCCGTTGAGGCCCATCTTCTCGCCGTCGTCTTCGATGGTGATCCCGGGGAGAGGGGTGCCGTCCTCGGAGCGGATCGGTACCAGAAAGGCGTGCACTCCGTGTTGCTCCTCCCCCAGGTCGAGCTGGGCGAAAACCGTGGCCAGGCGGCCGTGGGAGGCGGCGTTGCCGATGTAGTCCTTGCGTGCGCCGGGATGGGGAGTGTGGATCACGAAGACGTCGCGCTCGGGATCGAATCGGGCCACGGTTTCGAGATCCTGCACGTTCGAGCCATGGCCGGTCTCGGTCATGGCGAAACAGCCGGGCAGGGCCAGGGTGCCGATTTCGCGAAGATATTTCGCGTGGTGGCGCTCGGTGCCGAGATTCAGGATGCTGCCACCGAAGAGCCCGAACTGGACGCCGAACTTGACCAGCAGGCTGAGGTCGCCGAAAGCCAGGGTCTCGAAGGCGACGATGAAGGCTTCGATATCGCCACCGCCGCCGTGCTCGGTCGGGAAGCTCAGGCTCCCGAACCCTTCGTCCGCCAGGAGCCGGCATCCGGCCAGCACCTCTTCGCGGTACACCGAGTGGTCCGCGGGGCTCGGACGCCGCAGGCGAGGGTCGTCGAGAATCGAGAGCACCTGATGGCGCAGGGCGGCATGCTCTCCTTCGAGCCGACGGCGCAGGGCGTCGACCGAGAACGAGGGAAAGGGTAGCTGGGTGGGCTCGGCGGGGCGCCGGCTGGCCAGCAGCTGGCGAACCGCCTCGGTGCTGGCGACACCCAGCACCTCTCCCAGGTCCACCAGGGCCTGGCGCTCTTCCTCGCTCACCTGCAGGTCGCCGACCCGGGCCAGCTCCAGGCCGAGGCTCGCCAGGCCTTTCTTCTCCCGCGTTTCGAGGCCGACCGCCGTCGAGCGCACCCGGTTCAGGAGCCGCTGCAGCTCCGACGCCGTGGGCGGCTGCTCGGGATCGAGCCAGGGGCCGAGCAGCGACCGGCAGGGCTCGCCCAGGCGATCGCAGATCTCGAGAGATTCCTCGTGGCTGAGGTCGCCATCGGCCCAGGCCACGTAGAGCATGGGCAGGAACGGCAGGAGTCGGGGGTCGTCGAGGGGCGGACGGGGTCGGCCGACGGTCGAGTTGGAGGTCATGGTGGCGGTAGCTTAGCAGCCCGTGGTGAAGCCGTTAGTACACCGCACGGAGAAAACGGCAACGTCTCGCCGGTCTCCTCCAGGACCACCCACTCCGCCCGCCACCGACTCCGCCCGTTACGTTCGGCGCCCCGCCGGGCCGAGGGCGTCGGGCCGACTCAGAATCGGTAGCCGACCGAGAGCTCGAGAATGTCGGCGTCGTAGTCGTCGAAGCTCGCCGCCTCTTCTTCGTAGTCCACGGTTCGGTAGGCGGCCTGCACCAGGTAGCCGCGAGCGAGATCGACCTCCACGAAACCGCGGAGATCGTCGCGCTCGAGGCCGAAGGTGCCTGCGTTCTCGTAGAGCAGAGCGCGGGCACCGCAGGTCACCCGGTTCGAGGCCCGATACCGAACGCGGGCGTCGAGAAAATCGGCCTCGGAGGTGTAGAGCACGGGAAACAGAAAGGTCTGGCCGCCGCCGAAGCCCGGCAGGGTGGTGACCAGCTGGTCGACCGAACGATCGGCGTCGATCCGGTGGTAGCCGAGGCTGACGTCGAAATTCGATTGTCGGTAGCCGAGGCGCAGGCTCAGATGGTCGCGGTCGGCGTCCCACCCCGAATCCTCGTTCTCGTAGCGGTAGGCCAGAAGAGTGCCGTCGAAGTAGAGACCGTTGTCGCGTTGGGCCTTCACCCGCAGTCGCCAGCGCTGGCGGTCGGTGGGAGAAGAGAGGGTGAAGGGGTCGTCGTACGACGAATCCTCGAGGCTGGCGTCGAGGCGAAGGTTCTTGCTCGGACGCCAGCCGAAGCGGGCGAAGTACCCCGTGTGGTCGGTGGACTCCGCCTCGTCGTCCTCGTCTCCGAACGTTCCGTCGCTGCCTGCGGCGTGTTTCACATCGCGGGATTCGGCGAGCACTCCCAGGGACAGGGAGATTTCGGGCGCGAGCTGGGCCTCGAAGCCGATCTCGCCGCTGGTGGTCTCGACGTCCCAGCGCCCGCGGTTGCCGTCGCCCGCGAAGTCGAAGGCGCCGTTCTGGTCGAAGGAATGGCTGCGCAATCCTCCTACGAGGGCCATCCGATCGTTGAGCAGGTAGGAGACGTCGAGATCGAAGAGCTCGCCATCTCGCTCGATCGCCCCGCGGCCGGTGTCGTCGGTGGTGAACGGCCGGCCGGCGAAGTCGACGCCCTGGGAGCTCTCCTCGGCTTCTGCCGAGAGCTCGAGATCCTGCAACAGGGCCGAAGCTCGCAGCAGCCAGCGGTCGTTGGGTCGGGCGTTGATCCGGACGGAGTGTTCGTTGCTGTCGATCTCGTAGGGCTGGTCGAGGAAGAAGAAGTCGAGGGTCGTGGCGTCGTCGGGATCCTCTCCCAGGGAGCGGCCCGGGAGGAAGATCTCGACCGCGTTGTCGTAGGTGAGGATCCTCTCTTCCAGCACCAATGTCACCTTCGGCCAGGAATGCTCGAAGGCCAGCCGCAGGTCGTCGGAGGATTCGTCCACCGGACGATCCATCTCGAATTCGTCGCGCTGGATGTCGAGGGTGGTGGTGCTGTCGCCGCGCTTGGTGGTGCGTTCGAAACCGACGCTCAGCTTCGACCGGGCGGAGAGATTCAAGCGCAGCTCCGCGGAGTCGCGTACGCGATCGAAGTCGAAGGTGTGGAAATCGCCCGCATCGGAGAGACTCGGCGTCGACAGCTCGAGGGGCAGGAAGACATCCTCGTAGAAGTACCGCGACGTGGTGCGACGGAAGCGGAAGTCGTAGGCGCCGAATTTCCGCACCGACAGATTCATGGACTCGAAGGGATCGCCGCCGAAGTGGTCGAGATCGAGGGTGATGCGATCGGCCAGCGACCGCTGACCGGCGGAGGGCTCGAAGTCGATCCGCAGCTCGAACAGGCGAGCGCCCTCCTCGAGATTCAGGTCTTCGCGATACTTGGTCTCCGAGCCGCCGGTATCGACGAAGCGGTACCCGAGCCGGATCTTTCCGTCGAGGCTTCCATCGTCGCCGAGGGCAATGCTCGGAGCCGCCAGGGCTCCGGCGGCCAGCACCAGGGCGGCGAACAGCAGGGTCAGGGCAAGGCCCGCTCCGCTCCGGGGTCTGTCGGCGGCATTCGAGGGAGCCGATTTGGGTCTGGTGGCAGCATGCATGGCGAGCCTCCTGTTATTTGAGAAACGCCGAGTCGAGGTTGGAGCCGTGGATGGTCACATGGCAATTGGTACAGGCGGAGGTCTGGTCGAACCGGGTGTGGAATCCCGGAACCCCGGCATGGCAGCTGTAGCAGAGGTCGGCAACACTCTGAAAGCTCAGCAGATGACGGTTCGGGGAGCCGTGGGGTGTGTGGCAGGCGTTGCACCCCTCGACGATCTGAGAGCCGTGCTCGAATACGAAAGGACCACCTTTGTCGGTGTGGCAGTCGACGCACGCCTGCTGTTTGAAGCCCCCGAGCCGGAATCGACCCTGGGGCTGGTGAGGATCATGGCAGTCGGCACAGTTCAGAATGCCCTCGCGCAGCCGGTGGCGCTCGTTGAAATCGAACTCCGCGAGCACCTCGCCGTGACACGAGCTACAGGCCGCCGAGGACACACCGACCTCTTCGGCCAGCTGCCTTCCGAGCTCCCCTTCGGGCGGATGGAGAAGGCCGGGGGCACTGTTGCCGGAGTGAATACCGTGGCAGCTGGTGCAGTCGAGCCCGGCCGCGGCATGGGAGGTGGCGAGAAAGCGCGGGTGCGCGTCGGCGTGGCATTCCAGACAGACCTGGGTCTTGGCGATAGGCGCCCGATCGGGACCGAAAGCGAAGAGAGTGCCTTCTTCCCCTCCGGAGTCGATATGAGCGGCGGGATCGCCGTGGCAGGCGTTGCAGCTCGAGGTGACGCCGTAGCGATGGGCGAGGTCCGGGTCGCGGTTCAAGACCGCATGAGGATTGCGCGCGTATCCCGGGCCATCGATCTCGTGACAGTCGGCACAGGCGGCCACCTGCGCGGCCGCGCCCGAGAGCGAAGTGTCCGTGGTTGCCTCCTCCGCCGTTAGCTGGCCCCCGGAATGCAGGGTCCAGCCGGCGATGAGACCCAAGAGGGCCAGGAGCGTGATGGAAGATCCCTTCATGCGGTTGCCTCCTCCGAGCCGAGTGATTCGAGTTCGACACCTAGCCTAGAGCGCGCAGCGGTTTCGGCCAACACTCCGCCAGGCAGTCCCGCGTGCCACCTTCCTGGAGGGGCGGCTCCGGTGCTTCCAACCCTTCCATGGTGGCGCCGCGCTACCCCGAAGAGCGGCGTGGCTCACCCGAGAATGGGCTATCATCGAAAATGCCCGTCTCTCTCCAACCGTGCCGGAGGATCCAGCCATGTATCGACGTCTGCTGCTCAAACCCAGTGTGCTCGAGTCTTTGCCCACCGGAGGGCTCCCTCTCGTCCTGGCGATGGTGCTCGCGGTCGGAGCTCCTCTCGGAGTGACAGCCGAGGAGGCTGCGGACGCCGCCGAGCCGGGCCGGGAGCAGTTCCTGGCCCACAAATGTGAGCTCTGCCACGGGGTGGCGGCCGCGGGGATCGCATCTCGTGCGAAGACCGCAAAGATGGAAGGACCCGACCTCTCCGCTTATCACACCGACGAGCCGGAGACGCTCGCTGCCTATCTGCGCAAACAGTCCGAGGGAGAGGGCGGGAAACACAAGCGGGAGTTCAAGGGCAGCGACGAGGAGCTCCAGCTGATCCTCGACTGGCTCGAATCGTTGGAGGCGGCAGAGGAGACCGAGACCGAAGACGGGGGGGAGTGATCGGTGTCGTCCGTCGCCGCGCCGCTCTTGTTGTCGATCACCATCGGCCTGGTGCTCGCCCTGATGCGCCATCCCCGGGTCTTGCAGACGGGGCGCGGCAGGCTCGTGGCGCTGGTGGGCCTCGGGATCCTGCCCCTCGCGGTCAGCGCTCTCGGGATCTCGGTGCATCTCGAGCAGGCCAAGTCCACCGAGTTCTGTGTCTCCTGCCACGTCATGGAACCCTACGGCGATTCCCTGTGGTTCGACGACACCTACGCCCTGCCGGCCGTGCATACGCAGAACCGTCTCCTGCCGGCGGGCCAGGAGTGTTACAGCTGCCACACCACCTACACCATGTTCGGGGGTGCCCGGGCCAAGCTGAACGGGCTGCAACATCTCTGGGTCTACTACTCCGGGCAGACGCCCGAGACCCTCGAGCTCTACGCTCCCTACCAGAACCGCGAATGCCTCCACTGCCACGCCGGGGCGCGGCGATTCGAGAGCGACGAGATCCACTCCGAGCTGCGGGAGGAGCTGGCGAGCGGCGAGACGTCTTGCCTGGAATGCCACGATGTGGTGCACGACATCGCGAACCGGGAGAGCTACGACCGGTACGAAAGGAGCCGAGATGGCTGACGGACGCGAGACGAATCCTATCGGACGGGCCGGGTTGCTGATCGTCGGAGGGCTCTTGATCCAGCTGGGAACCCTGTTCTTCACCCATCCGGCCGCGTTCCTCTCTTTCGTCGGCCTGGGCTGCACGTCGGTGCTGCTGGGTGTCGGGCTCGCGGCGCGTTCGCTGGGGCGAGCCGAATGAGAACCGACTGAGACAGACCAACACACAGGCCCTCCGGACGCCAACCCTGGCACCGGAGGGCTTTTCGAAGGCCAACTTCGATCGTCTACGGCACCACCTGGCTCCAGGCCGTGGTGTCGCCGGATTCGAAGCCATCGCCGAACACCTCCCCGGAATCTGCGACGAAGAGACCGAAGGAGACCGGCAGGCCCAGACCATCGACCCGGTCGATCTCGACCAGGGGTAGCGAGGTGGCATCGAAGGTCACCAGCTCACCGGTGAAGGGCGCCGGGACGAAGACCCGGGAACCCGTGGCATCGACCCCGACTCCGAACGCTCCCGAGCCGATCGTCGGCTGATCGACCACGGTCGGCGGCTGGGCGTCGAGATCGACCACCGCCAGGGTGTCGAGATCGGTTCGTACGACGTAGAGCCGGCTCCCCGAGGGGGCCACCACCAGGCTGTAGGGTCGCCCCGGCACGGCGACGGAGCCGAGAGAAGCGAGAGTCACGGGATCGTAGAGAGTGACGACGTCTTCGTCGCTGCTCGGCAGGTACACCGTGCCGTCGGGGCCCAGGGCGATACCGTGGGGCTCCCGGGGTACCGAAGTGGAGTCGATCACCAGCGGTGGGGAAACGGTGGCGTCGAGCAGGAAGAGGGTGCTCTCCCCGGTATCGTCCTCGGCGTCGGCCACGAAGAGCCGGGTGCCGTCGGCGCTGACGGCGATACCGTCGGGTTTGGCACCCAGCGGCGTACTGGTGAGCACCACCGGCGGCTCGGCGTCGAGGTCGACGACGTTGAGGGTGCTGTTGTCGAAGTCGGTCACGTAGAGTCGATCTCCCGAGGGAGAGACCGCAACGCCGCTCGGCAGCGTGCCGATCGCCACCGGAACGACCTCCGGCAGCGTCCGATCGACGATCGAGACCGTGCCGTCCTGGGAATTGGTGACGAAAATCCGGTCGCCTCCGCGGTCGAAGGCGACTCCGACGGGGGCCGTGCCGACCGTCAAGGTCTGGACCACCGATGGCGGTGTCAGGCCGGCGTCGACGACGGAGACCACGTTGGAGCCGGCGTCGGTGACGAAGACCAGCTGGGCTGCAGCCGGCGCGCCGAAACCGCCGAGAGCCACGAAGATCAGGATTGTGGAAAACAGGTCGGATCGCTCGAAACGTCGCAAGGCAAACATGGGTTTGTCAGACATTGATTCCTCCTGGCGAGCGGACAGAAGCAAGTCTCGGGCCAGGGGAATCCGGACGATTCCAGGCAGGATCCGTCGCGGAAGGGGACTATTTTTCTGAC
>CAZMEL010000345.1:0-7271 GCA_964565225.1 uncultured Thermoanaerobaculia bacterium | reverse complement strand
GGTTGCGGCGAGGGGCAGCTGCGTGCCGTGACATCGGATAGAAACCTTATGAGTTATGCAGCCTGAGACAGATCGGAGCAGCGCGCCGCCCTGGGTCACGAGACGCCACCACACCCAACCCCAGCGGGGTTGTACACCTCCGGAGACTCCCATGCCCCAATCACTTGCGTCGACCGTTGAAGAAATCCGATGAGAAGCACGTCAGGAATTGAACAGGCGGCCCGACGGGGAGCAGCGTACCCAGGGTGGCGCGCTTCGCGCTTGCCCTGGGCTTTGTCATTGAACCCCGTTGGGGTTCCGGAGGGGGAGGCATTGCTGAAACCGGACAGGCTGCATAACAATCGGCTACAGGCGGACGTACAGTCGACCGCATTAGGAGGCGCTCGATGCCCGAACATATAGATGACGGCCTTCCGGCCAAGCTTCAGAAGAAACTTCTCAGAATGGAAGTTCGTGCCGCTGAGGAGAGTGTCAGCGAGCTATTACGCGACAAGTTGGCCGCTGACGCAAAGATCCGTGCCTTGGAGCTCGAGATCGAGCGGCTCGGAGGTGAGAGCCCAGAACGCCGCAAGTCGCGGGAACGAAACATTTTCCATTCTAAGAAGGAGCTGGAGCATGTGGAGGAAATCTACAATCGGGAGAAGCTGGCGCTGGAGAATCAGCTTCTGAGACTTGTTCGAGAAGTTGATGCAAAAGAACATGAAAAGCAGACGGCGGAGGCTATTCTGGAGGGTCTTCACAAGCCTATTGTTGAACTTATGATCGCTGCGAACAGGGAAGCGTTCTTTGGGAAAAAACTTAAGACTGCGGTCCTGTCGTTCATTCTTGGTGTGATTTCATCTCTTGCCGCCACTTGGTTGTGGTCAGTTGCTATTCGTACTCCGGAGCCGGAAGCTCATTCATCCGCACCGCCAGCCGTTCAGTCGCCCGCGAAGCCCACAGGTACGAATCGGAACAATGGCTAACCACGCGATTCCGCTTGCCCTGGGCTTTGTCATCGAACCCCGTTGGGGTTCCGGAGGCGAGGAATTGCTGAAACCGGACAGGCTGCATAACAAGCGGCTTCACGCGGACGCCACAGCCCTCTCCGTCAACTTGCTGGCGGTGGCTTCTCGCCTCCGATGGCAGTCCGAGGTCGATCGGGGTGGCGCCGGTGAGCCGCAATCCGTTGTACTAAGCCGCTCCGCGGCAGTCTATCCACCGTAAAACCTTGCCAATAGGTGATCCCTCGGACACCGACAGGCTGCCCGCCCACCCCACCATCTTCTCGAGCTCTAGATTCTGCAATCGAGCCTCCGCCTCGCGGAGCTCTTCGCGTTGAGACCGACCTGACACCACCGACTCCAGGCTAACCTCCTTCGATGGACAATTCCACCCACCAGATCGACAGAAGGTTCTCATGGCCCACGATCACGCGAAGACATTGCATCGGGTGGAGCAGGAGCTGAAGCTGGCAGGGTACAGTCCGCGGACGGTGAGCTCGTATCTGGGAGTGGCCAGCCGGTTCTTGCGCTTCTTCGACAAGCCGGCGCGGCGGATCGGACGCACCGACATCCGTCGGTACTTCGTCGAGCTGACCGAGCGGAAGCAAGCGGCGAGTAGCATCAATCAGGCGCACTTCGGAGTGCGTTTCCTCATCCGGGACGTGCTGAAGAAACAGTGGCGCCAGCCGCTTCGACTTCACAAGCGACCGCAACGGGTGCCGATCGTGCTCAGCCGCGCCGAGGTCAGCACGCTGCTGGCGGTTACCCAGAGTCGCCGACGGGGTTGCCCGAAGCGCACCAGAAAGTCGGCGGGTAGCCGCCGAGGAGCGCTCAGAAGCGAAAACCGATTCCCGCCCCGAGCATCAGAGGGGCAAAATCGATCTTCGTCTCCGAGCCATTGTTCAGGGTCAACCCGAGGCTGGAGTCGATGTATCGAGCGGAGAGGCTCAGTTGCCATGCGCCGTCGCCGAGGGGAAGGTCGGCACCGATCTGGGCACCGAGCCCGAAGTCGTCGGAGCCTCTCAGCTCCGCGAGGATGAAACTGTCTCTGAATACGTTTTGGATCGTGACGTCGCCAAAATCCGTGTAGGCGAAGACCGGGCCGATATAGATGTCGGTGGATCGGTCGGGGGTCAGGTGAAAGTTCAGGCCGGCGGTGAAGAGATTGAAGTCGGTGTCGTACCGAGCGAGAAACGTGTCGTCTTCCAGGAGGTCGACCTCGTATCCGAAGGTCGAGTCTGCGTGCAGCGCCCCGAGCTCGATTCCGAAGCGGCGGGAGATCCTCCGTTCGAGAGTCAAGCTCACCCCGAAGTCGGTCTCGGAGTCGAGGTCCGGGCTCTCGTCGTCTTCGAATTCGACCGATGGATCGACCCACAGGCCGCTCAAGCGCAGCGTCCACTTGTCGCCCGGATCGGCTGCCGAGGCGGGCAGGGCCAGGAAGGCGAAGAGGATGAAAAGGAGTTTCAGTGTCTGGTTCCGTAGCATGTCGATCTCCCCTGTTTTTCTCGATGAATCGGTGTGAATGCGAAACCGGTCGACTCCGAGCCCGCGGATTCCGGGTCCTCTGTATGTGGAACAAGACAAGGTGTCTGTGCTTCCTTCTTCGGTGGTTGGGCCCCGGTGGCTCGCGAGCTGCCTTTCCGCTCTTGCGAAGGAGACGCGGTGGACGTCGGTTTCTCCAGGTGGTCAGGCCTCGTGTCTCGTGGATGGTGTGAGCCGGCGCATGCCGGATGGGCCCGTGTGGCCCGACTGCTGGCACGGGGCACTGCAGGGTGCGTGCCACCTCGGGGGGAGCTCGGAAAGCACTGAGAACAGGGGAGTACGAATTGGGTGGCACCTCGGCGGCCCGGCACCTCGGCGGCCCGGATCGGTGGTGCCGGGAGGTTGTGGTCCGGGGCCGGAACGGGGGATGTGCCTTGACCCGAGAATCCGACCGGGGCTAGATTGGATCGAACACGGGCTGTAATCCGAAGCTTCTTTGGTACAAAAACCA
This sequence comes from uncultured Thermoanaerobaculia bacterium, assembly GCA_964565225.1. GTDB lineage: Bacteria > Acidobacteriota > Thermoanaerobaculia > Multivoradales > J023 > CAZMEL01. The sequence continues at coordinate 4,295 of CAZMEL010000345.1, read as the reverse complement.
ATGCAGATGCCACATCTCCAGCTGTTTCCCCGTCTCTGGGCGTCCCTTTGTCTCGTCGTGACCCTCCAGGCCTCGGCCGAGGGAAACCAGGCGACCGAGAGATCACCGGGCATCGAGACCCCGAGCTTCGAGCAGGAGCTCGCCCTCGCCTATCCTGCCGCGGAGCCGGCGAAGTCGGCGACCCGGACCTTCGAGCTCCGGGCCGCCCCGACCTCGGTGCAACAGTTCAATGGTCGTTTCCTGAAGGTCTGGGCGTACAACAACCAGGTACCCGGCCCGGTGTTGCGGGTTCGCCTCGGCGAAGAGGTCGAGGTACGGCTCAAGAACGATCTACCCGAGCCGACGACGATCCACTGGCACGGGGTCCGGGTGCCGAACGCCATGGACGGGGTTCCGGGTGTGACCCAGGAGCCGATCCCGCCCGGCGGCACGTTCGTCTATCGCTTCGTCCCCAAAGACGCCGGCACCTTCTGGTTTCATCCCCACGTGCGCGGTGCCGAGCAGGTCGAGCGCGGGCTCTACGGAGTGCTGGTGGTCGACGATGCCGAGCCCCTGCCCTACGATCGCGACGAGGTCTGGGTGCTCGACGACTGGCGCCTCGGTCCCGACGGCGAGATCGACCCGAATTTCGTCACCCGGCGAGACCTGGCGCACGATGGCCGCTGGGGCCAGGTGATCACCGTCAATGGCGACTCCGCGCAGCTCATGCGGGTGCGCCCGGGAGAGCGCATCCGCCTGCGGCTGGTCAACACCTCGAACGGCCGGGTGTACCGTCCCGACTTCGGCGGCGCGCTCGCCCCCCGGGTCATCGCCGTCGACGGCATGTACACCCGAAGGCCCCTGAGCCTGTCCGGCTTCGACCTCGCGCCGGGCAATCGTCTCGATCTCGACCTCGTCATCCCGGCGGACGCCGCGGGCCAGAGCTTCCCCGTGACCGACCACTTCACCCGGCGGCCCCTCCCTCTGGCCACCCTCATCGTCCGTGGAGAGCCCGTCCCCACCCCGAGCTTCGACTCTCCCTCCAACCCTCACGTCCCTCTGTGGGCCGGGGCCGGTGAGCGGCCGGTCGATGTCACCTACGTGCTCGAGGCCCAGGGCGGAGGCGAGCACGGAATCCAGTGGACCATCAACGGACGTCCCTGGGGGCAGCACGAGGTTACCCACCTCGGCGAGGGACGCTGGGTCCGGGTGCGGTTCGACAACATCTCGCCGCGCATTCATCCCATGCACATCCACGGTCAGTTCTTCAAGGTCATCGCCCGCAACGGTCAGCCCGTGGACGAGCCGTATTTCCGAGACACCGTGTTGCTCGTCCGCTCCGAGGTCGTCGACGTCGGCATGGTTCCCATCGACTGGGGCCGCTGGATGATGCACTGCCACATCCTCGAACATGCCGATGCGGGCATGATGACGGAGATTCGCGTGGGGGAGGATGTGCCCGAGAGCTTGCCGGTTTCCGAGGAAGCGGCCGAGCCTCGTCTTTGACCAGAGGCGGAGTCGGCGTTCGGGCTCGTGGGAGCGGGATTCTTGTAAATGACTGAAAACAGGCAGCTACGATTAGGGTGGCACCCAGGTACGAAGGTTGGTGCCTGGATCGGGATTTTCGCCGATCACACGACCGAATCGTGCTCGTAGGGGCAGGCTCCCGGCGGACAGTGGCGCAGCCCCAGAGAGCGGTAGCGGTCGTAGCTGTCGGCGAAAACGGTGACCACCGTGGAGAAACGTAGGGCTAGCTGGCGGGCAGCGAGGAAGTTGGCTCCCGACGACATCCCGACACAGGAGCAGCGATCTCTTCCCAGATGCAGGGAAGCACGCCTGGCGTCCTCGGTGGAGACGCAGATCACCTCGTCGATCAGCGGATGCAGGCCGCCCCTGCCATCCCCCGCGATCGCGGGGACGAAGCCATCGCCGATCCCACCGATGCCGTGCAGCCCGGGCTTCCCGCCGCTCATCACCGGCGATTCGGTCGGCTCCACGGCGACCAGATGGATTCCGGGAAAGGCCCTTCGCAGGCGTTTTCCGACCCCGATCAGGGTACCGCCAGTGCCGACTCCCGCCACGAAGGCATCGATCGATCGGTCCGGGTAGTGGGCCTCGAAGTGGTCGAGGATCTCTTGTCCGGTGGTTCTCTCGTGGCATTCCACATTCAGTGGATTGGAGAATTGATCGGGATTGAACCAGCCGTTCTCTCGCGCCAGTCGGTCTCGGATCTCGGCGGCTTCGGCGAAGCTACCCTCCTGTGAGCACAGGATGAGCTCGGCTCCGAGGCGCTCGAGGATCTGCTTGCGCTCGCTCGTCATGTTCTCCGGCATCACGATGGTGACCGGATGCCCCGCGCGCGGTCCGAAGTAGGCGAAGGCGATGCCCGTGTTGCCGCTGGTCGCCTCGACGATCCGCGTCCCCTCTCGCAGCAGCCCCAGCTCTCGACTCCTGCGCAGAATGTAGGTGGCAATCCGGTCCTTCACGCTGCCACAGGGATTGGTGCACTCGAGCTTGGCGAAGATCCCTTCCACCTCGATCAGTGGAGTCGCCCCCACGGACTCCTCCGGTGTCGGATGATGCGAGCCGAGAGTGGGCCGGGAGACCATGGGCAGTCGGGTCTGGTGGGTGGACATGGCTTACCTCGCGTCAATTCTCACCCAAGCTGGCACAACACGGTGCCGAGCTCAACCTCCATTCGCGGTGGGCTCCGCCCGTCCCTCGGGGTAGGCAGGCTTCCAGTTCTCTTCTCGCGATGTCGATGCCGACTCGGGTGGCAGCGCCCGGCACTCGTCCGACTCGGGTGGCACCTGGTTCGGCGGGCCGGCTCGGCGGAGCCGGTTTCCTGCAAAGCACTGCAAACAAAAGAGTACGATTAGGGTGGCACCTGGTTGGGCTCGTTGACCTTGATCCGCCAATCCGGCGGGTTGATCGGGATCCAGAGGTGCTCTCGTGCTTCCAGGCGATCTTCATAGCTCTGCCACTCGAAGTCTCGGAACGGCGGCGTCCGAAACACCGTGGTGACGCTGCTGTGGAGGATCACCGCCAGCAAGAGTGTCGCCGGGATCCTGGACGAGAGGCGGTCTTGCAGAGCGATGGTGATCAGGGCCCAACAAACGGTTACCCAGGGGACGTAGAAGTAACGAATCGCGGCGGCGGCGGGTGCCAGAACGTCGGCTGCGTCGCGGAACTTGAAGAAAACGGCGGCGAGCGTCGCCAGACCGAAGAAGAGCCCCGGCAGCGCGAATCGCCTGCCCGGCCCACCCTCGACCCGGCTCGAACGCCAGACCACCCATGCCCCGAGCGCCCCACCGGCGACGAGGAAGAGCAACGGCGAGTGCTCGTAGGGGAGGTGTCGGCCCAGGAAGAAGGTGCCGATCGTCTTGTGTCCGAGGAGCTCGACCCACGACCACGGCTCGTGGCCGGGGCTGCGCGTCGGAAACGTCGGATTCCGGTGAAACGCCAGCAGCTGCAGGCTCGCGACGAACAGAGCGATGCAGGTTTCGATCGCCAGTCGCCAGCTTCGTTCGAGCCAGACCCGGAGGGCCAGAATCGGCACGACCACCACGGCGAGCGGTGTCGACAGGCCGGCCAGGACGAGGATCAGGGCATCGATACCCAGGTGTCGAGGCTTCTCGGGCGGATCCTGGAGGACCGTGAGCAGGAGGAGCAGGGCCAGCGACCACTGCACATTGGTCAGGTTGACGAAGACCTCGCCCGTGAAATGTGGCACCAGGACGAGCGGCAGCGAATACAAGAACGGCGCGGGAAGCCCGAGCCGCGGCGAGTGCAACATCGCCACCACCGCCCACGTCCCGCCCAGGCCCGCCAGGTTGTAGATCGCCGGCACGTAGCGGTACGGTGCCGCTTCGGCCAGCCATGCGACCAGCCGCGGCACCAGGTGGTAGTACCCCGAGTAGGTGAGGGCCAGCGAGCGAGCCCCTTCCAGGTACATCTGCTGGAAGAAGATCACGCCGTCCTCGGCCCAGAGCTGCGGGTTGAGAAAGGCGTCCGGTTTCCGCCAGAAGAGAATGGCGGTCACGGCCAGAAGGCTGGCGGGAAGGGAGAGCTTGGGGAGCCTGCGCAATGCGTGCATCGTGAGCGGGTGCCACCTCCTGATCGGCTCGGTGATCGTATCGTGTCGTGCGTGCCTCCTGTAAAGCACTGAAAACAGGCGAGTACGAGTAGGGTGGCACCCTGTCCGCACCCTGTCCATGGCTCGGCCACCGAGCGTCGGGGCGGCCCCCCCCCGGCCGCCCCACCCCCGGATTGGGAAGGGTTGAGCCCCGCGGGCGGCGCCGGGGGGGCCGGGGGGT
>CAZMEL010000344.1:4950-7273 GCA_964565225.1 uncultured Thermoanaerobaculia bacterium | reverse complement strand
AGCAATACGAGGCCTACACACCCGACTTCCAGCGCTCTCCTCTGGCTCCCGGCGACCGCGATCCGGCCCTGGGTATGAGCTTCCGGGAAGCCGAGGGGTATTGCGCGTGGTACGCCGAGATCGCCCGCAAACCCATACGTCTTCCCACCGAAACGGAGTGGGAGTACGCCTGCCGCGGCGTCTCGACGCCGGGCGAGCCGATCGAAACGGGTGGGACCTGGCACCGCGACAATACCGAGGGCATCGTCCCGCCCCTGGACGACCAGAAGGCCAACGGCTTCGGGCTCTTCGGCATGTTGGGCGGAGCCTGGGAGTGGACCGGGAGACCTCGAGACGGATCTCGAAACGGATCTCGAAACCCGGTCCTGCGGGGTGGCTCGATCCTGCTCCCGCCGTCGGACATCACCTGGAGCCTCCGCCGGGAAGCCCTCGCCGACGACCGGTTTCCCGATGCGGGATTTCGCATCGCCCGCAGCTTTCGCCGATAGCCTTGTAACCTGCGCCGAGCCCTCGGCATCCAAGGGTTTTCCCTTCGAGAGCCCCCTCCCACGACTCTGCCCGATCGGACCTCCGGTTCCGAAACCTCGGGAAAGAATCTGACAGAGTAGAACCGAGAGGACCGAGTGAACCGCCAAGGCCGTGCGCCGTGTCCGAGGGTTCGTAGAAACGCAGGAGAAGGAGACCCACGATGAGCGATCCTGGAAACGATAGACAAGGCACGACCCAGGTCTTCAAGACCACCGACGAGTGGCGCAACCAGCTCACTCCGGAGGAGTACCGGGTCACCCGCGAGAAGGGTACCGAGCGCGCCTTCACCGGCGCCTACCATGCCACCAAGGAGCCGGGGATCTACAGCTGCACGTGCTGCGGAGAAGATCTCTTCGAGTCGCAGACCAAGTTCGACTCCGGCACGGGCTGGCCCAGCTTCTACGCACCGGCGAAGGAGGGCAGCGTCCGCACCGAGACCGACTCTTCCCACGGCATGGTGCGCACCGAGGTCTTGTGTGCCCGCTGCGACGCCCACCTCGGGCACGTCTTCCCCGACGGCCCGCCTCCCACCGGGCAGCGCTACTGCATCAACTCGATTTCTCTCAAGCACCGCCCGCCGGAAGAGTAGGGGAGCGGCCCGGGGTCGGGCGGGCCTGTTACCATCAGCCGGTATCGACACACCAAGGAGGACCCCTATCCCATGCGCCGAGCTCTGATTCCCTTTTTGCTGCTGACCGTAGCCTGCCAGGCGCCCGAGGAGGTCGAGGATCCGGCAACCCGGGCCCAGGCGTTTCTCGATGGCTACTACGCAGAGTACCTGCCCCTCTACTACGAGGCCAACAAGGCCGAGTGGGCTTCGAACACCAAGATCGTCGAAGGAGACGACACCAACCGCCAGCGTACCGAGGCGGCCAATCAGGCCCTTTCGGCCTTCACCGGCTCGACCGAGCTGATCGAGACCACGAAGAGCCTGCTCGCCGAGAAAGAGGCCCTGACCGACCTCCAGGTACGCGAGCTCGACCGCATCCTGCGAGCGGCGGCCAATTTTCCGCAGACGACCCCGGACCTGGTCGAGCGCCGGATCGCGGCCGAGGCCCTGCAGACGGAGAAGCTCTACGGCTTCGACTTCCAGGTCGACGGTGCCTCGATCACCCCCAACGAGATCGACAACCGGCTGGTGAGCTCGAACGACCTCGAGGAACGCCAGGCGGTCTGGGAAGCCTCGAAGGAGGTGGGCAAGGGCCTCAAGACGGGCCTCGAGGAGCTGGTGGAGCTGCGCAACGGCACCGTCCAGAGCCTCGGCTACGAGAATTTCTTCGACTACGAGGTGAAGTCCTACGGCATGAGCGTGGACGAGATGATGGAGCTGAACCAGGGCTTCATCCGCGAGCTCTGGCCGCTGTACCGGGAGCTGCACACCTGGACCCGCTACCACCTCGCCGAGCGTTACGGCGCCGAGGTTCCCGAGCTGCTGCCGGCCCACTGGCTGCCCAACCGCTGGGGTCAGGACTGGGCCGAGCTGGTGACCGTGGAGGGGCTCGACGTCAATGCCGCCCTGGCCGAGCACGATGCGGAGTGGATCGTGCGCGAGGCCGAAGCCTTCTACCAGAGCCTGGGTTTCGATCCGTTGCCGCCGGTCTTCTGGGAGAAGTCGTCGCTCTACCCGCTGCCCGAAGGCGCCGACTACAAGAAGAACAACCACGCCAGCGCCTGGCACCTGGACCTCGAGAACGACGTCCGCAGCCTGATGAGCGTGGAGCCGAACCAGCGCTGGTGGGAGACCACCCACCCGCTACCACCTCGCCGAGCGTTACGGCGCCGAGGTTCCCGAGCT
>CAZMEL010000344.1:0-4940 GCA_964565225.1 uncultured Thermoanaerobaculia bacterium | reverse complement strand
CCACGAGCTCGGCCACATCTACTACTACATGAGCTACAGCCGGCCCGAGGTGCCCTACCAGCTGCGCAGCGGCGCCAACCGTGGTTTCCACGAGGCGGTGGGCTCGTTGCTGGGCCTCGCCGCCACCCAGAAGGCGTTTCTGGTGGGCAAGGGCCTGGTCGACGCCGACGTCGAGACCGACCAGATCCAGACGTTGCTCAAGGAAGCCCTGAACGCCATCGTCTTCATCCCGTTTTCCTCGGGCACCATGACCCACTTCGAGCACGACCTCTACGCCGGGGACCTGCCGATCGACCAGTACAACGAGCGCTGGTGGCACTACGCCCGCAATCTCCAGGGGATCGAGCCGCCGACCGAGCGCGGCGAGGAATACAACGATGCGGCGTCGAAGACCCACATCAACAACGATCCGGCCCAGTACTACGACTACGCCATCTCCTACGTGCTCCTGCACCAGCTGCACGCCCACATCGCCAAGAACATCCTCGACCAGGATCCCCACGACACCAACTACTGGGGCAACGAGGAGGCGGGCAGATTCCTCGAGGGCATCCTCGAGCTCGGCGCCACCCGCGACTGGCGCGAGGTCATGCGTGAGCACCTGGGCGAGGACCTCAGCGCCCGAGCGATCCTCGAGTACTTCGAGCCCTTGACCGCCTATCTGCAGGCCGAGAACGAAGGGCGGGAGCACTCCCTGCCGGAGTCTCCGGTGTTCTGAGCCCGATCACGGTGGGGTGGCGGGTCCGAGCCTCTGAGGAGACTGGTGAGCTCGGCTCGCTGCTCTGGCGCGGCGCTCCCGCAGGCTGCAGTGGAGCCGCGAGAAGCCGTCCGCCCTCTTCTCGGATGCGACGTTCTGCTCGTGAGAGAAGTGGAACAGTGGGAGCCAGCCCATGGGACAGGGCTGGCTCCTCTTGGGAGGTTTACTACCGGCGAAGCGGCAGAATCTTGGAAGGGATGTGGGGTGGGCTGATTTGTAGGTTCAGCTTGCACGCTACACGCATCAAGGGCTGGTCCCAGGGACCACAGACGAAGCCAGCGTGGGAACCGCGTGCGTTGTTCAGCTCGTCTCGCCTCATGAGCCTATAGTGCAGAATGAACGTTACAACGGGCATTAAGGGGTCGATTCTCACCAAGAAAATGCTCCAGGCCTGAGCATTTTGACCCTGGAGCCGCACGAGAGACCCTCCGGGGTCGGAGGAGCGGAAGTTGCAAAGCACTGAAAAAGAAACAGATCCGACCGATCGGTTGGAAACCCTTCTAATCCACGCCGGTGCCGAGGTCGATCCCGCCACCGGCGCCGTGACCCCGCCGATCCACCTGGCGACCACCTACCAGCACGGCCCCGGAGGCGAGGATCTGCACGGCTTCGAGTACATCCGCGAGGGGCACCCCACCCAGACCCGACTCGAAACCGCCCTCGCCGCCGCCGACGGGGGAGAGGCCGCACTCTTCTTCTCTTCCGGGCTGGCGGCCGTGGCTTCCATGCTCCAGGCCCTGCCCGAGGGCTCCCACCTGGTGTTTCCGAAGGACGTCTACCACGGCGTTCGCAAGATGGTGCAGCGCTTCGGGAGCCGCTGGGGCCTCACCGCCACCGCCGCCGATGTCAGCGACCTCGCCGCCGTCCGTGCCGCTCTCCGTCCCGAAACCCGGTTGGTGTGGGCCGAGACCCCTTCGAATCCCCAGCTGCGAATCACCGAGATCGCCGCCCTCGCCGAGCTCGTCCACGGTCATGGCGCCGAGCTGCTCGTCGACGGCACCTTCGCCACGCCCATTCTCCAGCGCCCTCTCGACCTCGGGGCCGACGTGGTCATGCACTCCGCCACCAAATACATGGGTGGCCACAGCGACGTCCTCGGCGGCGCCCTGATCTTCCGCAAGGCGGCTCCCTGGCACCCGGAGATCCTCGAGTCCCGCCACCTCCTCGGCCCGGCCGCCTCTCCCTTCAACGCCTGGCTCGTCCTGCGCGGCCTGCGCTCCATGGCCTGCCGTGTCGAACGCCACGCCGCCAACGCCCTGGCCCTCGCCGAGGCCCTGCACGGGCATCCGAAGGTCGAGACCGTCTACTACCCGGGCCTGCCCGGCCACCCCGGCCACGAGATCGCCAGGAAACAGATGAAAGCCTTCGGCGGCATGGTCTCCGTGCTCGTGCGCGGCGGCCGCGAAGAAGCCGTCGAGGTCGCCTCCAGGCTCCGCCTCTTCACCAACGCCACCAGCCTCGGCGGCGTCGAAAGCCTCGTCGAGCACCGCGCCTCCATCGAAGGCCCCGGCACGCCGACGCCGCAGAACCTTCTACGGCTGTCCGTCGGCCTCGAGCATGCCGACGACCTCATTGCGGATTGGAAACAGGCCCTGGGGGAGTGAGCGGGCGATTCAGGCCCGGAGATCGCCTGGAAGAGCAGCGCGAAGGTCCGCGCCGAAGCGCTCGGCTTCGGTGCAGGTTCCTTCGACGCTTGGCCATTTCTCGGACAGCCGAGCCTCTACAGCCTCGTAGTTTCTTTTGATTTTCTTGACCTGTTGACTCTGCTTGCGGCGCACCAACCGAGTCGGCTTGCCGATGAGCAGCAGAGCGGGATCGGCTCGGCACTCCAAGAACTCGTCGCCTCGGGAGCTCGATTCGCCGTTGCGCAGCTTCTTGGAACGGAGCTCGGCGAAGCGTTCGTCCGGATGCAGGGCAGCGAGCACCCAGGCTTCCGTCGACTTCGAGGGGATGCAAAGGACCACATTCTCGGGCCAGGGGTGGTCTCCGAGCCAGGTAGAGATCGTCTGTCTCAGTGCATTGGTCGTGTCTCTGGGCGGAGGGCAAGGATGCGAGCAGGCAACTTCCTGGTCGTCGGCCACGTCGGCATCGATATGAAGGATCAGGAGGTCGGTATTCAGAAGCCTGCCCGAAGCTTCCGTTCCCCCGTCATCGGCCACGGTTCGGCACCAGCTCCTCACTCCCTTCCAGCCGCCGCCGAAAGGGCCCTGGTCACCTCCATAGAGGCTGGTTTCCGGCTGGATCTGGGTGGCGACGAACTCGGGAAGGATGTGAGAGAGGATCGAACGGATGACGACGAAATCGGTGGGGCCTTCACAAACCACGTGGACCCTATACATCGGGTACCCCGCCGAGGTGACCCTGCACCCATAGCCGCGACAGCGGCCATCCTTCCCGAGCCCTTTCCAGAAGCCGCTCGTCGACCTCGACCCGGTGCACCACGGTCCGGCCCTTGTTGGAGCGGGCGACCGTGAACAGTCGAATTCGATCGTTCTGCAGAGGTAGGCCGTCGAGCAAGAGAGGGTTGTGGCTGGTGAGCAGGAGCTGCCGATTGCCTCCGTCTTCGAGGGCCCATTCACTGATCCTGCCCATGACCGCCCGAGCCAGTCTCGGATTCAGGGCCTGGTCGACATTGTCGATGGCCAGCAGTGGGGGAGCCTGGGGATGGGCCGCGAGCACGGTCAGGAAGAGCACATAGAGGGCTCCCTCACTGGCATCGTATGCCGTGAGCTCCCGGCGATTCCTGGCCATGAATCGATCCTGGAAGGTCAATACTCGGCGGGCCGAGACGGTCGTCGGGGCCAGGGGCACCTCATTCGTGGCCCGAACTCGATAATCCTCCGCCCAATCGATCAGCTCGACCAGGGACTCCCGCAGGTCTTGATAGCTCTCGTTCGATGCTCGGAGGCGGTCGAGATCGGCGAGCGCCTCCGCCAGCCGACCTCCCGACAAACCCACCGGTGCCCGGCTCTGACTATCGGGCACCAGGCCTCGGAGGATCGGTGTGCTCGGAGTAAAGATGGCATATTGCTTGAGAACCGTCAGCAGCTGCGCCTCGGGGGACGTGGCGGGCATCTCGACCAGCTTGAGAGCCGCCAGCCCGGCTTCTGGATTGAGCTGTGTGGAGTAGGCTGTGGCCGGGGAGCGTCCAAAGATCTTCTCCTCGCCTCGGGTCAGCTTCTCGGTCTTGAAACGCCAGACCGGAAACTGATCCTGGGGCTCCGGAAACTGATCTTGCGGTTGGTGCAGCTCTACCGCATAGGAAGCACCCTCGGACACACCATCGAAACGAATCGCGTTGCGCTTCTTCGTGTTTCGGAACGAGCTCTTGTACAGAGACGGCACACTGGGTCGGACGCCTCGATAGAGCAAGCTCTCCTCGTCGACCCGGCCTCCGGCGGCTGCACCCAGGACACCGATCGCCTCGAGCAGGTTGCTCTTGCCGCTGCCGTTGGCCCCAATGAAGATATTGATCGAGCCCAGCTCGACCTCGACGTCTTCGAGAGACTTGAAAGCTTTGATTCGCAGCTTTTGGATCATGAAGTAAAGGCGCGCCGTCGCGTTGGATCGATTCGTCGGAAGCAGTATAGCGCAGGCGTCTCGGTCCGACTCCAGCGCAGGAGCTCGACTCAATCCGGGCTCATCAAGCCGTCCGAATCCTGCAAGAGCAACCGTGCTCGATCCGGCAGCTCCGGGGAGGGTAGAGGCTCCGCCTCGGCGTCCAGCGGCGCCCCGCCGAGAGCCCGTTCGAGATTCGCCATCGCCCGCCCGGGCTCTACGATCGTCCCTCCGGTCGTCACCACGAGCTTGCCCAACACCATCACCGCCGTGCGCCCGCCGACCACGAAGCGGTGCTCGACGAAGGTCCATTTGTCGTCCCAGCCGAGCAGCCGGCTGTGCAGGTCGTAGCGCCGGAAGAGGTCGATACTGCGGCGGTAACGGACGATCGAGGTGCCCATCAGCATCCGGTAGCCGAGACGCCGCATCAGCCGTCCGTACCCCAGGCGGAAGAACAGCTCGAAGCGGCCCCAATCCACCAGGGCGAGGTAGCGGGAGTTGGTGATGTGCAGGTTCGGGTCACAGTCGAGCAGGCCGACCCGACTTCGGGTGATTGCCTCGTCGAAGATGGACTCCGGGCGGGGCCGGAGGTGGATCCGGATCAGGCCGAGCACCAGGCGGATCG
>CAZMEL010000343.1:0-7391 GCA_964565225.1 uncultured Thermoanaerobaculia bacterium | reverse complement strand
GAACGAGTTCGCTACTCCTGCTCGAGCTCCCTCGGCCGGCGGGACATCACCCTGTTCGGAAACGGTACCGTACGCCTGCGCCAGGGACCCTGGGAAGACCAGCAGATGTTTCTCACCGAGCTCGGGCCGGAGGATCTCGAAGCACAGCTGCGGGTGTTGCGGGAGATCTACGACCAGCGCGAGATCCAGTCGGTCGACCTCTCCGAGCATCCACCGATGATCGGAGAGTGGGTCGAGCAGTGCACGATCCGCCTGGAGCTTCCCGATCGGCCGGTCTCGCGTGTGGCCTTCGGCAAGCTGGAGATGCCGCCGTTGCAGGTCTCCCGCTGGATTCATGTCGCGGAACGCCTCGGCGAGCTCACTCGGCCTCTCGATCAGGCCGAGCGTCTACCGCCGGGGTACGAGCCCCGGGCCGGGGATCTGCTCCGCGACGCCGACGGGAAACGTTTCGAGGTGATCGGCAAGACCTCCGACGGTTTCGGCGTCGAGCTGGAGGACAAACAGGCGCCGCTGCGGATCTTCTACCGCCTGGAAGATCTGAAGAACGTCTTCGTAGGAGTCGAGCGGCGAGGCCAGCGGTGAGCCGTTCCGGCGTGCGTTTTGCCGGCGGCAGACATCGCGGCCGGCGCCTGGAGATGCCTTTCGGAGACGTGCGCCCCACCGAGGGTCGGGTCCGAGAAGCGCTCTTCTCGGTCTGGCAGAGCCATCTCGAAGAGGCTTCGGTGCTCGATCTCTTCGCCGGTAGCGGGGCCGTGGGTCTCGAGGCCTTGGGACGCGGAGCGGGGCGAGCGGTTCTGGTCGAGGCCTCGGCCCGGGGGCTGCGCGCCCTACAGAGCAACTTGCGAACGTTTGGAGAAGGGCGAGGAGAGCTCCTCAAACGCCGGCTGCCGGCGCGGCTTCCCGAGCTGGAATCGGGATTCGACTTGATTTTCGCAGACCCGCCCTATGACTTCCCGCGCCTCGAAGAGGTGATCGTCGCGGCCCGCGACTGGATCTCTGCGGAGGGCGAGCTCTGCGTCGAGCATTCTCGGCGTCGGCCCCTGCCCGAACCCATCGCGGGCTGGCGGCGCCGGGACCTTCGCTGTTATGGTGAGTCTTGTCTGAGCTTCTACCGCCCCGTCTCCGAGGGAGGGGAAGCGGGGACGGGGTAACCCATCGGCTCCACGGGTTCTCTGCGCGGAGCGGGGGAATGCGGTCCGGCGACGAAGGTTGAAGCAAGGCGTGGCGAAACTACGAATCGAGCTCTACGGTGAGCCCGGCTCCGAGGTGGAGCTGGATCATCAGGATTTCTCCATCGGCAGGGATGGGACCAACGATCTGCAGATCGTCGCCCCCTGGCTGTCGCGGTTCCACGCCCGGATCTGCTTTCGCCAGGGCCAACACCACCTCGAAGACCTGGGGAGCCGCAACGGCACGTATCTCAACGGCGGCCGGCTGAGCGCCCGGCTGCCTCTCAAGGACGGAGACTGGATCACCCTCGGCGATCTCCAGGTGTTCTACACCGGCGAGGATTCCAGCTCCGGCGGCAGTGGTATCGAACCGCCACTACCCCGGCACAGCACGATCCTCCTGCGGTCTCAGGATCTCACTTTCGAGCGCTACCCGCAGCAGGAAGCGCAGACCGAGATCGCGAGCGGAGACCAGGGGAGCCTGTTGCCCGCCCTGCACTCCGCCGCTTCGGCCCTGATCTCCAACTATCCACCGCAGGAGCTGAAGGAGCTGGTCCTCCGGCTGGCCTGTGAAGCGGTCTCTGCCGAGCGGGGAGCCCTCCTGCTCAAGCCGCGCCGTTCGGAGGTCTCGATTCGCAGGGAGCTGCCGAAGATTCCGCGCCCAGGCGCGCGCTCCGAGCCGGAGACGGGCCGAGACGACGACAGCGACCGGGTGATCACCTACCGTTCCTCGGACGTCGGTACCACCGAGCTCGGCCCGGAGCAGCTGAGCCCCGAAGAGCTGCGCCAGGCGGCGGCCGACCGTTCGAAGCCGGGACCTCTGGGGCTCGCCGCGGCTCGGGGATACAGCGACCAGGGAGAGATTCGCATCAGCCGGACGATCCTGCGCCAGGTCCTGGAGCAGGAAAAGGCCGTGCTCACCCTCGATGCCCAGGCCGACGAGCGTTTTGGCGCGGCCGTGAGCATCCAGCTCGAGGGCATTCGCTCGATCATCTGTGTGCCGCTCTGGAACAACCGCGAGGTGATCGGTGTGCTGTACCTCGACCACCGCATGTCGGGGCGCATGTTCTCGGCTTCCGACCTGCGGCTGGTGGGTCTGATCGCCAACATGGCGGCGGTCAAGATCGAGAATCTCTACCTGGTCGAAGATCTGATCGTCAAGAAACGACTGGAGGAGCAGCTCGAGGTCGGTGCCAAGATCCAGCGGCTGCTGCTGCCCGCGCGCAGCCCGGAGCTCGACGGGTACGACATCTACGGCTTCAATCGCTCCTGCTACGAGGTCGGGGGTGATTACTACGACTTCTTGCCCAAGGAGAACGGTAGTCTGGCCGTGGTGGTCGCGGATGTCGCCGGAAAGGGAGTGGGCGCGGCTCTCCTGATGGCGGTGCTCCAGGCTTCGGTGCGATCTCTGGTGCAGACCGCCGAGGCTCCGGAAGCGCTGGTAGAGAAGCTCAACCGGGTGCTGGTGGAGAGCTCACCGGACAACAAGTTCGCGACGCTCTTCTACGGCGAGATCGATTCCGAGGCTCACACCCTGCGCTATGTCAATGCCGGGCACCTGCCTCCGGGCATGTTGTGTCGCAATGGCGAGCTCGAGCTCCTGAACCCTGGCGGGCCCGCGGTGGGTATGGTTTCCGACCTGGTTTTCGAGAGCCAGGTCGTCGACCTGCCACCGGGGGCTCGATTGCTCCTGTGCACCGACGGGGTCACGGAGCTGAGCTCCCCGTCGGGTTCCGAGTTCGGCCGCAAGCGCTTGATGGAGCTCATCTGCCGCCTCGGGCCGATGGAGTCGGAGGAGCTGGCCCATCACCTGCAAGACGAGCTCGAGACGTTTCGCGGCGAGAAGGAGTTCACCGACGATCGGACCGTGGTGGTGGTGACCCGGTCCGGCGAGCCGGCGGCCGGCTGAATCATCCAGGCTTGCCGTTTCTGGACGGGATCGAGCTACCGAGCCTGGACCCGGGAGACGAAACGTCGAGCGTTCTCGACCGGGGTCATCGGCAGGATGCCGTGGCCCAGGTTGACCACATGACCACCACCCGCACCTTCGCTCAGGAGCTGATCGATCCGGCGGTCCAGCTCCTCGGGGGCCCCCAGCAGCGCCCCGGGATCGAGGTTCCCCTGTAACACCTTGCCGGCTCCGACTCTCCGCCGCACCTCGGCGAGAGGAAGACGCCAGTCTACCGAGAGCGCCTCGACGGGAAGCGTTGCGAGCTCGTCGAGCAGGTGCACGGTGCCGTTGGAGTAGTAGATGCGCGGGACCCGATCGCCGATCGCCTCGAGGATCTTCTCGATCGACGGGCGGGAGACTTCGCGGAAGCGGCCCGGATCGAGCAGGCCCCCCCAGGTATCGAAGAGCTGCAGGGCCTGGGCCCCGGCGTCGATCTGTCCGAGGAGATATTCGATCTGGATCTCGGCCACCAGGTCGAGCAACCGTCGCAACCCGTCGGGATCGCGGTAGCTCCAGGCGAGCAGGTGGGCGAAGGACTTCGAAGTGCCCCCTTCGACCAGGTAGGCGGCGAGGGTCCACGGGGTGCCCGCGAAACCGATCAGGGGCACCCGGCCGTCGAGAGCCCGGCGGGTCACCCGCAGGGCCTCGAACACGTACCCCAGCTCTTTTTCCACGTCCGGGCGGTGCAGCTGGTCGAGATCTTGGATCCGACGCACCGGGCGGCGAAACACGGGGCCGTCGCCCTTGACGAACTCGAGCTCGGCGCCCATGGCGTCGAGGGGGAGCAGGATATCGGCGAAGATGATCGCGGCATCGACTCCGAGGATGTCGACCGGCTGGAGAGTGACCTCGCAAGTGAGGTCCGCCGTGCGGCAGAGGGTCAAGAAGTCCACCTTCTGGCGGATGGCGCGGTATTCGGGGAGATAGCGGCCTGCCTGGCGCATCAGCCAGACCGGGGGACGGTCGACGGTCTCGCCGCGGCAGACTCGTAGAAATCGATCGTTCATGGTGGCGGGAGGATAGCAGAAGCATGGAGGAGTCGGCGGCCGATGCTGGCAAGGGAGCGGGCCTCGTTCCGATCGGGCTCCTGATAGAATCTCTCCGATGCTGAGACTGGTCGCCTACGCGCCGGACGGAGTGCAGCGCTTCCCCATCGATCGTCGCGAGATGCTGGTCGGCAGCGGAGACGATTGCGACATCACCTTGCCCTATTCCGGTGTCGCTCGGAACCACGTGGTGGTGCGCTGGCTCGGCGATCTGGTGCAGGTCGACGACCTCGGAAGTCGCCGCGGCCTGCTGGTCAACGGCGAGAAAGTACGCCACGCCACCCTGCAGGTGCTCGACGAGATGCGCCTCGGCAGCATCGCCCTGCTGCTGGAAGACGTGGTGCAAGAAGAGCCCGACTCGCTCGAGAGCCCGCCTCCGGAGATTCTCGAGCCCACCCTCGATCCGCCGCGTATGTTGGAGCACCTGGCCCGGGTCTCTCGCTGGGTGCTCGCGGATTCTTCCAGCTCCACGACCCTCGAATCCCTGGTGGTCGAGCTGCTGATCGATTTCGGCGGCGGTGTGCTCTTCCTCTTCCAGGGCGAGAAGCGAGGAATCAAGTTCGTGGTCGCCTCGGAGGCCCGCTGGCTCGGCTACGGCGAGGAGCTTCTGGAGCAGGTCGACGGCGCCGAGCCGAAAGGGATCGACAGCGAAGGTGCCTCGTTCCTCGGGCACCTCGAAGGCAAGGAGGCGTGGATCGCGGCCCGTTCTCTCACCGCTCTCGACCGCCCCTATCTCTTCTTGTTGGCCGCACCGCGTTTCCGGCCCGAGGCCTGGACGCCACTGCCGGGGCTCCGCACGCTCGGCGACCAGCTGATCCTGGGCCTGGTCCACCACGTCGGACAGTTCGAGCCGATTCTCTTCGGCCGCCGATCCCAGGCCGACCTCACCCTGGCTCCAGGCCTGGTAGCGGGGGAGTCACCGGCCATGAAGGCGGTGCTCGACCAGCTCCGCTCCGCGATCCGCCAACCGGTTCCGGTGCTCTTGCGCGGAGAGTCCGGGGTTTCCAAAGAGCTCCTGGCGCGCTCGCTCCACCTCTCGAGCGATCGCCGCGAAGGCCCGTTCGTGGTGGCCAGTGGCGAGAGCAACTCCCCGCGTCAGATCGAAGCCGAGCTCTTCGGTGCCGAGATTCCCGGCAAGCGGGAAACCCTGGTGCGTGAGGGCAAGCTGCTGCAGGCCGATGGCGGCACGCTCTACCTCGCCGACGTGGAGCATCTCCCTCTGGCCCTCCAGGGAACGTTGATGCGTTTCCTGCGTTCCGGAGAGGTCGAGGCGGTGGGTAGCCGAGAGGCCAGAAAGGTCGACGTACGACTGGTGACCAGCAGCCGAGACTCCCTCGACCTCTACGCCGCCCGCGACCGTTTCCGCCTCGATCTCGCCTATCGCCTGTCCCAGTTCGTGGTCGACGTTCCGGCGTTGCGGAAACGCCGAGAAGACCTGACCTTGTTGATCCAGGCCGCGGTCAACCGCTGCTGCCACCAGACGAGCAAACGAATCCAGGGCATCACGGTCCAGGCGATGGAGGCCCTGGTGGTCTACGGTTATCCGGGGAATCTGCCGGAGCTGGAGAATATCGTTCGCCGGCTCGTGTATCTGTGCCCCTCGGGGCAACCGATCGACGAGTCGATGCTGCCCGAGGAGGTTCGCCTGTCGAAGATCCGCGGGCGGCCACCGGACGATGCCTCCGAGCTCAATCTCGAGGCTTTGATCCGTGATTGCGAGCTCGGAGCCATCCGCGAGGCTCTGCGTCGCTCCGACGGCAACAAGTCTGCGGCCGCCCGGCAGCTGGGCCTCTCCCGCAACGGCCTGGCGATGAAGATCGCGCGCCTGGGCCTGTGATCGGCGACTCTCCATCGCGGCGAAGAGAGCTCGGCTCCCCGCGGGTGGGAAGCGGGATCGAGCTGTTGTTGCTCGCCGCGGCCGCGGCAACTCTCTGGTTACCCGCTGCCGCCGCCGGATGGTTGCTCCTGGTGCTGGGTGCCCTGTGGCAGTGGGGAACCGAGCCCGGGAGAGGGCGAAGCCTGGTGGCGGCGGGCCTGGTCCTGTGCGGCCTCTCCCTGGTCGTCGGTCCGTGGCTCGGATCGCGGGCCGAGCGCACCAGCCCGGACGATCTGGACATCCTTCGAGCCCGGTACGAGGCCCTCTGGAGCGACCTCGAGCGGGCCGCGGAGCGGACCGCCGCGAATCTACCCGCCTGGGACCACGACAGCGCCACCCGCCTTCCCCTCTTTCAATATCTCCAGCAGGAAGTGGAGAGTCTGGGGGTCGATCCCGCGGTCTCTCTCCTCGTCTTCGATGCCGGCGATACCGTGGCCTGGGCCGGGCCCGGTTTGTTGCACGAGCCCGAGGCCTACCAGCTCGGGAGCTCCGGGGCCGGCTACCGGATGGGCCACACGGCGGGTACGTTGTACGCCGTGGCGCGGGTCGCGGACCGCAAGCCGGTGCTGCGAGTGGTGGCCGGTGTCAGCCTGCCCCTGAGCGGCGAAGGGCTGCTCCCACCCCGCAGCCTCGGTCGCAGAATCTGGCTCGGACCGCCCGGGGTGAGCCGCGATGGAGTGGTAGAGATCGCTCTCGCGGATCGCCCTTCCCTCTACCTGGGCTCGGAGCCGAGGGGGAACGACGAAACGGGCGCGGGGCTCCCTTCGCCTCGGGCGAGGCGGTGGATCGAGGGGCTCCTCGGCCTGGTGCTCTGGGCCGCGGCGTCGCTCCGCCTGGCCGGGTGGCGTCGCCGACCTCGGCTGGCTCCGGCCCCGCTCGCAGGCCATGCGCTGGTCCTGGGAGTGGGCACCGCGGTCCTCGCGCGGTCGGTGGGGGTATCTTCCGGGGTTGCGCTGGCTCTGGCCCTCGGGTTGGCCCTGCTGGGCTGGAGCGCCCGTCTGCCGCGATCTCGAGGCAGCCGCTGGGAGGGAGTTCTCGGCGCAGGGGTGGGGCTGGGGCTCCTCGGGAGTGGACTGCCCTGGATCCGGGAGGTTTCGGCGACGGGGGATCTGGCCGAGACGTTCTTCGGAAATGCCGAGGCCGTGCTGCTGCGGCTGGCCCTTTTCCTCCTCGTGCTGGGAATTCTCGTGCTCGCCGGGCGTCGCCGTGCCAGCGGCTCCGGCAGCGGGGGCGCGGGGGCGGCCCTGGCCCTGATCCTGGCCGCCGCCGCCGTCCACGACCATCGGTTGCCGGCCCTGGTCCTCACTCTGGCTGCCGGTGCCGCTGCCGGTGCCTGGCTCCAGAGTGTC
>CAZMEL010000342.1:0-7484 GCA_964565225.1 uncultured Thermoanaerobaculia bacterium | reverse complement strand
GGCGGACGTGCCTCTATCCGCTACGGCGATTTGCCAGCGTGGATCCGGCCCGGGATGGGTGGAATTTGTACGCATACGGGCGGAACAATCCGGTGAAGTATGTGGATCCGGATGGGATGGAAACGATGCTATTCACGGTTGGCCCAGGGAATGACCTGTTCGAGGCGTTCGGCCATTCAGCGGTTCTTGTGCGGAATGATCAAGGAGAGATGGCAGGCATCAGTCTTGGTGGAACCCATGACTTCAGCGATGGGCCGCTAGGGTTTCTAAATGGATATTTGGGTGAAGGTAGGGATGTCGCAATGACAGTCCTGGACACCACTCCCGAACAGGAAGCGCAGATGATAGAGTTTCTGGCAGACCCTAACTCTGGGTTCCCAGAAGGGGGCACAAACCCAAGAGGTCCCAAGGCTCAATTAATGGTAAGAGAGAATTGTGCGCAGGCAGCCTGCAATACGCTGAGCGCGGCTGGACTCGTTGAACCTGATGCGGCTGATGTGTTTGGCGGTGGAGCCAGTACTCCTGCACAACTACAAAAAGTTGTGCAGGGCCTCGCCAGTAGTATTGGCACCGTAGTTTTTCGACCAGACGAGCAATCGAAGAAATTAATGGAATCTATGTTCGGGAAGCGAGGCGCAGAAGATGAAAAATGACAAGATGAAAGGCAGGGGAAGAAAAGTGCTGGCAGCTATGGCGCTGCCCCTGAGTATCATGTTAGCTGCGGCAGTTGGACGGGGCGCCTGGGAATTCATTCAGCGGGGTAAGCAAGTCAGAACGTTTACCTCACTGAAGTCAGTCACAAAAATCCTGGAGAGGCAAAGGGAGATGGAGGGCCGAATTGACATCGAAGCTGTTGTCACTTCTGTAAACGCAGGTCTAGATGCATGGGGTAACGAGATCGCCTTTGCGACTTTGGGATCGAGAGGCTACCTCTTGGTGTCGCCAGGGAGTGACGGTGTATTTGAGCACGCCGATCTGCAAGAGTACCAAGACCTAGGAATTCAAGATATTAGAGGTAGATTTTCTGAAGATATCGTTTTTATTAGCGGCTCACCAGTGACCATCGCCGGGAAATAAACTTTTGTTGTCATGGCATTCTTCCACTTTCTCATTCGATTGAGTCGGGGAAAAGGATAATGTCTTCTAGAGGAGAGCCGATCGGAGTCGACGTTGAGGTCGAACCGTTCGGGCCGACTCGTAGTGCTGGAGACGAGTTAGGGGCATTTGCGGGCGAAGCGTTTGTTGAATTCGACTTGCCAAGAAATCATGTGCCAACTCCTTGGGTTGGCCCCAGAAATACGGCCAGAATTCCGACTGGCGGAGACTCATTAGATATTAGTAACCTTAATCCGAAATTCAAGAAAGTTGGACGTTGGCCATGGTCGAACTAGCTATTCTTTCAAAAAAGAACCTGAAGGCGATTTGCGGAATCTGCTTTCAGATTGAACGATCTCTTGCTCACTTACTTCACGATGATTGGTTACGGTTTCAGGAATTCTTTTCTAACCAAGATCGCATTCAGCATATCGAAAAAGCTGTTGAAATTATCTCCTCAGAGAAAAAATCTGAATCGAATAGTTTTTCCTGGCTTTTCAAATTTTGGCTCTTCGCCGGAATTTGTGGGTAACTAAAGATTTTTCCAAGCATGGAATCTGTCAGAAGCCATGAGAAGGGCTCAAAGCCTCCTCTCATCCCTCCCAAGGGAATGGATGGGATAGTGCAGACGTCCAATTCCCGAAGCTGTTTCGAGGATTTCGCCGCTGCCACCGGGCCGATCCTGGTCATTGAAGCCGCCTTCCGAGCGATTGGAACTGCGAGTGAAGTGGGCTCGCCGCCATCGGTGACCCGGCGGAGCTCTGAGGAGCGGAGAGATGCATCCTGCCCCTGGACTTGGCAGAATGTGGGTGTAAAGAAAACCGCATTCCCAAGCAGGAGACAGGATGCAACTCAGGACTATACTGAATCGAGTCCACAGATTGCCATCGTTCGTCTATCACCGCTGTCGATTCGTCGGCGATCAGATCGAGGTCGGAGTTCGACCCCGCACCCGCAGCCGGCCCCGGTGTCCGGGCTGTGCTCGGCGGCGGTCGACCTACGACACGCTGCCTCAGCGTCGCTTCCACTTCGTGCCTCTGTGGGGCCTGCCGGTCGTCTTGCTCTACGCTCGGCGGCGGGTGAATTGCCCGAGCTGTGGCGTGCTCGCTGAGTGGCTGCCTTGGGCGAGGGGCAAGAGCCGCCTCTGCGAGGCCTACGTCTGGTTTCTCGCCCGCTGGGCCCGGCGGCTGAGCTGGGCCGAGGTCGCGCGATGCTTCCAGATCCGCTGGGCCACGGTCCGCCAGGCGGTCGAGCAGGCCGTCGAATGGGGGCTCGAGCACCGCGACCTCACCGGAATCCAGGCCCTCGGCGTCGACGAAGTGCAGTGGAAGGTCGGCCACAAGTATCTCACCGTCGTCTACCAGATCGACGCTCACTGCCGCCGTCTGCTGTGGATCGGCGAACATCGCACGGCCAAGACGCTGCTGCGCTTCTTTCGCTGGTTCGGCCCCGAGCGCACCGCTCGGCTGCGCTTCCTGTGCAGCGACATGTGGCAGGCCTACCGAAAGGTGATCCGCAAGAAGGCTCCTCAGGCCCTGCACATCCTGGATCGCTACCACATCGTCGCGAAGATGAACAAAGCCATCGACAAGATCCGAGCCGAGGAGGTTCGCGCGCTGCGCGAGGCCGGCCGGGAGCCCGTGCTCAAGCACAGCCGCTGGTGCCTGCTCAAGCGCCCCGAGCACCTCACGGAGAAGCAAGACGTCAAGCTTGCCGAGCTGCTGCGCTGCAACCTGCGAGCGGTCCGGGCCTACCTCCTCAAAGAGGACTTTCAGTTCTTCTGGGACTACGTCTCGCCGTATTGGGCGGGTCGGTTCCTCGATCGCTGGTGCACGAAGACGATGCGATCTCGTCTGGAGCCCCTGAAAGCCGTCGCACGGAGTCTGCGCAAGCATCGGGAGATTCTGCTGAACTACTTCCGGGCCAAGAAGGCGTTTTCGTCCGGTATCGTGGAGGGTTTCAACAACAAGTTGAAACTGACCACCAGAACCGCCTACGGATATCGGAGCCTGCATCTCGCACAAGTCGCTCTCTATCATGCACTTGGAGATTTACCCGAGCCAGGATCTATCCACAAATTCTGACGAGGAGGCCAAATTTTAGGCACTTCTGAGAAGGAAGAGTCTTCTGGCCTCGATAGCCAGCAGCCTTGGAGAATTTCTCCTCTTCCTGAGGAAAAGCGCTAGGCCACAGGAAGAATTGATCGTTGACCTGCGTCGGAGATTCTATAGGTATAGGAAGAGTCTCGAGAAGGAGATGGGAAGGAGGCGTCTAAGACTCTCTCCTCGGGTCGAGCACTTCAATCAACCTCTTCACCTAGACTTTGTCTCCTATCCCGAATATTGCGACCGAACAACAGCTGAATAGAACAGAAGAGTCTGGTCTGGCTCACCATGAGCTACGACGCGCTCGACATGCAGTCACACTTCGAGCAGCACTTTGGCAATGCCAGCGAGTACCTCTACGCCTACGGTCCCGGCGACCGCCGCATCCTGACCTTCGAGGTGCCCACCGGCAAGCTGCTCTACCAGCTACGCGGCCCCGAGCCCCGGAGGAGAGGTGCTCCGCGAGTATGACGTGCTCGGCTCCGGCGGCGCCTCCTTCGAGCACACCAAAGACCAGGAAACCCCGAACCACCCCCAACTCCCCGACCAGACCGTGAAATGGACCGGCTACCAGCGCGACCTGCACGGCTTCAGCGACTACATGATGGGGCGGACGTGCCTCTATCCGCTACGGCGGTTCGCCAGCGTGGATCCGGCGCGGGACGGGTGGAATCTGTATCAGCCCGTGGTGAAAGTCGACTGCAAGCGCGAGCGAGCCATTCTTCGTCAGATCGAGGCGCAGAATCGCAGGAATATCGGTGATCTTTCGAGATTCTGCAACGCTGAGCTGGCGGAAAAGGGCCACTCGCAGCGCGGTTCGAGTTTCACCACGGGCTGTCAGGCCGTGGCCTGCTGTTGCCGTTCCACCAGGCGCTCGACCCGTTCCAGCAAGCCTTCGAGGTCGGAGGTGACCGAGGGGTCGTGCTTCTCGGAGGCTTTGCGCTTGACGCGCCCGGAGGTGTCTTCGGCGAGCTCGGGGAGGCCGACGCTGGTCCAGACGTCGAGGCTCTCGTCCTGTAGGAAGTCGAGATCGAGGCCGAGGCCGTGTTTCTCCAGGATCGGCAGGAGCTCGTCTTTGCGGGCGAGAAGGCTGCGGCGGGTGATCTCGTAGGCGTTTTCGCAGGTGGCGCGGCGCGACGAGAAGCTGAAGAGGTTGGAGAAGAAGTCTTCGTGGTCGTCTCGGGGGGGCTCGAACAGAAGGACATCGGCTTCGGGGTAGTCGGTGACGTAAGACCTGAGACCGAGGTTCATCCGCGAGTGGATCATGGTTCGGACGGTCTGGGAGAGCACCGAGACCAACCCGCGTTTGACCACCTGGCCGGCCGGCAGCTCGTTCTGCTGCACCGCCTTGCGGGTATCCACCGGCACCAGGGGATTGATGCAGAACACCAGCGAGGCGCCCGAGTCGAGAGCCACGGAGGCATGCATGGTCTTGTGCAGGATGCCGTCGACGTAGTGGCGACCGTGGATCTGTACCGGTGGGTAGAGGCCCGGCAGGGCAGTGCTGGCCTGCACGGCCCGGGAGATCGGCACTCCGGTCCAGCCGGCGTTGCCGAAGAGCTTGGGCTCACCGGATTCGATATCCGTGGCCACCACCGTCAAGCGGCGCTGCAGCTTGGTGAAATCGTCGGTCCGGCCCTTGATCGAGAAAATGCGGGACACATAATCGCGAACCGGCTCGTTGTCGAAGAGCCCCACGGGCAGGCTCCGGCCTACCACGGTGAGGGCGTCGAGCAGACGCTCCTCGCGGCCGGTAAAGTAGTCTTTCAGGGCCTCGACCAGCAGCTTGGGGGCGGCCACGGCCCGGCGGCCGAGCTCGCCGACCGCCGGTTGAAAGAAGATCTCGGGAACGAAAGGATGCTCGCCGGGCTCGTGTTTGACGATCGCGCGGCATTGCTTTGCGGTCGACAGGCCGTTGGCCAGGCATGCGGTGAGGAAGGCACCCGCACTGACCCCGACATAGACTCCACAGTCCCGAAGATCGAGGCCCACCAGGGCCTCGTTGAGGGCATGCATGGCGCCGATCTCGTAGATGGCGCCACCGGGGGCGCCACCGGCCAGTGCCAGGCCAATGGCCGGCTGTACAGAATCTTCCCGAGGATTCGATGTCATGCTTCCCCCTTCGTATCGGTTCAAGAAGTCTTCGTGGCGGCTCGCGAACGGCTCGGCTTCTTCGCCGCCGGCCTGGCCGGCTGCAGCTTCTCGACCACCGCGGTGAGCTCTTCGACCCGGCGAGTCAGGGTTGCGATCTCGTCGCGGCTCGGAACGCCGAGGCGCCCCAGGGCACCGGTGACGGCCTCGTCGACCCGATCTTCGACCTTGTTCCAGGTGCTCTCGGCACGTTCCTTGGCCCGATCGGCAGCCTCTTCTACTTTCTCCTTGACCTCGGAGCTGGCCTGCTCGAACTCTTCTTTGCGTTTGCCTTCGTAGGCCTCACCCTTCTCGACCAGGCTCTTGAACAGCTTGGAGCCCTCTTCCTCGGCCACGGACAGCGCTCCGAGGCCGGCCATGAAGATCTTGTTGACGCTGTGTTTCACGTCGTCCTGGAAATCTTTCTTTTCTTTGGAATCCGTCATGATGTCTACCTTTCTTCGTAGAGAAATATGAGCCGAGAACGATCAGCGCTGGGCGGCGGCCAGCGACTCCACTTTCTGGGTCAACTGCTCGATCCGCGTGATCAGGTTGGTGACCTCGTCCCGGCCGGGGACACCGAATCGCTCGAGAGCAGAGGCCATCCGCGACTCGACCCGCCGCTCGATCTCCTCGCCCCGCACCTTGGTCCGATCCTTGGCCTCTTTCCAGGGACGCAAGAGCGAGACCTGCCGTTTCTCTCCTTTTGCGGCCAGCTCCTCGAAGAGCTTGCGTCCTTCCGTCTCGGCACTCGAGGCCACACCCAGACCGGCCAGCCACAGATTTCGGCTCGTTCCCTTCACATCTCTGCCCAGGGTTTCCACTCGTTCTTTCAAAAAGCTCTTGCGCTCTTGATTCATGGTCGTATCTCCTCGAAGGTCCGACGGGACCTTTCGTGATTTGTGTTCTATACGGGGGTCTCTCGACCCCACCCGATCACCGTTCGGATCGGGATCAATTCACCGACTCACTACCCTCGCTCGCACCGGTCGCGGCGACCGGCTCGGCCTTGGGCTTCGCAACCGCTCTGGGCTTCGCGGCGGTCTTGGGCTTCGCGGCGGTCTTCGGCTTCGTGGCGGTCTTCGGCTCGGCCGCCGTCTTCGTCTTGGCATCGGCCTTGGGCCCGGGCGCCGACTTCGCCCGTGCCGTGGTGGACTTCGCTCGGGGCTTTCGCCGACGGGCCGGAGCCGGCTCGGAATCTTCCGTTTCGGTGGACCGGGACTCCAGATCCACCAGCGTCTCCTCGAGCTTGCTCAGGCGATCCCGCAGGTGGCCCATTTCTTCTCGTGCCCGCCGCACGGGGCCCAGACGATCGATCGACGCCTGGACCAACCGGTCGACCTTGCCCTGGACCTGCTCGACCCCGGTGGCCACAGCTTTCTCGCCGGCCCGAACGAGCTCGTGTAGGAGATCGGTAGGCAGGAACGAAGTCCCCTTCTTGCCCTCGTCGAGAATGATCTGGGTCAAGACCTGGGCGGTCACGTCGGAGGAGGTGGCGTTGTCGACCACCCGCACGTCCTGGCCCGAACGGACCCACTTTGCAATATCTTCCAGAGAGACGTAACGGCTCTCTTCGGTGTCGTAGAGCTTCCGGCTCTCGTACCGTTTGATGATTCGAATCATGGAAACCTCCAGAGATGTCGTCTTGTCGCGGCGCGGCTATCGATGCTGACCAATCTGTTGCGTCTTTCCGCGATGCCTCGAAGCGTGATGCTCTTCGCAGCTGCTGGATGCCGTGTCGCGGCATCGACAGACAGAATATACCGCGCTGCGGCAAAACGGTCAAGCACTTTTTTGCCGCAGCGCGACATCGTCGAGGCACGGAAAGACGTCGAGGTGCGGCGAGAAATCGCGGGGCGGAAAGACGAAGGCCGCACAGGACATGGATCTGGGCAGATCAGGCGGTGTCCGAAGAGCGCAAGGCTTCTTGGAGCTGGCGGCCGACTCCGAGCAGAGCTTCGAGATCGGTGGGCTCTCCGGGGGCCAGGGGTAGGGACACCAGGGGTTGCTCGGGGCCGAAAAGGGACCGCAGCTCGCGGACTCCTTCCCGGTGTTTCTGGGCCAGCCAGCGGAAGCGGTTGCGCCCGGGGATGTCCTCGTCGCCCGGCTGCCCCACCTCGGGATGAACCCGATTCACGATGATCGGCCCCAGGT
>CAZMEL010000341.1:0-7614 GCA_964565225.1 uncultured Thermoanaerobaculia bacterium | reverse complement strand
ACTTCCAGCGCCGAGGGCACTACCGGGCCCGGGCCGCCTACCGGCTGGAAGACCTCGCCGAAGGAGTCGTGCGGCTGACTCTGGAGGTCGAACCCGGAAGTCGCTACGAGCTGCAGAGCGTGCGCCTGGAAGGAAACCGGGAGCTCGACGACGACGAGCTCCTGCCCTTGATCCGGACCTCTCCCAAGCGCCGGCTGCGCCCCGGGAGCGGGCGCCTGGTGACGCAGATCCTGGAAGAAGACCTGGCCAATCTGCGGTCGTTCTACCTTCTCCAGGGCTTTTTCGACGTCGAGATCGGGCCGGTGTCGATCACCGAGGATGGCGGTCTGCTGACGCTCGAGATTCCGATCCAGGAAGGCCGGCGGCGGCGTCTCGTGGACTTCGAGTTCGTCGGAAACCAGCTCTTCGAGACCGAAACGCTGCGATCCAAGCTCCCTCTGCAGCGGGGCGGACCCTTTCATCCCGTATTGCTCGACGACAGTGTGAACATCGTGCGTGCCCTCTACGAAGACGAGGGATACCTGCAGGCGAGCATCGAGCCGCGCCTCGACTGGAACGACGAGGGAACCCTGGTCGACGTGTCTCTGGAAATCTACGAGGGGCCGCGCTCAACGGTCGACCGGATCATCCTGCGGGGCCACAAGGTCAGCAGGCCTCGCGCCATCCGCCACCTCACCGGTCTGCGCAGTGGCGAGGTCATCAGCCGCCGACGCCTGCTCGAGGCGGAGCGAGAGCTCTATCGCCTGGGTATCTTCTCCCGGGTCGATGTCGACATGGTGCAGGCCGGCGACGGGCTCGAAGAACGCGACGTGGTGGTACAGGTGGAGGAAGGGCGTCGCTGGCGCCTGGCCTACGGCTTCAGCTACCACTCCGAAGACGGCCTGGGCAGCCTCTGGAGCGTGACCCGAAACAACATCGGTGGCCGCGGAGGCCGGCTCCAGCTCGATGCCCGGGGCAACGAGAGAGATCGCCTGTTCCGGCTGATCTACGACGAGCCCTCGGTGCTGGGCACCCGCATTCCCATCACCTTCACCCTGTTCCGGGAAGAAGAGGAGAAGCTGCTCTTCGACGTCGAGACCACCGGGGCGCAGATCGCCCTGATCGAAGACTACGGAGCCTCTCGGCTCGGCCTGCTCTACGACTATCGGTTGGTGGACCAGATCATCGTTCCCGAAGCGCTGGTGGACCAGGGCGATATCGATCGTGAAGACCGCCCGGCGGAAGTGTCGAGCGTGACCGGCAGCCTCTTCGTCGATCGTCGCGACGACCCCCTGGTGCCCAACTCGGGCTGGAGCACCGCCCTGCGCCTGGAGTACGCCTTTCCCTTTCTCGACGCCGAGGCCAAATACCTCAAGGGATTCTGGCAGCAGACCCACTTCCAGCCCCTCGGCACCTTCGGCTCGGTGGCGGCGAGCCTGCGCCTCGGCGCCATCGAGGGCTTCGACGACACCGTCGATCCCGATCCCCTGGTCCCCGGCTCCCTGGCCAATGCCCGCATCCCGGTTTCCGAGCGTTTCTTCGCCGGGGGCCGCACGTCGCACCGCGCCTACGAACGCGATCTCCTGGGGCAGCCGGGCCGGACCCTGATTCCCCAGCCGGGAGGCGGCGTGCTCGAAGTCGGTGGCAACGGTCTGATGGTGCTCAACCTCGACTACCGTTTCCCGATCTCGGGCGACTTCGGTGGCCTGGTGTTCTTCGACTACGGCAACGTCTGGGCCGACTGGCGCGACTTCGACCCCGGGGAGCTCAAGGCCGGTGTGGGATTCGGCTTCCGCTACCGCTCCCCGGTCGGCTCGATTCGCCTCGAGATGGGATGGAAGCTCGATCGCGAAGACTTCGAGAGTACCGACCCGGTGCTGCTGCTGAGCTTCGGTGATCCTTTCTGAGAGATGCGGAAGTTCTTGACAGGGAGCTTGACAAAACAAGATCGGAATTCGTACTGTCGAAAGCTGCCATTTACAGTCTCGAATGAAAGTCTCTACCTTGGAGGGAGCAATGGAAGAGATCGCAAATCGTTCGGTTCCCCTACGAACTCCTGCTCTATGGCTCGTCTTGTGCCTATCGGTAGTCTGCGTGAGCTCGGCCGAAGACAAGAGTCGAGAAGACTCTGCAAGTGTTGGTGAAACCACTGCGCCGAAAGCCGTTACAGAGTCGGAGACGATCGTCGTCGATCAACCGCAGGCTGCGTTCCAGATTGCCGCTGAAGATCGAGGAGCCCAGACCAACATCCAGTACTGCGATGAGCTCTGTGACTTCGGAGTCTGCGCGGCCGATTGTGCAACAGTGCATGGTTTCCGCGTTTGTGTCGGCCAGGCCGGGATTGTGTGTTGCCCACATCCATCCGGCTGTATTGATCCTTGACACTCCTTCTTGCTTGCCTCCACGAAGGTTGCAATGAAGGGTTCCAACAAGGGTTCGATAATCAGAGCACCTGAGCACCTACCACTACAAGTCTTGGTCTTGTGTCTGGGCTTTGCTCTTGCTTCGACATCCCATGCAGCCGAGATTACGGTTACTCTCGTTCCCGGAAATCGCATTGCGGATGTAAAGAATGGAAGGCTCGACCCCTTTCGAGACCGGGCTCAGATTCCGACTGGAGGTGTTCTCTTCTTCTATCAGGAAGGGGATTCGGTGCCGAGGCAGGAGACCTCCGCATCTCTGCCCGTTTCCCTCGATCGGGTGGGTGTGTGGCTCTGGGAGGCGGAGGCGCCGGGCTGGGTGACCGCCGTGCCGGGTCGTATCAATGTCACGGCGGATTCGCTCCACCAGAGGAAAGACGTGGTCTGGCCGGTGGTGCCCGCGTGCCGCGTTCGTCTGCCAGAGTCTCTCGACCCGAAGAAGGTGACGCGGGTCGATTTCGTCTCCCTCGAGGAAGGCTCGGTTCATCGAGCGGTATCGAGCCACCGGCGGGAGCTGAACGTGCCGGCTGGCCGGTTCTTGGTTTACTCCGTGCGGCAGGGCGAGCTCCTGGGAATGGCGGGGCCCGAGCGATGTGAGCAGGGCGAAACCCTCGACGTCGAGCTCCCGGAGCTGCCTCCTGCACACCTGCAGGACTTGCTGGTGGGTCTGTCCTTTCCCGAGCTCGAGCAAGCGCTCGATCTCTCCGCCTTCGAGGTCGTTCTCCGGGGAAGCCAGGAGGCAAGAAAACCGCTGGCGCTGATCGGCGGTGATCGAAGAGCCTCGGCCTTCTTTCGCGCGGTACCGGCAGAGCCCGTGAGCTTGCACATCTCTCATCCCGAGCTGGTCAGCGAGGGGATCGAGATCGTGCCGGCGGGTGGCACGGCCCGAGAGCTGGCTACGGTAGAGCTCGAACGACGTGGGACCCTCGAGCTACATATCGACTACCGGCCCCTGCGCCCCCATTCCGTGGCAGAGCTACGATTGTTTCGCACCGCGACCGGCGATTCCGTGCCGATCCAGGATCCCAAGAGTGCGAGCACCTTTTCGGGAGAGCTGCTCGAGATCCTGGATCTACGACCCGGTGCGTTTCGTTACGAGTTTTCTCGGCTCGATGACGGCAGATATCGAGTGGATGCCATCATCGATTCCGACCAGCTCTACGCCCTCGGTTTCGGTGTGGTTCCCCGGTTCGTCGGCGGACAGCTGATCGAAGACTCGATCCGATTCCGGACCATCGATCTGCGCGAGCTCGAGCTCTACGGCAACCTCCTGCTCGAGGGCCGGCCGGTACCGGGCGCCTTGATCTTCCGGCCGGTCTGGGGCGAAGGGCGACGTGCCTTTCCAACCGAAAATCTGGAATACCACGCCTACTACTTCGGCCGGGGCACCCATCGATTCGACCCGGCCTTCGAGCTGCGGGGCGACAGCTCCCGGCCGATCCAAGAGCTTCTCGGGCTCGATCGCCACTACGAGGTGATGGCCTGTGCAGACTCTGGCGTCTGTCGAAGTCTGCAAGGAGCGGTGATCCGGGGGAGTGGTCGGCTGGACATCGAGATCGATGTCGGTCCTCGCCTGTCCCTGGAGGTGATCGATGTTTCGACCGGCCAGCCCGTAGCGGAGGCCAGGTGTGAATTCGAAGGCTACCCGGAGCATCGCCTCGAGTTCGTCGACGGTACGTTGGACTGGCACGGGGAGCGGCGCAAGAAGCTCCAGGTGCGGGTTCTGGAGACCCAGGCCGATGGCCGGGTGACGGTCCACGACCCGCCGGATGGTCTCTACCGGGTCAATGTCCTGAAAGAAGGCTACCGGAGATTCAGCCGGGAGCTCGAACGACCACCCCGCGACGGCGAGGTGATCGAGGTGGAGCTGATCCCCGAGGGCGAAGGTGGGGTTCGATTTGCGCTGGTCGTGGGCCGGGGAGCCTACCTGAACGGTGCGCTGGTCGCCTCGCTCCTGCAAGACGCACCGAAGCTGGACCTCGGATGCCTCGACGTGGCGGACTCTGGTGGCAAGGTCTCGCTCGATCGCGAATGCCTCGAAGGCCGCGACCTGGTGGTGCTCGATCCCCGCGCCCGGCTCGCCGCCTATCCGGGAAGCCTGGTGAGTGGAGGCGGTACTCTGCGAGTCGATGCCGCCCCCGCGAGATCGATCGGAGTGCGGGTGGTCGATGGGCTGGGGAAGCCGCGCGATGGGGTTCCTCTGAGCCTCGTCGTGGATGGTATCGAGATACGCAATCTCGACCTGATGCTCGCCTACCAGAGAACGGGTTGGGGTTGGCCCTTTCGGACCGACGAGAACGGAAAGGCCGCCCTGTTGGGTCTCGGTGCCGATTCCGACGGAACGGTGCACATCGGCAGGGGCAACGAAACCCTGACTCTGAATTTCTCCGAGCTCCTTCCGGGAAGCCTCCTGAAGATCGTGATGGATTGACCACGACGATTCTTCGAGCCTGGTTTGATAGGTTTCTCGAAGGCATTCGTGATTTCGATCCGGGCAAGGAGGCAAGATGAGCTCCCGTAGCAGTCGCCGACAACCGAAGTGGTGGAAAGAGATCGTTGCGGCCTGGCAGGAGAAGGTGGTGGATGTGGAGGAGGCCTTCGACGAGCGGTGGCGCGAGCTGGCCCACAGGCTCGGGCTCGACCGCCCGCGGTACATCCAGACGTTTCGCGGGGTCGCTACCCACGACGAAGCGCGTTTCTCGGGTCGGCTGCTGGCCAATCGGCCTCCCCGAGCCCCGCAGGACGACGATTCCTGGTGGGACAATCTCGGCGCCACGTTTCGCCGTTGGGAGAGCGACGAGCTCCCGGGGCGCGCGGTCGAGGTGGAGCTGGCGGGGCGGAAGGTGCCCGCCACCACCGATGAAGAAGGGTATTTCCATCTCGCTCTTCCCCTCGAGCAGCCCCTGGCGACCCCCTGGCAGAGCTACACGGTGCGGGCGGCCACCGGGGACGAGGACGAGGAAACCGTGGAGGGTACGGGCCGGATCTACACCCCGCCGAGCTCCGCCGAGATCGCCGTGGTCAGCGATGTCGACGATACCGTGCTCTTCTCCGGAGTGACCGAGATCCTCACCTTGGCGAAGCTCACCTTTCTCGGCAACTCGCTCACCCGTGTGCCCCTGCCGGGAGTCGGAGCCCTCTACCGCGGCTTTCGCGACGGCCCGGCGGGGGAGCAGGGCAACCCGGTGTTCTACGTCTCCAGCTCTCCCTGGAACCTCTACGAGCTCCTGCGGGATTTTCTCGCCGCCCAGGATCTACCCGAGGGGCCGCTCCTGCTGCAAGATCTCGGGCTCGACGACGAGAAGCTCATCCAGAGCGCCGGTCACCGCCACAAGCTGGAGAAGACCGAAGACCTGCTGGGCCTCTACCCCTACCTCGGCTTCGTGCTCATCGGCGACTCCGGGCAGGCCGACGCCGAGCTCTATCTCGAGGCGGCGCAACGCTACGGTCCGGAGCGGATCCGCGCCATCTACATCCGCGATGTCGATCCCGAGCGCGATAGTGACAACGACGCGAAAGTCGACAAGGCGGTGCGTGCTTCGCAGGAAGCCGGAGTGCCGATGGTGAGGGTCCAGGACAGCATCGAGCTCGCCCGACACGCCGCGGAGCTCGGCCTGCTGGCACCCGCGGTGATCGACGCGGTGGCCGCCGAGGTCGAAGCCGCCTCGTGATCGGTGCTCCCGGGCCTCCGCGCTGGGCTCGCTCCGCCGACGGCGTGCGGATCGCCTACGAGATCGCGGGCAACGGGCCGATCGTCGTGATCCTGGTCCACGGTTGGTGTTGCCACCGTGGTTTCTGGGCTCGGCAGGTCGAATCCTTGCACGACCGCTTCACGGTCGTGACCCTCGATCTCGGCGGTCATGGCCAGTCGGGCCTGGGGCGAGCCCGCTGGTCGATGCCGGCCTTCGGTGGCGACGTGGCGGCGGTGGCCGAGGCCCTGGAGGCGAGACGAGTCGTGCTGGTCGGGCACTCCATGGCGGGCTCGGTGGTGGCCGAGGCGGCTCGGCTCCTGCGAGCGAGGCCTCTGGCGATGGTGGGTGTCGAGACCTACTGGGATCTGCTGGCGGAGTCGTCTCCGGAAATGTCGAGGGTGGTGCTCGAGCCCTTTCTCGACGACCCGGAGTCGGCGCGCTCGAACCATATCCGCTCCATGTTCCTCCCGGATGCCGATCCGCAGCTCGTCGCCCGGGTCCGGGCCGCCATGGCGAAACCACCTGCCGGTGTGGCGGTCGGTGCCCTCGAAGAGATCCTCGCCAGCCGCGAGGCCCTGCGCCAGAGTCTGGCCACGATCTGCAAGAGCGGCATTCCGGTGGCCCTGATCAACTCCGCCGACTGGCGTCCGACCCGGGTGGCCGGGCTCGAGACCTACGGCATCACGCTCCGAACCCTGTCCGGCACCGGGCATTTCCCGATGCTCGAAGATCCTCCGGCGTTCAACCGTCTGCTCGAAGAGACGCTGGGCTCGGTCCTGGCCGATTGAGGCTCGTGGCCGAGCGAGGGGCGGAAGCCCGTCGCGGTGGTCAGCGTCCCTGCCGGACGCGGAACCTCTCCGCTGCTCGATCGATCCGATCCGTCTCCGACCGGTCTCACCGCGCACTACCCAATGGGGTAGTCGTCATCCCATCCGAAAGTGTGTGCAGCCCATCCATTCGAGGGTGGCGGGCTCGTGGGGGGAGCCGAGAAACTGAGCGAGGAAAACCTCGCTTTCGAGAAAGGTCGAGACCATGTCCGAAATGCCCAGCGCCTCGGAATCGTCTTCATTGGCTGCGGTTTCCGAGGAACGCCGCTCCTGGCTGGCGCGACTGAGCAATGTCGCCGTCTTCGCCGGCCTCGCGGCGGCCTACGGCACCCTGGCAGCCATGTGTGTGCGTTTCCTCTTCCCCGCGCGTCCTCCCGCCAAGGGGTGGATGTACGTCGCCCGAGCCGATCGCCTCGGGCGCGGAGATTCACTGCTCTTCCGGACCCCGGGAGGTGCCAGTGTCAACGTCGCACGGCAGGGCGAAGGTGCGGAGGCCACGGACTTCGTCGCCCTTTCGTCCACCTGCCCCCATCTTGGCTGCCAGGTGCACTGGGAGCCCCAGAACGACCGTTTCTTCTGCCCTTGCCACAACGGAGTGTTCTCTCCCGACGGCACCGGGGTCAGCGGGCCTCCCGGCGATGCCGGCCAGTCTCTTCCCCAATACGCGCTCAAGGTCGACTCCGGCTTGCTCTACCT
>CAZMEL010000340.1:0-7744 GCA_964565225.1 uncultured Thermoanaerobaculia bacterium | reverse complement strand
GATCAACCGCGCCCGGATGGAGTGTCTCTCCGGGGTGGTACAGCACCAGGTGAATCTCTACTGGGGGAGCCAGGTGCTGGTTTCGAGCCAGGAAGAGCTCTTCACCGCGGGCCTCTTGCCCCGGCGCATTCCCGGCGAGGTGTTCTCACGCCTGGCGCTCCTGCACTACGAGCTCGGCACCCGCACCCAGGAAGCCTCGGAGAACCCCTACCTGGAGCTCTATGCTCCGCTCGACGTACCGGGGCTCGCGTTTTCGCAGCGCGGGCTCTTCCTCTCGGTGCCGCTGATCGAGCAGGAAGAAGAGGTGATCCGGGAGCTCGCCAGCTCGCGGCGGCGGGCGGTGCTGGTGACCACGGCTCTCTTCGTGCTGCTCCTCTGGGTCGGCAGCCGCCTCGCCCATCGCTTTACCACGCCGATCATGGCCCTGATCGAAGGCACCCGGAACATCGCCCGCGGAGCACCGTTCCTCGGCGTGAAGCCGCGGGAGGAAGAGCTCTCGGCCCTGGCCACCGCCATCGACGACATGGCCCGCCGCATCGCCCAGGGCCGGCGCCGTCTGGTCAAAGAGAAGCAGCTCGTGGAACGCATCGTCGAGAACATCACCTCGGGTGTGGTCTCCCTCGACAGCTCCGGGCGGGTGGTGCTCCGCAATCGGGTAGCGGTCGACCTGCTGGGAGCCGACGTGGGCTCTCATCTGCCCAGCCGGCTGGCGCAGGAGGAACGGCTGAGCGCCGTTGCCGAGCTCGTGGGGCAGATGCAGGCCGGGGTCAGGAAGGCAACCCTGCGAGTCCAGGATCCCCAGGGCGACGACCGCGACTGGACCCTGATCTGGGTACCCCTCGGTGAGGGCGAGGAGTCGTCGGCGCTGCTGGTGGTCGACGACGCAACCGAGGTTCTGCGTGGCCAGCGGCTCGAAGCCTGGGCCGAGATGGCGCGGATCATCGCCCACGAGATCAAGAATCCACTCACCCCGATCCGCCTGTCGACCGAGCACATGCAACTGGTCTACCGCGACAATCCCGATGCCTTCGGCCCCATCTTCGATCGTTGCACCGGAAACATCTTGAAGCAGGTGGAGGAGCTGCGAGACCTGGCCTCGGACTTCTCGATCTACAGCCGGATCCCGAGGGCCGAGCTGGTTGCCGGAGATCTGCTGGAGACCCTGAGAGAAGTGACCGAGATCTACCGCGACGCCTCCCGGGGCCAGGGAGTGGAGATCCGGTTGCGGGTGGGGTCGGAGAGTCTGCTCCTGCGCTTCGATGCCAAGCTCCTGAGCCGCGCGCTGCGCAACCTGATCGAGAACGCTCTGCGTGCCAATGCTGGCCAGGGAGAGGTCGAGATCCTCGCCGAGCAGGAGGACGAGGAGATCCGGATCCGCGTGCTCGACGACGGACCCGGCGTCGAGCCGAAGATGCTGCAGCGAATCTTCGAGCCCTACTTTTCGACCTACGACACGGGCACCGGCCTCGGACTGGCCATCACCCGGCGGATCGTCGAAGAACATGGGGGGCAGATCGAGGCCCACAACCGGGAGCCGGGAGGCCTCGAGGTGGTGCTGGTGTTGCCCCGCGACGCTTCGGCCCTTGACGCGTCGGCAGATGGAAAAGAACAATCTGAGATCCAAGAACCGGGAGATCCAAGATGAGAGGCCCGTATACGAGTGGTGTGATCCTTCTGATCGCTGTCGGCCTGGGCTGCGGCGGCTGCCTGAAGGATCTCACGTCGCAGCGGGAGCGTACCGCCACCTCGATGCTGTGGATCGGTAGCAACTCGACACCGTTGGAATCGAGCCAGGTGGCGCGGCTACGGGAAGTGGGCCTGGAGGAGGCCGTAATCACGGTGGCGCGTTTCGACATGGGAGGCGGCGACGGTCCCCTGGAGCGGCTCGAGCTGCCGACACTCCCGCCGTCGATGCCGGTGACCCTGGCGATCACCGGTGACTTCAAGGGGGCTCCGGAGCGGGCCGAGAGGCTGGCCGAGCAGGTGGTCGAGATTGCACAGCAGCTGCGGTTCGAGGTGGAGACGCGCGGGGCGATTCCGGTCGGCCTGCACTTCGATCTGCGAGAGGTGCGTTCGTTCGAGGCCCTGGCCACCTTCCTCGACGCCGTTCGCGACTCTCTCGACCGCACCCTCCTGCTCTCGATCTCCCTGCGCCGGGAGTGGCTCGGTGAGGATCTCCTGGCCGAGGCTCTGAAACCCCTGGATTTCGTGGTGCCCTTTCTCTACGGCCAGCGGATCTACGAGGCCGAGAGCGGGGCGGCCTGGGACTTCGTCGAGCTGGAGCGCAATCTTCAGCGGGTGGAGGAGCTCGGGGTGCCCTATCTCCTCGGGATCGTCACCCTGGGAACCGCCTCCCACCTCGGCAAGGATGGGGGAGTGAAGTCACGGATGACCCCGCTCTCGTTGCAGGAGATTCTCTGGAATCGCCACCTCAAGCTGCGGCCCGGTTTCTCTCTCGAGGGGGTCAACCGCCGGGTGTATTCGGTGGAGGCCGAGCGGCGAACACAGGTCGGAAAATGGGAGGTCGCGCCGGGTGAGGCGGTGCGGGTCGTGCGGGCCGCCACCTCCGACATCGAGGAGCTTCAGCGCCTTCTCGGGTCCCTGGAGCTGCCCAATCACCTCGGCGAGGTGTACTACCGCCTGCCCAGCGACGAAGAGCGCCTGACCCTCTCGGTGGAGAATCTCCTCAACGCCCTCGACAGCGAGCCCGCGGCCCCGGATCTGGAGCTCGGCGTCAGCCTGCAGCGTCGGACCGGGCGCGGCTGGTTGTTGCGCCTCTCGATCACCAACCGCAACGGCGAGATCACGGAGCTCTCCTTGATGGACAGCAACTTTCTCCAGGCGCGGAGCCTGAACGGCTCTTTCGGCAAGGTGATTCCGGGAGACTTCTACCGCTTCGACATGTACCGGGCCGGGCGCGACGGTGCGCTCGAGCGTACCTTCCGGCGCTCCGATCTGCTGCGCCTGCACGTGCCCATTCTCGAAGGGCAGCAGAAAGTGGAGAGCGGAGACATCGAGGTCCACCTGCAGGGAGAGCCGCGGCTCGAGCTGGAGGGTTCCTTTCTCCTGCCCGATGGCCGCACCCTGCTGGTCGGCCCGGTGGCCTGGCCGCGAGCGGGAGAGCAAGATGGCTGACGGCAGCGGTCTACGCGCCGCTGCGATCCGACCCCTGCGAGAGATCTCGGACGGGTTCGACCGCTGCCTCGAAACGGGAGCCACCGGCCTGGGGCGGATGTTTCTCGGCCTGCTGGCGGGGTGGTGGGTCTACGTGCCGCTGCACGAGCTGCTGCACGCCGGGGCCTGCCTGGCAGCCGGCGGCAGCGTCGAGACGCTGGAGATCTCGCGCTGGTACGGGGGAGATCTGCTGGCGGCCTGGATTCCCTTCGTAGTGGCGGGGAGTGAATACGCAGGGCGTCTCTCGGGCTTCGACACCGGCGGCTGCGATCTGGTCTACCTGGTCACGGTTCTCGGGCCTTTTGTGCTCACCCTCTTTCCCGGCGTCTGGTTGCTGCGGCTGGCGGGCCGTCGGGGCGCTGCCGGCTGGTTCGGTTTCTCGCTGCCCTTCGCCCTCGCTCCGTTCCTCTCCCTCACCGGCGACGCCTACGAGATCGGCTCGATTCTGGTGACCCGCCTGCCGGCCTGGCAAACCTGGCAGGACACCCTGCGGGGAGACGACGTGGGGTTGAAGATCGAACAGCTCGGGGCCCTGGAGTCGGCTCCCTGGTCGGGATTCCTCCTGTCGTTGTCGCTGGGGATCGCCTGGGCCTGCGCCACCTTCGCGGCCGGTTGGTGGACGGCGCGGATCCTGCCCACCCCCGCGGACCCTCCGAAAGCCTGAGACCGGACACCCAGAGCCCATGGTTTCGATGATCTATGTCGAGGAGGAAGTGGCGGACCTGCCGCGGACTCGCAACATCCTCGAGCGGTTCCCCAGGGCTCGGGTGGTGCCGTGCCAGCGATACGGCGAGATCTTCAATCCCAGGGCCCAGAGCTTTCGCCTGCAGAAGAAGCGACCGGCCCTGATCCTGGCTCGCAAGCAGGGGCGCCTGGTGTTGCCCACCCCCGAGAGCTACGGAATCGGCGGAGATCGCAATTTCTATTTCTCCCACATGCTCAACTGCCTCTACGACTGCCGGTATTGTTTTCTCCAGGGTATGTACAGCTCGGCTCACTACGTGGTGTTCGTGAACTACGAGGATTTCTTCGCGGCCATCGCGGAGGAGGCTCGGAGCTCGACGGCCGAAGGCTCGACCTACTTCTTCTCCGGGTACGACTGCGACAGCCTCGCCTTCGAGGGAGTGACCGGGTTCGTGCAGGAAGCCTTGCCGGTGTTTCGGGGTCTGCCCGGAGCGTGGCTCGAGCTGCGGACGAAGAGCACCCGCATCGATCCTCTGCTGGCGGTGGAGCCCTGGGAGCGATGTGTCGTGGCCTTCAGCTTCACGCCGGAGACGATCTCCCGCGAGCTGGAAGAAGGGGTGCCCGACCTCGAGCGACGCCTGGTGGCGATGGAGAAGCTCGGTGCCCGCGGCTGGCCCCTCGGCCTGCGCTTCGATCCGCTGCTTCTGACACCGGATTTTCGCGTGCAGTACCGGGGTCTCTTTCGCCGGGTGTTCGAAACCCTGGACGGTCACCCCATCCACTCCGTGACCTTCGGCCCCTTTCGCCTTCCCGCCGGTTTCTTTCGCCAGATGGACCGGCTCTATCCCGACTCCTCCCTGCTCGCCGGCCCGATGCAGCTGCAAGACGGCATGGTCTCCTACCGCCGGGAGCTGGAGCAGGAGATGCTCGAGTTCTGCCGTCAGGAGCTGGCGGGCTGGGTCGACGCCTCGGTCTTCTTTCCCCACGAGGCCTCCGGTGGCTGAGCCGCAGGTACGGCGGGAAGCCCTGGTGACCGGGGCCACCTCGGGCATCGGGCGCGCGATTTGTGACGACCTGCTGGCTCGGGGCTTCCGGGTCGTCGGAGTGGGTCGCCGGGCGGAGGATCGCGAGCTGGCTCGGCCGGGTTTTCGCGGCGTGGCCCTCGATCTCGAGGATCTCGAAACTCTCCCCCGGCGTCTCGAGGAGCTGGCCAGGAGCTGTGGTGCCGTCGACGCGCTGGTGCTGGCCGCGGGGCGCGGGCTGCTCGGAGGGATCGAGCAGGCTTCCTACCGGCAGATCCGCTCCCTGATCGACCTCGACCTCACCTCTCAGATCTTCGTGACTCGTGCGTTCCTGCCCCACCTCAAGCGGCGCGGGAGAGGGCACCTGGTGTTCCTGGGCTCGGAAGCTGCGCTCCGGGGCTCGCGCAACGGGGCGGTCTACTGCGCCGCAAAATTCGGTCTGCGCGGGCTGGCCCAGGCGCTGCGAGACGAATGCACCCGCGGAGGCGTGGGAGTCTCGATCGTCCATCCGGGTCTGGTCCGCACTCCCTTCTTCGATGATCTACCCATCGAGCCCGGCTCGGAGCCGGAAGAGGCCCTGTCTCCCGAGGACGTGGCGGCGGCGGTGGGGTATCTGCTCTGCCAGCCGCCGTCTCTGGTCGTCGACGAGATCAACCTCTCTCCGATGCGCAAGAAGATTCTCTTCAAGAACCGCACCCGCTGAGCCTTCGCCTCGATTCGTGCCTCCGCCATACATAGATCGTCTGGGCTCCATTCGCTCGTCATTGCACAGTCGATCTATGTATTCGACCTGACGACCCCTGCATTTCCATTTGGTTTTCATCGAGAGCGAAAAACCGGGTCGAGTGGGTTGGAGGCTCCTTACCGCAGGTGTCGGGGCCTGGCCGAGCCCTCTATAGACCATCCACACATTGCTATTTGACTTGACATCAAACCTTGTCTCTATCACAATCCTCTGGTCCCATCTATTTCCTTTCGAAAAGTCCAGACCGTGTGGACGTTTTAGCGTGCGGGTTCGAGCGACGCCAGGCCGTGCCCTGGTGAGCATCCCAGAAAGAGTGTCTTCCACGACCCGAAGAGGTCGTGGCGGGCCAGCGGAAGAGGAGGTTCGAATCGTGAATCGCAACAAAGTTTCAATCGTCTGTACGACCTTGGCCCTGGTGCTCGGGCTCGTGCTCGCCAGCCCGGCCCTGTCGCAGGTCGTCGTCCAGAGCGGAATCGATGCCTGGGAGACTCCGAGTGACGGCAGCACCGTGGCCAACCTGGACATTCCGAGAGGGTTCTTCTGCCCGGGCTCGGCGCCGATCTTCACCGTCATTCCGATGGGCGGCAAACCTCTGGCCACCAATCCTCCGGGCATTCTCGGAAGTGCCGACACCGTGATCGAGCGCCTCAAGGACGTCAACTTCAAGGACGGCCTCTGCCAGTCCGTGCCGATGGTCGTGCGTTCCGTGAGCCTCGAGAGCCTCGACGTGCTCTCGGTCGACTGCCCGACCACCGGTGAGGTCACGACCTGGCAGGTCAGTGCCTGCACCTGCTCCTCCTGCTGCTCCGTGCAGCCGATCAACGATGTGAAGCTCTGCTTGGAAGACGAGGGCTGCGGCTGCGGTACCGCCGATGGCGAGCTCGCTCTCGACGTCTGCCTGAACTTCACCGAGGTGAACACGGGAACCGTCCTCGGCCCGCTCACCCAGCGGGTCAACCTGGCGATCAACGGCATGCCCTGGTGCGACAAGGGTCTCTCCGGTGGTCTGGAAGTCAAGCAGGCTTTCCAGGTCGATACCGACTGTGATGCCAAGGCCGATCTCGCCGTGCCCTGCACCAGCAATTTCTACCCCGGCGTGACCTGCGACACCCAGGGCCAGAGCTGCCTGCAGATCCACAAAGATCTGACCACCTGCCACGCGAATCCCAATCCGGCAGACGACCACTTGCATTGCGTCAATCCGATCTGCGACCGCAAGCAGTGAGCGCGGTCTGAACCGTGATCTGATGAGCCGGCTCCTTTCGGGGGGCCGGCTCTGTGGTTTCTCTCCGTGCCCGGCTCGATGTAGTGGCGACGGATCCACGTCCAGGAGGCTTTCCTTTTTCGATGTCGGCGAATCGGACTTCGGACCGAGCTGAGACTCTCGGCCCCGCGCCCTCCGATCCGGAGGCTCCGGCCCGGTGGGCCCTGAGCCTCGGGCGGTTGTCGGTCCGGCGACCGCGAGCGACGATTCTCGGCGCGATCCTCCTGGTGGCCCTGGCGGCTCCGGGGCTGCTGCGCCTGGAGCTGCGCACCGATGGCCATGCCCTGGTGCCGGCGGGAGATCCGGTGATCCTCGAGGACGCCGAGCTCCGCGAGCGATTCGGCCTCCGCGACCCGATCGTCATCCTGGTGGAGAGCCGGCACGCCGACGGGATCTTCAATCCGGAGACCCTGGCGCGCGTGCAGGCGATCACCGATGCCGCCTCGGCGCTCGAGACCATCGGTCCGACCCAGGTCACCAGCCTGGCCACGGAAGCCCGAGACAAGGTGTTTCCCGGCACCCTCGATTTTCGCCCCTACCTGAACCCCCTACCGGAGACGCCGGAGCAGCTCGAGGAGCTGCGCGGCGACCTCGACGCCGCCGACATTCTCTACGGCACCCTGGTCGCTCGGGATGGCCGGGCCACGAGTATCCTGGTCGGGGTACCCGCCGCCACGGGGGAAGCCGGC
Organism: uncultured Thermoanaerobaculia bacterium; assembly: GCA_964565225.1. Classification (GTDB taxonomy): domain Bacteria; phylum Acidobacteriota; class Thermoanaerobaculia; order Multivoradales; family J023; genus CAZMEL01. Next base: position 166 of record CAZMEL010000340.1, on the reverse strand, counting down.
CGCCTCGGTCTCTACCGGCAGATCCGTGACCTGGTGGCACCGTTCGAAGGGGGGACCGACCGGATCCTGGTGGTCGGAGCGCCGGTGGCCGAGGCCCTGCTGGGAATCCACATCCTCGAAGATCTGGTGGTTCTGCTCCCTCTCTCCCTGCTGGTCATCTCCCTGG
>CAZMEL010000339.1:0-7747 GCA_964565225.1 uncultured Thermoanaerobaculia bacterium | reverse complement strand
CGTTTCGATCTCGATCTGGTCGGCCGTTCGTTCGGAGTGTTGAAGATCCGCCACCTGCCCATCGACGTCTCGATTCCGCGGCGGGAGTCCAAACGAGGCCTCGGGCACCGGGGCTTCGAGATCTTCTCCGACCCCGACCTCGACCTCGAGGCGGCGGCCCGCAGGCGGGACTTCACCATGAACGCCATGGCCTGGGACCCGCTCTCCCGGGAGCTGCTCGACCCCTACGGTGGGGCTCGGGATCTCGAAGCTCGGGTGCTCCGGCATGTCTCCGAGCAGTTCGGCGAGGATCCCTTGCGGGTGTTGCGGGCGATGCAGATGGCCGCCCGGTTCGAGCTCCGAGTGGCCGAGGACACGGTCGAGCTGTGCCGCACGATCGAGCCGGAGGGACTCCCCAGAGAGCGGATTCTCGACGAATGGAAGAAGCTCCTGCTGCGCGGACAACGGATCTCCCTCGGCCTCGAATTCCTTCGCGACTGCGGCTGGATCGCCTACTTCCCGGAGCTCGAAGAGCTGATCGACTGCCCACAGGAACCCGAATGGCACCCCGAGGGCGACGTCTGGATCCACACTCTGCACGTGCTCGATGCCTTTGCCGGCGAGCGGATCGAGGATCCCTGGGAAGACCTGGTGGTCGGGTTCGGGTGCCTCTGCCATGACCTCGGAAAGCCGGCCACGACCCAGATGGAGGACGGCCGCATCCGTTCCAAGGGCCACGAGGAGGCCGGTGAAGCCCCCACCCGCTCCTTCCTCGGGCGGCTCACCGACCAGCAGAGCCTGGTCGAGCAGGTGGTCGCTCTCGTGCGGGAGCACTTGAAGCCGATCGTCTTGTACAAGGCCGAGGCCTCGGCCGCCGCCATCCGCCGCCTGGCTCGTCGAGTGGGCCGGATCGACCGCCTGGTCCGTGTCGCCCGGGCCGATCACGCCGGCCGCCCTCCTCTACCGTTCGACGGCTTTCCCGCCGGCGAGTGGTTGCTCGCCAAGGCCGGCGAGCTGGAGCTGGAGAGGCAGGCCCCGCGGCCGATGGTTCTGGGACGCCACCTGATCGACCTCGGAGAGACCCCGGGTCCTCATTTCAAGCCTCTCTTGGATCGCTGTTTCGAGGCCCAGATCGACGGCGAGTTCCACGACCTCGAGGGCGGCCTGGTCTACCTGCGGGAGCTCTTGGGCGCACCGGTCGAGAGCTGAGCCGAATCTCGCCGACCGATGACCGCGCGGCGGAGCGAGGCGATATCGGCCGGCCCCGTGCGGCAGCAACCACCGAGAAGGCGGGCACCCGCGTCGATCCAGTGCCGAGCCTCGGCGCCGAGTTCCGGGCGCTCGACGGCCGTCGAGTCCCAGCGTTTCTGCTCCGCATTCCACGACTCTCCCGAGTTCGGGTAGGCCACCAGGGGTTTGGCCGTCGTCTGTCGCAGAACGGCCAGGGACCGCGGCACCCAGGCCGGCGGCACACAGTTGACACCGAGGGCGACGACCCCGGGCACCGCGTCGAGCCCGGCGGCGACCTCGACCAGCTCGGTGCCGTCGGCCAGGTGCTCCGGGTCGCGACAGCTGAGGGCGACCCAACCCGAGAGCTCGGGGGTTTCGTCGAACAGGCGGCCGAGCGCAAGCACCTCTGCCCGATCGGGAATCGTCTCGCAGGCCATCAGATCGCCCCCGGCCTCGGCGAGCACCTTCCAGCGTTCGACGTGGAATCGGTAGAGAGCCTCCTCCCGGAGCCCGTAGGCTCCTCGATACTCCGAGCCATCCGCCAGCACGGCGCCGAAGGGACCGATGCTCGCCGCTACCAGCGGTCGGTGCCTCGCTCCATCGTTGCAGCTCTGCCAGAACTCGTCGCGGGCACGGCAAGCGAGCCGAACCGAGAGGCGCAGCCACTCGGCCGATTCCTCGGCGCTCGACCCCTGGCGTCGAAAACCCGCTTCCGAAGCCTGGTAGCTGGCGGTCACGATGCAGTCGGCCCCGGCCTCGAGATAGGCCCGGTGCACCTGCTGCAAGAGCTCGGGATCGTCCCGGAGGAGCCGGGCAGACCACAGATCGTCGCGCAAGTCGGCTCCGCGGGCCTCCAGCTCGCTGGCGAGGCCGCCGTCGAGAATCACGACGCCCTGTTTCTCCAGCAGGGTCTCGAGCGGCCCTCGAGCCGCGGTCAGTCGTTCCTCTGGCATCAGAGTCCGAGAATAACAGGCGCCCTCCCGCCGTCTCTTCCCTACCGCCGTCTCTTCACTACAATGGCTGGAGAGAGAACCGTCGAGAAGAGATCGGGCCTCCTGGAGAGAAGACTTGGAAATACACGAAGCTGCCGCACGGATCGTCACCACGAAATCCCTGGCCGAGAAGCTGGCTCCTCTCCCGCCAGACCTCACCGACCATGATCCTGGGCGGCTGCCGGCTCCCGCCGCACCGGGGCGGCCTCCCGAGCTGCCGATCGTTCCCGGCAAACGAGCCAAGGTCCCCGCCCTCGCCGGCATGGGCGACCCGGTCCAGCGCGGACGGATCCTGCACGCCCTGGCCAATCACGAGCTGCAGGCCGCCGAGCTCTTCGCCTGGGCGTTGCTCGCCTACCCCGACGCACCCCCCGCCTTCCGCCGCGGTCTGCTGGCGATTCTCGACGACGAGCAACGCCACACCCGGATGTACATCGCCCGCACCGAAGCGCTCGGCATTCGCTTCGGCGATTTCCCGGTGAGCGGCTATTTCTGGAACAAGGCGCGGGAGCTCACCTCGCCCCTACGCTTCATCTGCGCCATGTCGCTGACCTTCGAGAACGCCAACCTCGACCACACGCTGGATCTGGCCGCCGCGGCCCGCAAGGCCGGAGACGAGAAGACGGCGAAGGTGATCGACCGGGTGCACCGCGACGAGATCGAGCACGTGCGCTTCGGCTGGACCTGGCTGCAGATATTTCGTCCGCCCGAGGAGAGCAGCTGGCAGACCTACCGCGAAAATCTCACCTGGCCTCTGCGGCCGGCCAAGGCCAAGGGCAGGATCTTCCACTCCTCGGGCCGCGCGGCGGCCGGGCTCGACGCGGATTTCATTCGCCGCTTGGAGAGCTCGGGCGACGATGCCTGAGCTTCGGGAAACGGCCTGCCGAAGGGCCCTGCGAGCACCACGACGGCTGGTCGCCAACCTCGGTTGGGAAGCGGAGCTGGCGGGCGAGAGCCCGGGCCGGACGGCACGAGCCACGGCAGCGGCCTTCGGCACTCTGCTGCGTACGCTGGCCCACCCGCGCGATGTTCTGTTCCTGGAGGCACCGGTGGCTTCGGGACGGGTGCCGGCGCTCGACTGGCTCCCCTCCCCTCGGCTCGAGCACGGATCCCTGTCGAGCCTTCACCCAACCTCACGCATCCTGGCCTGGGCCGAGTCCGCCTCCGTCGCCGAAGCCAGGCGCTCTTCGAAGGCACTCGCGGACAGCAGAGAGAACGAAAGCGAGGCCTCGCAACGCATCACGCTCGCCGAGCGCCTCTGGGAGGCCGAGGTGCCTTCTCCCCGAGCCGCGGCGAACGTACACCATCGGGCGTTCTTCTTCGAGCTCGCGGGACGCCTCGGGTGCCGCCTACCGGGATCGGCTCTGGTGTCTTCTCTCGAAGAGCTGGAGCGCCGGCTCCTCGATCCGGTCTTCGGTCGGGCCGAAACCTGGGTCCTCAAGGCGCCCTGGTCGGCGGCGGGGCGCCACCGCGTGCTCGGTTGCGGGGACCAGCTGGAGCCAACCACTCGGTCGGTCGCCACACGGCTCTTGCGACGCCAGTCTCCCCTTCTGCTCGAGCCATGGGTCGATCGAGAGCTCGACTTCGGAGTTTCGCTACTGGTGTTTCACGACCGCGTGGAGGTTCTCTCCGCGCACCGGCAGCGGGTCGACGCCCGAGGCGTCTTCCGGGGCCTCGAGCTCTGCCCGTCGAGAACGCTCGAAGCCTGGCTCTCGGCCGAGAGCACCGCAGAGGTGCTGGACGTCGTCTCGGCGGTGGGCAACGCGGCGCGAGCGGCGGGCTACCGGGGTCCCCTGGGGGTCGACGGCTTCCTCTTCCTCCGGGACGGCGAGCTCCATTGCCAACCCCTGGGCGAAATCAATGCGAGAATGACCTTTGGGATCCTCGGCAGAGCCTTGGTCGAAGCCCTACCCGAGGATTGCCGGCGCGATCACGAGCGGTGCCGTTTGTGGCTCGGAGCCGAGCCCCCGGAACCTGGGGGGCAAGGCGTTGGAGAATCCGTGGGCTCGCGTCGACGAATCCACCTGCTCCGCCCCGGCCCCGAGGCCCCGGGAGCGGCCTGGCTCGATTTCGTCCCGGAAAAACGACCGTTCATGAAACTTCGAAGGGTCGAATCACGTCCTAGTCCTTGAGAGCTGATCCATGCAGAAGCGCCGAGGGCGTCGAGCCAGCCTTGTTCGAGACCTGGCGAAGCTCCCGGCAGAGATTCTTTCGGTTGGACCTATTTCGGATGCAGGATGATCGGTCGCTCTCTGCAAAACTTCGAGATCCTCGAAAAGCTCGGTGAGGGCTCCATGGGGGAGGTGTACCTCGCCCGAGACACTCGCCTCCAGCGGAACATCGCGATCAAGGTGGTGGCGGAAGACCGCGCCTCCGATCCCCATCGACTCGATCGATTTCGCGCCGAAGCGCTGGCCCTCGCCGCCCTGACCCATCCCAATATCGTGACCATCCACGGGGTGGGTGAGGAAGCCGGCGTCCACTTCCTGGCCATGGAACACATCGAGGGCGAAACCCTCGACCGGGTGTTGCCCGCCCACGGCCTTTCGCTGCAGCGCTTCCTCGCCCTCGCCATTCCCCTGGCCGATGCGGTGGGAACCGCCCATGCCCACGGCATCACCCACCGCGACCTCAAGCCCGCCAACCTGATGGTCACCTCCCAGGGCCGCCTGAAGGTGCTCGATTTCGGTCTCGCCAAACCCACCGGCGATTCTCCACTCTTCGATGCCGACCGGGCCGATTCGTCTACCGCGACGACCTCGATCAAGATCAGTGGCACGCTTCCCTACATGTCCCCGGAGCAACTCCAGGGTGAAGACATCGGCCCGGCGTCGGACGTCTTCGCCCTCGGGATCATCCTCTTCGAGATGGCGGCCGGCTTTCGGCCCTTCGAGGGGCGGAGCACCCTCGATCTCGCGGTGTCCATCCTGCGCGACGACCCGCCGTCCCTGGGTCCCCGCTCGGCCCTGTGGCCCGAAGACCTGGAATTGATCATCCACCGCTGCCTGCAGAAGGCCCCCGAAGATCGCTACCCCGATGGAAGAGCCCTGCTCGCCGACCTTCGAGACCTGGAGCTGGCATGGCTCTCCGGCACGATCGACTCCTTCCAGATCCGGCAGCCGGATTCGCCGCCGCGCCCTCGACCCGGTCGCGCCGTCGCCGGGCTCGCGGCGGCCGGGGCCCTGTTGCTCTTCGCTCTCGGCGTGGCCCAACACCAGCTGGGCTACGGCCCCTCGAGCCCCGAGCCTCCGCCGAGCCGCCCGTTGCTGTCGAACCGGGAGGAACGCCTCGAACCGGTGCAGAGCAAAGCCAGAACCGTGGCCGTGCTTCCCTTTCGAGAGCTCGGCCGGGCCGCCGACCCTTTCTTCGCCGCCGGCCTCACCGACGAGGTGATCAGCCGCCTGGCCGGGGTCCGGGGCCTGGCGGTGACCTCGCGCACCAGCTCCAGCCTGTTCGCACAGGCCACTCCCCCCCTCTCGACCATCCACCGCCAGCTGGGAGTGGAGCACGTGGTGATCGGCACGGTGCAATGGCGGCATCCGGGCGCTGTCGAGGAGCATCGGGTTCGGGTCCAGCTCGTCCACGCGGCGAGCCAGGCCGTGCTCTGGACGCGAAGCTACCCTCTCGAGCTCGGCGATCCCCTGCTCGCCCAGTCCGCGATCGCCGCACGCATCATCGGCGATCTCGACTTCGTTCTGCTCCCGCCCGAGCTCCGGGCCCGGCAAACCCCCACCCGCGAGCTCGAGGCCCTGCAGGCGTATCTTCGCGGGCTCTTTCTGCTCCACCGCTCCACCGAGCAGCGTCCGGCGCTCCTCCTCGCGGCTCCCCTGCTCACCCGGGCGGTCGAGATCGACCCCTCTTTCGCTCTCGCCCATGCGGAAATCGCCCGCACCCACGCCCGGCTAGCGTCCCTGGGTCACGGGCAGGTAGCCGAACATCGGCGACTCGCGCGGGAAGCGCTGGCGAGGGCCCGCGAGCTCGATCCCTCGGCAACCGAGGTGCGCCTGGCGACCGGCTACCTCGACTACTGGCTCGACGGCCGGGACGAATCGACGCTCGAGATCTTCCATCGCCTGGCCGAGGCCCAGCCGGAAGAACCCGCCGTGCTCCAGGCCCTGGCCTGGATCGAAAAACAGCACGGGCGACTCGAGAGCAGTCTGCAGCTACTCGACCGGGCCTCGAGAACCGAGCCCCTGCCGCCCAAGATCTTCCTCGAGAAGGGCAAGATCCTGACCGCCCTGGGTCGCTACGAACAGGCCTTCGAAGCCTTCGCAGAGGCGGCGGCGCATCATCCCGAAGATCCCTATCCGCGGTTGTTGCAGGCCGAGATCCACTGGCTACGGGCCGGGGATCTCGCCGCCTCGCGGCAGATTCTCGAATCGAGCTCCGGCCAGCGGGCCCACGGCTACGCCGCCTGGTGCTGGTTCTGGCAGGATGTCTTCGAGAGACGCTACGGAGAGGCTCTGGATCACCTCGACAGCCTGCAGCAGGACGCCCTGCAGTGGGACGGCTTCTACTACCCGGTCGCCCTGCTCGAGGCCGAGATTCAGACCTGGGCCGGACGCCCCGCGCTGGCCCGGGAAGCACACCAACGAGCCCTGGAGCACCTCCAGGGGGCTCTCGAGCAGCATCCCGACGATGCACGGCGCCCTCGGCCTGGTGTGGTCCGCTCTCGGCCATGCCGACCAGGCTCTCGCCTCCGTCTTGCTGGCCCGAGATCTCGATCCCCGAGGCCCGACCACCGCCTCGGGCTCCTACCGAACCCTGGAGATGGCCTGGATCCTGGCCCGGATCGGGCGAGACGACGAGGCCATCGCCGAGCTCACGAAGCTGGTCGAGGTACCGAGCCTGGTGTCTCCCGCAACGCTGCCCCTCGATCCTCGATGGCAGGAGCTCGCCCTCTCCCCCGAGAGCACCCTCGACCCCTGACCCCCCTCTCTCGTTTCGGCAGAGGGGCCAAGGGTTGAGGGCTCTGGAGCGGACCCGAGAAAGAGGGTGAATTTTTCGAGCAGGGCAATACAATCAATGCCGTGAGCTCGCAGACTTCGCCTACCGTTGCTTGGGAGATCCGGGACCCTTTCTTCTGGCTTGGCCTCCTGTCGACGTCCGTTCCCCTCGGGACTCTCGCCAGCGGCTCCGAGCTCCGGTTTCTCCCCCTGGTGAGCCAGCTGATCCTGGTCACGGCGGCCTTGCGGGTTCTGAGCCAGGCGCCGCCGGCCTTCGAGTCCGCGGGCAACCGGCAGGCTTGGCAAGGCCTCACCCTGGCACTGCGAGCTCTCTGGCTGGAGTCGGCCTGGCGCCTCTTCCCGACCGGGCTCTTACCCGCCACTACCTGGGCGACGACCGGCCGCGAGCTCCTGCACGCAGCCTTCTACGGGCTGGTGGTCTTTGCCGTCGAGCGACGCCTGGCGGCCAGCAAGGGCAGCGAAGGCTCGGCGCTCGCCAGCGACTGGGCGCAGAGAGTCGTGCTCATGTCGGTGGGCCTGGTGGCCTATTTCGTGGTGGTTCCGAGGCTCCACTCACCACCCGAACCCGCTGCCCCGGTG
>CAZMEL010000338.1:0-7833 GCA_964565225.1 uncultured Thermoanaerobaculia bacterium | reverse complement strand
TAGCAGCGGCCGCCACCGTTGTCGTAGAACAGGCGCACCGCCTGGGCCAGGCGATAGCGGGCCCAGGGGTGGTTATTGGGGTCGCGGATGCCGTCCTGGACCTTGCCGTCGGCGTCGACCGTGACGTCGAATCCGCCGATGGCCGGAGGGTGACCGAAGATCTGCTCGAACTCCAAGAAGGAGTCGATGGCGATGGGGCGATGGAGGAGCGATTCTCCCCGGCTGTGGGTCCGCTCGGTGAAACCGAGGAAGGCGGGCACGGCGGTTTCCGCGGCCACCACCGAAGGAGGAAACTTGGTGACCTCCTCGACATAGACACCTGGGGTTCTGTAGCTCGATGTCATGGTTTTGGTTTTCAGATTCGGAGGTTGAAGGTGTGGATCTCGGAGTACCACTGGCTGTTCTGGTACCGGATCCGCTGGGTTTCGGGCAGGGGCAAGAGCACTTCCTCCGACAGATCCATGGTGTGGGGAAGGTCGGCTCGTAGTCGGGCGCCGACACCGCTGCGGGTGAGGGGACGTGGAGCGGCGGTGACCAGCACGCGCCCATCGCTGCCGTGCTCGGGAGCAACCTCGGCGCCAGCGCCGAGGCTCTGCTCGGCGGGAAAGATGTACCGCCAGCGGGTGGCCCGGTTCAGAAAACGCAGGGTGAAACGGGGCGAGCGCAGGTTGCCAGCGGCATCGAGCAGGCCCATGTCGCCGAGACCGAGGCCGATCTCGATGACTCCGAGCCAGGCCTGGCCCACCGCCTCCGGGTCGAGATAGAGCTCGAACCCGAGGCCGGGCACCGGCGCCCCGGCGCCGTCGGTGACCCGTAGCCGGTACGGCCCCGACCTCATGCCGGTGAGGTCGAGCCTCACGATGCGCAGGGAGCCCTGCTCGGCGTCCCAGGTTCTCTGCCAGGCCACTTCCGTCCGGCCGAGCCGCACGAGTCGGACGGTGGCCCTGGGCAGGTCGGCATCGCTGAGATCGAGGTCGAAACACGATCCCCGCAGTGCCCAGCGATCGGCGGCGGTGACGTACTGATTGGCCAGGTGGCCGATCTCCTGCCATTGGTCGCCATCGGCGAGGTCGTTACCGGCATCGAGGCCGCGGCGAGCACGGTAGAGACGGTTGGTCGCCAGGACCACCGAGCCCTCGACGTAGGGGGAGGTGGAGTCCCAGGTGTCGTCGGGGATCCGTCGCCAGTCGGCCTCCACGGGGGAGTTCGAGGGGCCGGTCTCGCGTAGCGCGCTGAAGAGCTCCCGGGGATCCTCGGGTCGTTGGCCTGCCGCCGCGTGGACCTCGCCCGCCCGATAGCGATGGGAGGGGTCGAAGGCAGGTACCTGCCGCGAAAGGAATCGCCCGCCAGCGCTCAGGTTGCCCGAGTCGTTGGCAAAGCGGAAGAAGCCGGGTGACCACCCGGTCAGGGCGGTGTAGTTCCAGAAGCGCTGATCCTTGAGCCGCAATGCGAAGATCAGGCGAAAGTCTTCGCCGGGGGGCACCAAGGGGCGGGCTTCCTCCGTGGCTGGCGCGAGGCGTAGCGCAACCAAGAAACCGCTGGTAGTGGGCTTCCAAACCGCTCGGTGTCCGGCCAGCACGCGATGTGTCGGTCGGGCCGGCACGACTTCCAGAAAGTCCGCTACCGAGTAGTTGCGACGTACGGTACGGCGGGCGGTGTCGTCGAGGGCCTCGTGCACCCGACTTCCATGATTCAGGAAGTAGTCGTGCAGGATCTCGACCTCGAAAAGTGTGGCATAGCGCATCGCTCAGACTCCGCTCCTCGTCTCGTCTCTCGGTTTCTTCGCGGCAGGCTTCATCCCATGCTCCCCGGGCCTTCGATCCGGATTTCTCGAATCTCGGCACCGCCGGCCAGCGGACGCTCGGCCTGCAGCACCGCCAGACGGCCGCGGTACATGGCGAACGGCAGCTGCTTTCCCCCCAGGGAGCCCCAGAGGTGATTGACCTCCTCCAGGCCGAGAGACAGGAGGTCCAGGGTCAGCGAGAGCTCGGCGAACGGCAGTCTTGCGGAGGCCTCGGGACAATTGCCCGACGTGAACTTGCGTTTGCCCTGGAAAAAGGTCAGAACCTGGCCCAGCCGCTTGAGTGCGGTCTCGTAGTTGCTGTAGTTGGCGGTGAACAGCAGGTAGAGGTTCAGGTGCAACGGAGGATTGCGATAGACCAGGTCGCCGGTACCCTCGTGGTGGGCGGCCTTCTGGTTCTTGAGGGAAGACTCTTCTTCGACATTGACCTGAGTCAAGACCAGGTGATTGGACAGCCCGATACCCACCTCGGGGTGGTCGATGTGAGCGATGTTTCCGAGCCGGGCGGCTCGTGACGACTCGTCCAGAGTGGTGTCTACCAGGCGGAGGTACTGGTTCAGCTCGCCGACGACGAAAGAGAGCACTTCTGCTAGCAATGTATCTTCCCGAGTTATTCGAGCAAACAATCAAACTCATCAAGCTCACTTGTTCGATGTGTGAGGCTGGGTCTTATTGTGAAAAGTAATCGCTCATTAGAAAACATTATTTTGGGTGGTCCGAAAACCCCGATGGGTGGTCCATTGTTGTTTCTGCAGGCAGGGCGAGCTCACCCCGCGGGATGGCTCTGCCCAACCCCATGAGGTGTTGTTGTTCGGACCCTGGAGAAAATCCTGGAGGAAATTGTGATCGAGAAGAAAAAATGCCCGATATCATTCCTGTCACGATTCGGAATCGAAGCCATGAGCGTTCTCATCAACGCTGATATCGAAGGTGACTCTTATTCGTTGATCGGCTGCGACACGAAGTGGGGAGACGACTCCAGCAAGTGGGGGAACAGAAAGTCGGAATCAAGTAGAAGAGAAAGAAGGGCAAGAAGCGCCGCAGTTGGGGGAAGCTCCACGTCGGTGTCGACGAAGAAGGTCGTATCGTGGCCAGCGCACTGACCGATGATGTGGCCGATGCCGCGACCAAAACAGTCGACCTCATCAAAGACACCGACGCTCCCATCGAACGATTCACTGCCGATGGTGCCTACGACCGGAGGGCGGTCCACTATGCTGTCGGAGATGCGGGAGTGCCTGAGGTGAAGTTGGTGATTCCGCCCGGTTGTCGAGCTGTGGCCTCCGAGTCATCGGCAGATCCAGAATCGAACCCGCCGACGTGGACGCAGCGAGACGATGCCTTGCAAGTGATCGCCGCGGTCGGCCGCCTGGGTTGGCAAAGAGAATCCGGGTACCGGAAGCAGGGCCGTGTCGAGAACACCTTCTTCCGATTCAAATCGACGCTTGGCGGTAAGCTTTGATCTTGGAAGCTCGATTCGCAGAAAGGGAGGCGTTGATCGGGTGTCACATCTTGAATCGGATGTTCGAGTTGGGCCGGCCGAACTCTGTTGTCATCGAGGCGTAGACAGGGCGGGAAATGGGCACATTTTGACCGGCCAGGATTCGTGCAACAACGCCCAACGCCGTCGCTACTACCCGAAGCGACGGGAGGAGCTGAACGACTTCCTGACGACGTGGCTTCAGGAACGCCGAGCACACAATCTCAAAGGAAATCTGCACAATGCCAAATCTTGATGATCCCTCCCTGGGCTGGACAGCGCCTTTCCAAATGAAGGGGGTTGTTTTCAGGTCTTGCGACAGGCGTTCAGGACGATTCCAGACTGGGGGATGTCTATTGCAATGCCATCGAATTGGAAGAGACGGCTGGTTTTTCCAAGCCAGACAGGTCTTGCTCTGCTGGGCTTCGAGAACGAATGGCAGGTGACTCGACCAAATCGGTGAGCATCCCTTCGGCGTGTAGATGGATCTTCTTCATACGAAGATCGAAAGCTCATGATTACAGGAAAGAGAGAAGAACTATGCGGAAATTTCGTTTCATCGCCTTGCTGTTGCTGCTCATTCCATCTCTCCAGTCCTTCGCTGCTGGAGACAATCAATGTGTGAAACGTGGTCTGGCAGAGAAGCTGGGGGTCGCCCTCGAAGATGTCCCTCTGATGGTCTCGCAGACCCTGCCGGTGTATCTGTCGTCCCCCAATTCCCTGGCTGTTGGCGACCAGCTGACCTTTGAGGTCATCGCGGGCGGATCACCGGTCTTGTTGGAATCCGTAGAGCTGATCGAAGATGGAAATGGCGACCGATCGAACGCCAGCTCGGCTTCTCCTGTCGTCGAGTTTCTCGCGGGGCACGAAGCTCGGCTCGCCTACGTACACCGATTGAGTGAACGCCACAACCTGGAGATCAGAGTCTCGCAAAATGGTTCCGAGGTCGAGACGGTGGCCTTTGCAGATCTACTGGCTCGGAGTGAGCTCCTGGCCTCCCAGGCCATTGTCCCCATGGCCCACCGCTCTACACTCCAGGTTGCCGCAACCGCGTCGCAGCAAGAGATGTTTTCTTGTGTGTTCAACTGCGGTCTAGATCAAAACACTTGCTATGACCAGTGCGGCGTCGGCGACAGCTACTGTCTCGGGATTTGCGACTCCGAGTTCGACGAATGTGTCCATGACTGCAACGGTACCTGTGCTCCCCACACCAGCACCAACACTACATACTCACTGGTAAGCCTCACGGCAACCAGCACCTACCAGTGCCATACGACTTCAATACTTGGTCAAGAAAAGGGCATCTTTCGACTCTACACCCAACGAGTCAAGAAGACCGTCACAACAACAACGACGAATCTCGACTGCTCGGAAACGGTAACCACCCAAGTCTCCTACTTCAACCAACCATGCTGGATTTTCCAGTACCTGTCTCCATTCTGCAGCTCGCTCGGTCAGCTGACCAACTTTTGCTGACTGCGAGCTGCAAGGTCATGGACTCGTTACCGGATCTATTGTTGATCTCGGTTTGATGATCACAGCCTCTCCGTAAGGCTCACCAAACGGAGAGGTTCTTTGGCCATTGGCAGGGCGTTGCGGCGTTGGTGCACAAATGCACTTGACCCGTCCGAATCGATCGGCGATGCTCGCTGCACGAGAAAACCACTGAAGAGGCGAGAATCTCATGGCAGCCCGCAAATCCAGCCGAGTCAATCCAGACTACAAGAAGCGATACAGGGTGAGAAACTGGCCCGAGTACGAGGCCGGCCTCCGCGCCCGTGGCGACCTGGAGATCTGGTTCGATGAGGACGCGATCACCGCATGGGAGCCAGCGCCGACCGGCAAACGAGGGGCTCAGCGGCGTTACTCGGATACCGCGATCGTTACCGTGCTGACCCTTCGCCAGGTCTTCCACCTGCCTCTTCGCCAGGCCGAAGGCTTCGTCGGCTCGCTGCTGCGATTGATGGATCTCGATCTCGAGGTTCCTGATCACACGACGCTCTCGCGGCGAGGCCAGGAGGTCGAGGTCCCGAGGCTCGCCTCCCGGTCGAACGGACCGATTCATCTGATCGTGGATTCGACCGGCTTGAAGATCTTCGGCGCGGGCGAATGGAGCTCCCGAAAGAGGGGCAAGAAGCGCCGCAGCTGGCGGAAACTCCACGTCGGTGTCGATGAGAGAGGCCGAATCGTGGCCAGTGTTTTGACCGGCGGCGAAGCCGATGACGCGATCACCGCGATCGATCTCATCGAGGAGACCGACGCTACCATCGATCGATTCACCGCCGATGGCGCCTACGACCGCCGGTCGGTCTATCGGGCGGTCGGCGAGGCCGGAGTGGCGGAGGTGAAGTTGGTGATTCCACCCAATAGTCGAGCCGTGCCCTCCGACTCTTCAGGGTCGAATCCGCTGACATGGGCGCAGCGAGACGAGACCCTGCGAGTGATCGACGAAATAGGCCGGCTCGGCTGGCAGCGCGAATCCGGGTACCGGAAGCAGGGCCGTGTCGAGAACACCTTCTTCCGTTTCAAGTCGACGCTCGGAGGTAGACTTCGATCCCGGAACATGGAGTCTCAGCAGAGGGAGGCGCTGATCGGGTGTCATGTGTTGAATCGGATGTTCGAGTTGGGCCGGCCGGACTCTGTGGCCATCACGGCGTAAACGGAGCGGGAAAGGGCCGAGTTCTGCTCCGCTCGGCTTCGTGCACCAACGCCTGTCGGCGGTGTGGAGCAGACCGGGTCGATCACCCTGATACTTGGTAGATCACCGGACGATACCGGGGAGGAGGAACGGGCTTTCCTGAGTCTTTCGCTGCGGCAAGCCAAGTTGCCTTCGCCTTTTCGACCTCCGCGAGAGCTTCTTCCGCCGTGGTACCAAACGCGGAACAAGCTTCCAGATCGGGAATGTCGGCAATGTAGCCACCATCTTCGTCGCTGAAGAAGATATTAATGTGGTAGTCAGTCATCAGCTGTCCTTCAAGGAGAGGTTGTATCGCTCGACAAGTCTCAGAAACTGACGAATTTGGTAGGGCTTCGCTTGCCCCTTGACTTCTTGCAGGTTGACCAATTCCGAGATTTCAGGATGCTGGAAGACATGATGGCTTCCTCCAATCCGCACCAGCGAGAATCCGAAGGCTTCGACCAATCGCCGGAAATCGGAAAATGCGAGATTCTGGAAATCTCTCCGGGCCAACCTGGCAAGCAGCTTCCTCAGCTTCATCCGATTTCCTTCTTTGACCTCCACTCGGCCCTGCAGCCACATGCTCCAGAAGCGCTACCGACCTGAATTCTCGGGCGGCATACCTTGCCCCCGAGAAGGCTCCGGCTGGCAGCTCGTCTTGGATAGCCGGTCACCCTTCAGTTCCTCCAGACCTTTGTAGGATATGCGATTTCCTACCGAGCTGGCGAGCAGAGCCAACTGTCGTTCGAGGTACAGGAATCGCGAGATCCCCATCGGACCCACCCCAGGGTCTGAGCAACCCAGAAGCAAACAACCGGACCAGGAAAACCAGGGTAGGGGAGGGAACCACGGGCATCCGGCCGGACCAGCGAAACGATGGCCCACCAATCGTTTCGAGCAGCCCAGAGCGGACCGGATCGAACTGGGGTAGGGGGTTCGGGTCTGGGACTAAGAGGCGAAGGCCAGGGCCCCAGATTCTGGGATCCGATTGGCCCCACATCGCTTGCAGAGCCCGGCCCGGGCCGCTTCCGGCTCTCGAGCAAATCCCAAGCAAATCGGTGGTCCGTGTCAGGGCCCAGAATGGCTCGAATCCCCAATCGAAAAATAACGAAAAATAACGAAACGGTTTCGGCAACCGAAAAACTGGACTCTGTCAAGAATCCAGATAAGTGACTATCGAGGAATGATTTAGGGAGATTTTCCGCTCACCCTCAATCTGGCGATTTTTCGATATTTTTCGGTATTTTTCGATTGGAGGGCCGTGGGCCAATAATTCGGCGATTTATTGGCCCAACTTGTGCTGAGAGAAATCGTGTTGATTTTTGGTCGTTCTGGGAGGCAAATTCGGGCGGGTGACGGCCCAGAATTTGCCGAGATTTGGGCCTGATCGGGCCCAGTGATCCGATGGCCACCCCCGCGATTCTCCTGCTCGCTCGGGCTGGTGGTGCTGGGCGGCTCGGCGGCGGGCTCGGTGTCCCGGCTCCGCCTCAGAGAGGGGCCGCGAGATCAGATGTCTCTTGGTGCGTTCCGGGTGGGTGGCCAGGACGACCTGGTCACGGCCCTGGGCATGGCGTTGCAGGTAGAGATTCCGGTCAGCCGTCCTCGGCACTCGACGGGATCCATCTCCGACTTGAAGACAAGCTTGGGAGCAGAGATGAGGCACATCTTCCGTCCTTTGACCCACACTCCATCCGGCTGGTGAGGCTCCGGGGCCGGCCCCTGGCTCAGCGAGCCCCCCTCCCAGATTCCCGTTGACATCCAGCCCCGTCCCGCCTTAGTAGCTATCTCTAAGAATCCCTGGATCCCCAGGGGATCCGAGCCATCCTCGGCCACATTTGTGTCCGAGGCCACAGAAAAAGGCCCGGCGACCACGCG
>CAZMEL010000337.1:0-7843 GCA_964565225.1 uncultured Thermoanaerobaculia bacterium | reverse complement strand
GGTCGAATCGTTGGCAGAGTTGTAGACGTTGTCACCGTCCACGTCTTCCCACACCCGGCCGAATACGGCCCCTGTCCCCTGGGCTTCGGCTCCGGGTGTTACCCAGAGACCGGCGAGAAGAAGCGGAAGAATCCACGAGCTGCAAATCAAAAGTCTCCGACGCATCGAAAAAGCTCCTCGAAAAACCATGAAAAGAAGGAAGGACTGCGGGCGAACCGAGGAGGGGTCGGAGCCCGGGTCGTAGCGAGCAACCCGACATTTTCTGCCAGCGCAGAAGAGAGCTTGCGACCCGGACTCTTTTCCCCTTCATGAAGGAAGGCGAGATTCCGGGTCGATTCTTGTCGCGGAAATCGAGAATCAGAGAAAGAGTCACTGTCGGGGCGCTGTTCCCACCGAAAAAGGGCGGGCCTCGGCAGGCCCGCCCTGGCGCGAAAGAGAAAGGGGTTCGGGGCTCAGGAATCCAGGGGAAACAGCGCCTGGAACATCTTGTTGGTGCGATTCTTCCAGCTCGACCAGCCCGTGCCGTCGGCCGCTTCTCCACCCACCACCTCGAATCCCAGCTTGCGCAGCCGCTCTTGGAGCTCCCGGTTGGCTTCTCCCATGTCCCAGGCCTCGTGCGGATTCCGCAGGTCGAAGGCTCCCCAGTCCATGTAGACCTTGGGCGGTGCCTCGGCGGCGGACTCCAGCAGGGGGTCGAGCACTCCCTCCATCTGGGTGAAGAGGAACATGGATTGGGTCGCGACCTTGGAGAACAGATCGGGGTTGCTCAGGGTGATGGTCATCGCCGCGAAGCCGTCGAAGGCCGAGCCGAGGTTCGCTCTACCGCCCGGCTCGGCCAGCGTGTTGTACGTCTTGTCGACAAAAGGCACCACCTGCTCGACGAAAAGCTTGCCATACACCGAGCCCGGCGCCTGGAGATCGACGAACACCGTGATCACCGGCGCGACCGATGTCCCGATCAGGTGATCCAGGGTGTTGGGTACCGCACCCCGCTCCCGGGCCGCGGCGCCGTGGTAGTAGGCCACTCCGTACCCTTCCGGCCGATCCGGGTCGTATCCCTTGGGCAGGTAGACGTCGACACCGATGCCCGCGGGAACCGCTTCGTTCTCCAGCCGGTGGCTCTCGATGGCTCCCTTGCGCTCCGTCGGCGCCTTCGCCAGGTGCCCGGGTTTCTGCCAGCCGGGCATCGCCAGCCAGGACATCGCCATCTCCTGGCCGGTGAACGCCATCTCCATGTCCTTGCCGAGCAGGATCGTCGACGTCCGGCGCGGATTGAGGGGATCGACGATCTCCTCGAAATCCTTGATGAAGAGGTAGTTCAGACGCATGCCGGGAGCGAGGTCGAGGCTGTAGTAGAAGAGATTCGTGCCCGGAATCCGGGTCATCGGCTCCTCGCGGCGGGCACCGAACATGTCGCCGGCCAGGGCCACGTCCTGGGCCTCGCCGCGGTACACGAAGTGTACGCGGGAATCTCCCTCGACGATGGGAAAGCTCTTCTGCTCGGCCATGAATTCCTCGACCAGGGATGCCCGCTGCGCCTCCGGGGCCGCGTGGACCCGCGAGAGGAGCTCGCCGAAGGCCGAGCCGTCGGCCAAGCTCTGCTCCGATGCCGGCCCCCCGCTCGCGGCGCGCAGATCGACCCGCGCGATCTCGCCCAGGCTGCGCACGAAGAGGCTTCCCTCGACGAAGCTCGGAGCCGACCAGGCATGGTCCTCGAAGAGCTGGATTCCCGCGCGCTCGCGGTACCCTTCGGGGGTGGCCTCGACCACGTGCAATCCGCCGGCCTTGGTGCTGATCACCAGGTTGCCGTCGACGGCGATCAGGAAGCCGTCTCCGGGCTGGCGGGAGCGCCAGACGCTCTCTCCCGTGGCCGCGTCGACACAGGTCAGGAACCGGCTGCTGTAGGCGTAGATGTGCCCGTCGTGGTAGACCGGCACGTTGTAGCTGTTGCGGATCGAGCGGTCCTCCCAGAGGGTCTCCACCGCAACTCCCTCACCCTCGGGCCGCAGCTCGACGACGGTGGAGCTCTCGTCTTTGAACGCGAGGAAGAGGCGACCTTCACCTGCGGGCACCGGCATCAGGCTGGCCATGCCTCGCGCACCGCCGCCCCCGTGCGGATGCTCCCAGAGGAGCTCGCCCCGTGCCGGGTCGACTGCGATCAGCTTCTCGTTGCCGGCCGCCACTACCGCCGGGGAGCCGTTCCAGCTCCAGCGGATGGGGCTCTGGTAGGCCACCGCATCGTTTCCTACCGCCCAGCGCTTCTCACCCGTGGCGGGGTCGAAACCCACCACCGCCGTGCCCTCGCCACCGAGCTCGACCACCAGGGTGCCGGCTTCGACGATCGGAGAGGTCGAGAAGCCGTAGGACGGTGCTACCGCACCATGCTCGGCTACCAGGTCGACCTCCCACACCTTGGCCCCCGAATCGAGACCCACCGCGAGCAGCTGCCCGCGGGGCCCGAGGGCGAAGACCCGGCCATCGGCGATCACCGGCGTCGCGAGAGGTCCGTCGTGGGAGCCGTCGTGGCCCTGGTAGAGCTCGGCGACGGGCACCGTCCACAGGCGTTCGCCATCGTCCACGTCGAAAGCAGCGAGCACATCGGATGCACCTTCGGAGAACATCGTCACCGCCTTGCCGTCGGCCACGGCGATGGCGGAGTAGCCGCTGCCGATGGCCTTCTTCCACACCACTTCGAGCCCGACCTGGTCGAGATCTGCGAAGGCTCCCGTGCCGGTGGTGACCCCGCTGCTGTCGGGTCCGCGAAAACGGGCCCAGCTCGCGGTGGATTCAGGAGGGGGCTCGGCCCGGGCCGGCGCTCCGATCGAGAATCCGAATAGGCAGAGAAAGAGAACGAAACCTGAAGGGAAACGATGTGTCATGAATCGGTGCTCCTGTCGTTTTCGAAACGAAAAAATCCTCCGATCCGCCGAGACTACCAGCAGACCGGAGGATCCGATGCCATGATTCGGTGCGATGCCGGGCGCTACTCGCCCTGCGCGGGAAAGAGGGCCATGAGCACTCGGCCGGAATGTGCGCGGTCGGCGCCCCAGCCGTGGGAATCGACGACCTCCCCGCCAGCCACCGAGTAGCCACGTTTCTGCAGCATCTCGTGCAGCTTGCGGCTGTCGCCCGCCAGGTCGTGGCCGGTGTCGGTCCGGCGCACATCGAAACGATTCCAGTCGAGGTAGATCTCCACCCCTTCGCGCCGGGGTCCGGCGATCAGCTCCATCAGGGCATCGCCGCTGCCGGCGCCGAGGTGCACACTACCCACGCTGGCGCGGGAGAACACCTCGGGATGGGCGAGCACCGTGTAGAGAGCCGAGAGGCCGTACCCTTCGGTCCCCATCACCGCCCGCTCTTCGGCGCTCCGTCGCAGCCGAAGCTCGGACTCGAGAAAGGGCACCAGCTCCTCTGCCAGCATTTCGGCGTAGGCTTCGGTCTCGCTGCCACCGGCCTCCAACCACCAGCGGTCGCGGTCGGCGAGGAAAACCATCACCACCGGGTCGACCTTCTCACCCAGGAGATTCTCGAGACTGTGGTGCATCAGGCCCTTGTCGAGCCAGTCGGTGCCCTGCACCAGCAGGAGCGGATACGAGCGATCTCCCTCTGCCTCGTACCCCGGTGGCAGGTAGGCCCGGAGCTTGCGCTCGATCCCCGCCTTGTCGGTAAAGGAGAGATCCTGCACCGTCCCGCGCGGCCCGCCCTTCGGCTCGGCGGCGTAGCTCGTCTCGCGGTAGCCGGGCATCCGCAGCTCCGAGAGCTGGTGATCCCCCCGGCCGGGCGGCACCGAGTGCGGATTCAAGGGGTCTGCCATCTCGGTTTCGAGATCCACCAGGAAGTGGTATTCCCAGCGCGTCCCGGGGGCGACCTCGAAGGTCTCGTAGAAGAGGTCGGTGCCTTCCAGGTGCTCCATGCCGACCGAGCTGGCGGCACCGGCCATGGCGCTGACCACCGCCACGTCCTGGGCCTCTCCGCGGTACAGCAGGTGCACCCGGTTGCCGTCGATCCAGGGAAAGCTCTCGATCTCGCCGAGCAGCTCCTCGAGCTTCGCCTGCCGGTTCTCGGCGCCCCGTACCTGTCGCAGGAGCGCGGTGAGAGCGTGATCGCTCTGGCGCTCCTCGGCGGCGGCCCTGGGCTCGCTCACCCGCACCGCCGCCATGGATTCGAGATTGCGAACGAAGATCTGCCCGGAGGCGAAGCTCGGCCAGGTATAACCGGTGCCGTCGAGAGCTTTTACCTCGGCCTTGGGATCGAATCCCTCGGGCGTCGCCTCGGCCACCACCACCTCGCCCCCGGCACCGAGCACGACCAGGTGACCCTCTACGAGAATCAATCCGCGACCGCCCGGGGGGCGTGAACGCCAGACGATCTCGCCGTCGGTGGCCCGCACACAGGTCAGGATGTTGCCGCGAAAGCCGTAGAGGTAGCCGTCGTGAAACACCGGCAGGGCATAGTTCCGCCCCAGGCCCTGGGAACGAAACGCCTCTTCGAGCCGGTACCCGTCGCCATCGGCCACCAGGGTGTAGGCCAGGGCTCCACCTCCGGCGAGCACCAGGAAGCGGTCGTCGCCGATCGCCATCGGGCTGGCGCTGCCCGCCCGATCGTCGTCGGCCACTTCATGGCGCCAGAGCAGCGCCCCGGTGGCCGGGTCGATGCCGTCGATGCTGTTGCCGGCCGCCGCCACGACCTGCCGCCGCCCCGCCAGCTCGAGCACCGCGGGCGACTGGTATTGCACCCGCTGGTCACCCAGGCCCCACCGGCGCTCGCCGGTCTTGCGATCGAGACCCACGAGGGACGCCTCGGCCTTGCCTCCCGCCTGGACGATCAGATGATCACCCGCCACCAGCGGCGTGGTGGTGAAACCGAAGTCGGGCTCCTGCGAGCCGAAGGTCTCCTGCAGGTCGATCACCCACACTTCCTTGCCGGTGGCCAGGTCGAGGGTGAAGAGCTGGCCGTGGGCACCCAGGCCGTGGACCATCCCTTCGACCACCACCGGAGAGCTCAGGGGGCCGTCGGTGGAGCCGTCGTGGCCGCGGTAGGTGCTGTCGATCCGGTATCGCCAACGTTCCTCACCGGTCGCCGAGTCGAAGGCGGCGGCGACATCGTCGGTGCCATCGGAGAAGAAGGTGATCACCAGGCCGTCGCTGACCGCGATGCCGGAATAGGCCGGCCCGACGGGGACTTTCCAGGCCACTTCCAGGCCGAAGCCCTCGGTGTCGAAAGCTTCGGGATGATCGGCTCGTCCGTCATAGTTCGGACCACGCAAATGTGGCCAGGAAGACGTGGTGCCTCCGTAGGCGGTGGTTGCCAGGAGCAGAATGCAGAGGGCGGAGAGCAGAAGCCGTGGGACCACTCGCATGAAGATTCCTTTCTCGATGGATCGCTCGGGTCGTGACTCCAGATTCTACGAACCGCCGAGAGACTCTTCCCCGCTCTCGATGCCCGAACATCGATTTTTTACACTTCTTTGATCAAAAAGGCCCTTGCAATCCATCCAGAAGAGCCGGGCCGCGCAGGCAGACGCGACCCGGACGATCGACAACGACCGAAATCAACGCAAGAAGCTCTCGGGAGCTTCTTCGAACTCGCGGACACAACCCTGCGAGGCGAAGGCGTAGATCCGCCCTTCGTGCACGGCGAAGAAGCCGGGTTGGATGCCGACCCCGGGAACCACCGGGCAGCTCTCGTTCTGGATCGAGAAACGCTCCGGGTCGGACGCGAAGGCCACCCGGTTGGGCTCGCTGACGAACTGGTAGCGGAATGCACCGTGCACCGCGATGATCTCGGGTTTGCCCATCTCTTCCCGTCCCTTGGTGAGCTCCACCGGATCCAGGCCGCCGACCGCCAGCCGGCCGGAAGGCTCTTCGGTAGCCACCGCTCGCCGAGAGCTCGCGGCACCGGATCCGCGCTGCATCGCCAGCCGTACCTCGCCACCCGCGGGCGCGGCCTCGGCGAGCAGAGGATAGAACTGCAGGAAGACGTTGTCGTAGGCCGCATGCTCGGCGTGGCACTGGTAGCAGCTATCGGCCGAAAACGCCTCCGCCGTCTTGCGGATCCCGTCCAGTCCTCCGAAACCGTAATAGGCCCAGGTGCTCTCGGAGCGGCGGGAGTCCTTCACCGCCATCTCCACGCCGTGGATCTCGCTGGCGAACCGGCCCCGGCGCTGGGGAATCTCCCCTTCCCCCTGGCCGTGCAGCAGCAGCACCAGCATCGTTCCTTCGCGGAATTTGCCCGTGCGGGCGAAGTGGCGGTAGGCGGTGGGCTCGATCAGGGTGTGGTGGAACATCTCCATGCCGCCACCCCCTCCTTCGCTATAGCTCAAGCCCAGAGAGGACCCGGCGAAGACCCACTGTTGATAATCTTCGGGCAGTAGCAGCCGGCCTTCGTCGTCGTACTCGGGCATCACCGCCGCATCCGCCCGGCCTGCTCCGCCATCTCCCGATTCGGCCTGCGCGCGGGCGGCCACGGCTCCCCCCAGAGCTACCGACACGGCCACGACGACTACCGGGGCTACGATCCAGGGCAAGACTCTCGACGTATCGATTCGCAACATCGTCTCTCCTTTCTGCTTCCGGATCCTGCCGGCTCGAGGCGACGGAGCCAAGAATCCTGCAGCGAGCCGACCTGGGATGCCGCCGACGGTGTTTCTGGAGCCGGGAACGGCAGCCTCCGAGGCCGAGACGATCCGTGCAGGGAACGGTTCGCTGCATTCCTGCTCCCGTTGCCTGCAAACCTCTTGGCTCGAAGGCGCTCCAGGCGCCAGAAACGGAAGATCCGGCCGATTCGAGTCATGAGACACTGGCAGCCGGACCTTCACCGCAACCGACTTCGGCCTCGAAACCGCATGAGCCAGACGACAGAACCCACCAAGGCACCCGATCCCTTCGAGCAACGCTGGATCCAGGTCACGATCTTCGCGGTGGCGGTGGCCGGGGCGGTGCTGGTCTCGGGCCAGATCCAGATCTCGATGCTCGATCACGGGCACACCGCCTGGCGCATTCTGCTCTGGCAGATCACCCGTTTCGGCTACTGGGCCGCGGTCGCTCCCTGGATCCTGCGCGCCGGTGCCCGCCTGCTCCATCGCGAGACCCGACCGGCGACCTGGTGGTTGCGCGAATCCCTCCGCGGCGCGGGGCTCGCCTTCCTGCGGCTTCCGGTCGAGGCATCGGCCCTGTTCCTGCTGCAACCCTACGACCCGGTGGCCAGGTACTCCTACGCGGAGGCCTTCGCCCGCGGTCTCTCGGGGCTGCAGACCGACTTCCTCGCCTACGGCATCATCCTGGCCCTCGGCTACGGGCTGGCCGGAGCCCACGAGGCGCGGCACGCGGAGATCCGGCAATCGATGCTCGAGGCCGACCTCGCCAAGGCCCAGCTGGCGACCCTGCGACTACAGATCCAGCCCCACTTCCTCTTCAACACCCTGCACTCGATCGCCGCCCAGATCCGGCGGCAACGCAATGAGCAGGCCCTGTCGATGGTGTTGGGGCTCAGCGACCTGTTGCGCTCCACCCTCGACAGCTCCGATCGCTCCCTGTGGCCGTTGGAACGGGAGACCGAGATCGTCCGCCAATACGTGGAGCTGCAGACGATCCGCTTCGCCGATCGCCTGCGGGTCGAGTACCGGATCGACGAGGAGGCCCTACCCGTACCGGTGCCGGCGCTGGTGCTGCAGCCCCTGGTCGAAAACGCCATCCGGCACGGCATCTCGCCCCGGGTCTCTCCGGGCCGGGTGGAGGTACACGCCCGGCTCGAGGCCGGAGCCCTGATCCTCGAGGTGCTCGACGACGGGGTCGGCCTGCCCCCCGGCTTCGACGCCGAGTCCACCACCGGCGTGGGCCTGAGG
>CAZMEL010000336.1:0-7899 GCA_964565225.1 uncultured Thermoanaerobaculia bacterium | reverse complement strand
GGGTCGCCCTGGTGCAGGCCGAGGGAGACGGGGTGGTCATGGTGCCCCTGACCTCCGATACGGCGGTGATCGATCTGCTGCTCGACGCCGTGTTGCCCGGCTCCTTGCCCACCCCCGGCACCGAGCTCGCCCCCTCCCTCGAACGCGCCCTCGACCTCTTTCCCGATACCGAGGACAAACACCGGGTCGTGGTGCTGCTCAGCGACGGCGAAGACCACGGCGACGGCCTCGAGCGCCTCGGCGAACGGCTCCGCGAAACCGGCACCGTGCTGCATGCCGTGGGAGTGGGCACCCGCGAGGGCAAGCCCCTCGAGCTGCCGAACCGCGAGGCCGGAGCGCCGCTGGAGTACAAGACCGACGAGAGCGGCAAGATCGTGGTCAGCCGGCTGATCGAGGAATCCCTCGAGAGCCTCGCCCGCAAGACCGGCGGTCTCTATCTGCGGGCCGAAGGTGCCGGCACCGACCTCGAAGACCTGATCGACCGGATCCAGAACATGGAGAAACGGAGCTTCGGGAGCGAGCTGGTCAATACCCTCGAAGAACGGTTCCAGTGGCCTCTCGCCCTGGCGATTCTCGCCCTTGCCCTACAGCTCTTGCTGGCTCCTTACGAGCCTGCTCGGGAGTGGGGCCGGTGAAACGCCTGTCGATCCTGCTCTGGCTCGGGTTCCTCGCCGTCGGCGCGAGCCCCGGGGCGGCCCAGCTGCCCGACTGGATGGAACGCTGGCTCTTCAACGCCGACGAACGCACCCGGCGCGGCATCGAAGCCGCCGACGCCGAACGCCCGGAAGCCGCCCTCGAGCCCCTCGACACCGCCTCGCGCCTCAGCGGTAGCGATGCTCTCGGCCAGTTCAACAGCGGCACCGGGCGCCTCGCCCTCGACAGCCGGGACGCTCTCCTGCACCTCCAGGTCGCGGCCAACGAGGCCGGGCCCGACCTCGCCGCCAAGGCCCAATACAACCTGGGCAACGGCCTGCTCTCGGCCGGCAACCTGCCCGAGGCGATCGAGGCCTACAAGGAGAGCCTGCGCCACGATCCCACCTCGGAAGACGCCAAGTTCAATCTCGAGCTGGCCCAGAAGCTCCTCGAAGAGCAGCCCAAGAACGAAGATCCGAACCAGCAGAATCCGAATCAGGATCAGCAGGACCAGGATCAACAGGACCAAGAGAACCAGGACGAGCAGAGCCAGGGCGAGCAGGACCAGGACGAGCAGAGCCAGGACGAGCAGAGCCAGGACGAGCAGGACCAGGATCTGCAAGACCAAGGTCCACAGGATCAAGATCAACAGGATCAGAAGCAGCAAGGGGAGCAAGACCAGGATCGACAGGACCAAGAGAACCAGGACCAACCATCGCCCGACGACTCCCGGGCCGACAGCCAGCCACAAGACCAACAGCGGCAACAGCAGGAGAGCCCCCTGCCGCAATTCCAGGATCTGCCCGATATGACCGCCGAAGAGGCGGCCGCCATCCTCGAAGCGATCGAGAACCTGGAACGGGAGCAGCGGCAGCAGGAAGCCCTCGAAGCCGCCGAGCAGAACGCGGGCCGAAAGAAGGACTGGTAGCGACCGTGCGCCCCTTCCCCCATCCCTCGGCTTCGAAAGCCGTCCGCTGGTCCGCGGTGCTCCTCTGCGGGTTGTTGTCGAGCCTGGCAACGCGGCCCGCCGTCGCCCAGGTCACCAAGGCCGAGATCCAGCTGGAGCCCTCGCCGGAGATCGGGCTCGACGAGCTGGCCATCCTGCGGATCAAGATCGAGGGTAGCCACCAGGGCTCCCAACCCATCCCCGAGTTCGAGCTCCAGAACCTGGAAGTGGTGGCGGGACCGTCGCAGTCCACCAGTCTCACCATCTTCAACGGCGTCCCCTCGAGCAGCCTCACCCTGAGCTGGCGCCTGCGTCCCGTGGCTCTCGGCTCCGCCTCGGTGTACTCCGCCAGCGTCCGGGTCGGCGACCAGGTGATGGTGCTCGACAGGCAGACGATCGAGGTGGTGAAAAACGCTCCCGCCCGGGCCCACAGCGGCCGCCTCGACCCTTTTTCCGACCCTTTCGACCGCCCGGGGACCCGCAGCCCCTTCGAAGATCTCATCGATCGCCGCCAGCGCCAGCGACGCCAACGGCAGCGACGCCAACCCAAGGCCCCGGAAGTCTTTCTCGAGGCCGTGGCGACCCCTGAGAGCCCCTACGTCGGCCAGCAGGTGGTCTACACCCTCTACCTCTTCACCCAGGTCGACGTCCGGTCGGTCAATCCGTCGTCGCTTCCGAGCTTCAAGGGTTTCTGGAGTCGAGAAATTCCGCAGCCCGACCAGAGCATGCCGGAGATGGTGGTGCAAGACGGCGAGCGGTTCGGCAAGGTGGTGCTGCTCGAACGCGCGCTCTTTCCCCGGCGGGCCGGAGAGCTCGAGATCGAGCCGGTGGTCGCTCGCCTCGCCGCCATGGTGCCCGACTCGGGCATCTTCGGCTCCCTCATGCCCCGCGCCCGAGAGATCTCGCGCTCCAGCAACGCCGTGACCCTGAACGTCCGCGAGCTCCCGCCGAGCCCCGGCAGCTTCCACGGAGCGGTGGGACGGCTCTCGCTCTCCACCGAGCTCTCCCCAACCGAGCTCGAGGTCGGCGATGCCGCCACCCTGACCGTGACCCTCGAGGGGCGCGGGCATCTGAAGGGTATCCCGGTGCCCGAGCTGCCCGAGCTCGCAGGAATCAAGGTCTTTCCTCCGCAGCAGGAAAGCGCCGAGACCCTCGAAGGCCAGTGGGTCGCCGGCCACCGCACCTGGAGCTTCGTGTTGGTGCCGGAGCGGCCCGGAGAGTGGCAGATCCCGGCACTGGAGATTCCCTTTTTCGACCCGAGCCGCGAAGAGTTCCGCACCGCCGCGGGAGAGCCTCTGCGGCTTTCGGTCAAGGGCTCCACCAGCCTGGTTCGTGAAGGCCAGACCGTGGATCTGCATCCGATCCGGACCGCGGCTCTTCCCGCGGGAGGAGGCGGCGCCTGGAGCCTCGATCGAGTGGCTCCGACACTCCTCGGCCTGCCCTGGCTGATGATCGGCCTGATCCTCTGGGCCCGGACCCGGGGCGGCGCTGGCAGCGGCAACAGCCGCAAGAAGCTGCTGGCCGGTCTCGGCACCGCCGCGAGCGATGAGCGCCCGCGACAGGCCGCCGCCGCCATCGAAACCCTATGGCGCGAGTTCCTTGCCGAGCGCTGGGAGATCCCCCCGGGCACCCCGAGCCCACAATGGGGCCAGTTGCTACAGCAGAAGGGAGTCAGCGAATCCAATGCCCAGCAGCTGGTCCAGCTGGCCGACGACCTGCACTACTTACGCTACGCCCCCAAGCTCTCCTCCACCGAAGAGCTGCGCCAGGAGCTGGTGAGCCGCTCGCGCAAGCTTGCCAGGGCTCTCTGAGGGAATCGCACCCATGCCGAACGTTCCCTTTCCTCCCCCGAAGCTGCTCCTGGGATTCTTCACGATGCTGGTGATCCTCGCGACTCCTGCTCCCATCTCCGCCCAGGACCCCTCCCAGGCCGCCCTTCTCGAAGGCAACCAGCTGTTTCGCAACGGCCAGATCGAGGAAGCCGTGGAGGTCTACCGCGCCGGGCACACGCAGGAGAATCCCCACCCGACCCTCCTCTACAACCTCGGAACCGCCCTGCACCACCTCGATCGCCTCCCCGAAGCAATCCTCTGGTATCGACGAGGCGCGACCTCGGACGACCCCTGGTTGCAGGAGAACCTGTGGCTCGCGCGCCGCAGCCTCGGCAGCCAGACCCTGGAGCCCGCGGGTTTCATGGGCTGGCTCAGCCGCCATCCCCGGATCCCCACCCTGGCGGCGGTGTCGGTGAGCTGGCTCACCCTGCTCTTCGTGGCATTGCGCGGACGTTCCGCCCTCTGGATCGCCGCGACGGGCGGAATCCTGGCCGGAGTGCTGCTGGCCGGCGGAGCCGCGGCGCGGCACTGGGGTTACCATCCGGCGGTGGTTCTCGAAGACTGCAACACCGCGCTCGGCGAGCTCCCCGCGGGAACCGAGGCCTGGGTACGGCGCGGCGCCGAGGGTGGCTGGATCGTCTCCGGAGCCGGCGCCACCCGCTGCCCGGACGAGTCGCTCGCCCTGATCGCCCCCGAAGCCCGCTGAGCCCCCCACCCTTCTTCGACAGCGGCCAAGAGTTTTTGATAGTTTCGTGCCGTTGTCGAACACGAGGGGCAGAGAAGGACTCCCGGTGAGCATCGAGATCAATTGCCTGGACCTCCAGCGCATGGAGACGTTCTTGGAACGAAGGCGGGCGGTCATCGCCTTCGCTTCCGAGATGAGCCTCGCCGACAACCTGGCAGAGATCCTGCGGAAGGCCAACGAGTTCGTTCCCTCCGCCGCCGGCTCGATCCTGCTCGACAACCCCCTCGCCAAGAAGGCCGACAAGGAGCACAACATGCTCACCTTCGTCGCCACCTTCGGCGAGAAGTCCAGCGAGCTGGTGGGGCGCGAGATCTCGGCCAGCCAGGGAATCGCCGGCCACGTCTACGTAACCGGGGAGGCCTACCACGCTTCCAACACCAAGGGAGACGTGCACTTCTTTCCCGGGGTCGACGAGGAGACCCACTACACCACCCAATCCCTGGTGGCGATTCCGGTGCAGGTCGGGCAAGAGGTCTGCGGAGTCCTCGAGCTGATGAACCGCCGGGGCGCTTCTCACTACAGCCTCGACGACCGCAACCTCCTCCAGATCTTCGCCGGCTACATCTCGATCTCCATCCAGAACATCCTCGATGGACGCAGAGCCCAGGAGCTGGCCAAGCGAGACAACCTCACCGGGTTGTTCAACGATCATTTCCTGCACGTGATCCTCACCCGGACGATCGAGACCTGTCTCGAGCAGAAGCTCGACCTCGCCGTGATCTTTCTCGACCTCGACTATTTCAAGCGGGTCAACGACACCCACGGGCACCTCGCCGGCAGCCAGGTCCTGCGGGAGGTGGGGCACCTCCTCAAATCTCTCACCCGCAAGCTCTCCGGTTCGATCGCCGCCCGCTACGGAGGCGACGAGTTCGTCCTGGTGATCCCCCGCACCAGCCTGGAGAAAGCTCTCGACCTCGCCGAGGAGATCCGCAACGCCATTGTCGGCAACGTCTTCTGCGCCCAGCCGGGGGACATCCAGCAGGAGGCTCTCGATCTCACCGGCATCACGAGCTCGATCGGCGTCGCCACCCTGGAGCGCCACGTGGAGCTGCCGATCACCACCGAAGACTGCAAGAGCACCCTCCTACGACTCGCCGACACCGCGATGTACGTGGCCAAGAAGACCGGTCGCAACCGCACTGCGGTGGCTGCGGAACCGGTTCGTCGACGCCAGTCGAGCCAGGAACGCTGACTGGCGACGCTGGACCGCCGAGCCTTTCGCGGCTACAATATGCTATGAGGGCATTCCCGGGGGAGCCATCTCCTCCGGGTCGTCTCCCAGCCCTCTGCTCACTTCGAGAACTGGCCGTGAAAATCCTGACTTCCTTTCGGCGGATCGGCGCTCTCTCTCTCCTCCTCTGGAGCGCTGCTTCCCCCAGCTCTGCGACGGTATTCGTCCGCATGGACGATGCCGAGCTCTTCGACCAGGCGTCGCTGGTAGTCGAGGGGTGGGTTCGGTCTGCCGACTCTGCAGGCCAGGGGCGCGCGGCCGTGCGGCTCACGGTCGAAGTGGTGACACCCCTGAAGAGCCATCGCGAGATTCGTCCGCCGGAGCTCGAGGTTCTCGTGCCCGGCGGAGTCCGGGGAGACGGCCTCGCCCTGCACATTCTGGGCGCTCCCCGATTGCGCCCCGGCGACCGGGCTCTGCTCTTTCTCGAGCCCCGAGGCGACGGCAGCTACCAGCTGGTGCATTTCCTGCTCGGCGCCTTCCACCTGCTCGATCGCCCCGGCGGCACGGTGGCGGTCCGTGATCTCAGCGGCGCCCACGAGCTCTTTCCCGACCGCCCCGAGCTGCCGCGCGACGGTCTGCGGTCCTGGGCGCTCTTCGAGCACTGGCTCGAGGATCGCGGCGAGGGCAAACATCGCGACGCCGACTATTTTCTCGCCCGGGAAAAGAACGCCGCCGGCCCTTCCCCCGACAAGTTCCAGACCATCGTCTCTTCCACCGAGCCTTTTCCCTTCGGCTGTGGTGCCAACGGTGGACACAACGTGCGCTGGTTCGAGTTCGACCGCGGCGACCAGGTGCGCTGGCGCACCTATTTCACCGGCCAGCCGGGCCTGGTCGACGGTGGGCTCGAAGCCTTCCGCGGCGGTCTCGAGGCCTGGAACCGCGATCCGGCGACCCCGATCGACCTCACCTTCGACGGCCTGACCGCGGCCAGCGGCGGCCTGATCGAGCTCGACGGCACCTCCACCATCCTCTTCGACGACCCCAATCAGGAGATTGCCGGCACCTTCGTTTCCTCCGGAGTGCTCGCCATCGGCGGGCCCTGGTTCAACTGCGACCTGGAGACGGTGGACGGCGAGAGCTTCCACATCGCCCTCGAAGGGGACATCGTGACCCAGGACGGGCTGGAGACCTTCTTCTTCGCCACCGGAGATTCCCGGAGCGCCGCCGAAGAGCTCTTCGGGCACGAGCTCGGGCACACCCTGGGCCTCGCCCACAGCGCCGATCCCGAAGCGCTGATGTTCGCCCAGATCCACCAGGACGGCCGCGGCGCCCAACTCGCCAACGACGATCTCGAAGCGATTCGATTCCTCTACGGATTCGCTCCCCAGGCTCCACCCGAGGCTCCCACCGATCTCGTGGCAGGGGCCCTCTCCCCCTCCCGCGTCCGACTCGACTGGACCGATCGTTCCAGCGACGAGACCGGGTTCCGGGTCGAGCGCAGGGCCGACGGTCCCTTTGCGGTAGTGGGCTCTGCCGGCCCCGACGAAACCGGCTTCGAAGATCTCTCGGTTCTGCCAGGGGTCGTCTACACCTACCGAGTCCGGGCCCAGATCGGCGGCGTGGGCTCGACCTACTCCAACGAAGCGACGGTGGAGACCCCGCTCGGCGGCCTCCCGGCCAGCCCTCGCTCCCTACGCGCCGCGCCCCTCTCCACGAGCCGGCTGCGCTTGACCTGGCAAGACCTATCCGACAACGAGAGCGAGTTCCGCCTCTTCGTGCTCGCCCCCGCGACCGACACCTTTGTCGAGATCCCCGTCTCGATTCCCCACGACATCACCTCGGTGGTGCTCGGCGATCTCGAACCCGGGCGGTCCTTCACCTTCCAGATCCTCGCCCGCAACCCGGCGGGCGATTCCCAGCCCTCCAACCCGGTGCAGGTCACCACCTTCGCAGAAGGTGCCCCCTGCGTCGTGAGCCCTTCGGAGCTCTGCCTGGAGGCGGGCCGGTTCCGGGTGGGCGTGACCTTCCGCAACCGGCACTCGGACGGGTCGATCGACTCCGCGGGAGTGATTCCCGGCACCGACAACACGGGCCTGGTGTGGTTCTTCGATCCGGGCAACATCGAGCTGATCCTGAAGATCGTCGACGGCCGCACGGCCAACGGCCATTTCTGGGTGTACTACGGCGGAATCTCCGATCTCGAATACTGGATCACCATCACCGACACCCGGACCGGGTTGCAGCAGATCTACCACAACGAACCGGGCGAGATCTGCGGCGGCGCCGACGATCGCGCGTTCTTCGATCCCGCGCCCGGGGCCCTCGGCCCGCCACCGGTGGCGCCTCTCCCTCTGGCCTTTCGGCTCGAAACCGACCCCTTTCCTTCCCCCCCTGGCAGGTCGGGTCAAGAAGCGGCCAAACAAGCCGGAGCCTGCCAGCCCGATCCCGAGACCTTGTGCCTGCTCGATCAGCGACTGGCGCTCACGCTGGAGTGGGCCGACCCCCGGGAGAACGGAGAGCTCGGCGAGGGTGCCGCCGCAGCCCTATCCGGTGCATCCGGCGATTTCTGGTT
>CAZMEL010000335.1:0-7986 GCA_964565225.1 uncultured Thermoanaerobaculia bacterium | reverse complement strand
GAGCCGGGGCTTGGCGCCACAGATGGTGAGCCTGGGCCGAAGGGCCACGATCAGGTAGATGGAGTCGACGAAGGCGGCGTGGTTG
This sequence comes from uncultured Thermoanaerobaculia bacterium, assembly GCA_964565225.1. Taxonomy (GTDB): domain Bacteria; phylum Acidobacteriota; class Thermoanaerobaculia; order Multivoradales; family J023; genus CAZMEL01. Next base: position 7,901 of record CAZMEL010000335.1, on the reverse strand, counting down.
GCAGCGAGGATCAACGGCCGGCGCCCGCGGGGCAGGTGCTGCCTGCCGACGACCCGGAACCCGCGCAGAGCGAGAACCGGGGCGAGGAAAGACTTGAGAACGAAACGCAGCCCGAGCCAGACGGGCCGGTTGACCGGCGAGGTCATGCCTCGCTCGCGGGCGTTTCCTCCGGGAGCCCCAGGTACCGTTCCGCGAAGCTCTGCGCGTGGTCGTGCAGCAGCCCGGGGGCCAGATCCTCGGCACCCGCGGAGCGCAGCGCAGCCAGGTGCAGCCGAAGATTGAACGGATAGGCGAAAGGGGCCGAGTCGTTGCCCCAGAACACTTTCCGCCAGTCGACGGTGGCCCCCACGGTGAGCAGGCGGCGTAGGGCGAAGAGCCCGAATCCACTCACGTCGCCCCAGACATTCTCGTGCTGGGTCACCATCTGACCCGCCTCTTCGTACCAGAGGGCACCACCCAGGTGGCACAAGATGATCTGCAGCTCGGGGAACTTGCGTGCCGGCTGATCGAAGAAGAGAGGGTTGGCGAAGCGAGAGCTCAGGAAGGCGCCGGCCTTCGCCTCTTCCTGCTTGTGCCGAGCGGTGATGAATCCGGTGTGGACCATCGCCACCAGGCCCAACCTCTGCATGGTCTCCCAGAAAGGGTCGAAGGCGGGGTCGTCCGGCTGAAAACCCGCCGGTGGCAAGAGCTTCACCACCCGAACGCCGAGCTCCGGCAGCCGCTCCAGAGCCGCCACGGCCTGGGGATGCCGAGGATCGAGAAACGAAGAGGCCCAATAGAGGTCGGGGTGTTTCTGCTGGAGTCCCAGGAGCGGCTCGTCACCCCACAGGGACTTCGCCTGCGGCGGCGCCGACTGCAGCAGGATCCGGCGAATCGAAAAACGCCGCACGGCCTGCTCCTGGAGCGCCAGGATACCGTCGACCGCGGGAATGATCTGGTGCATGTCGATCAGCGCCGCTGGCAACCCATCGATCTCGGCGCCGGCAAGCTCATCGGGACTCAGGAGACGCCTGCGATCGACCGGGTGGCCGCAGACCGGGCACTCGGCCGAGGTCTCACCAAACGTCGACCGGCAGTAGATGTGCTCACAGACCGGCACTGGAGCTCAGCCCGACTTCACGGCGCTGCGACGCATGCGCTCCATGATTCGCCGCGGATAGATGTTCCAGCGTCCCGACATGTAGCCGATCTCCTGCTCTCTCTGGACGAAGTGCCCCTGGTAGAACATCTCGCTCAGTGCCCCCCGCTTGAACTTCTTCTCGCTCACCGTGCTGTTGACGAAGATCGGTTGATCGAGCTCGGCGAAGCTGGAGAAGTCGACGTTCATTCCGTTGAGGATGAACACCGTATCCTCGAGCGGCACGTCGTAGGCCACATGGGCTACCGCGGTGCCGAGCTGGCGTCCGGCTTCGACCAGCATCAGGCCCGGTACGTGGTCGAGGGGATGCTCGAAGAAGAACGGGTGACTCTTGTCGATGAAGAGCTGCGCCACGAAGTCGTCCGGATGCTCGGCATCGTACGCCTCGAACCGGGAGATGAACACGTTCTCCAGTTTGTGTTTGTGGACCAGCTTCTGGTCGAGCACGGGCGGAGAGCCCTGCTCGAATTCTTCGGCCCATTCACGCATTCGATGTAGAGATTCCGCGAGCGCTACCATGAGTCTCTCTTCCCGCCGCTTCGGAACGGGCTCGGCATGTCCGAGCCACCTTCTCCAACGGCTACTGTAGATGCCCGGGTATGGATTCTGCTCGGGCTCGATTCGATGCTCGACTCCGCCCGGTCGAATCAGAGCCGCCGGTATGAAGACGGAAGCTCGTGGGTTGGGGGGGCGACAGTTGCCTACCGAAGCTCTGTACTTTACTGAGCCCGTGAGAGCCGGTCAACAGCGGCTCTCGTGTGCCCCCGGTCGGTGAGCCTTCGAGCTCTCCGAGGAGAAGGTATGTTAAATTTGCTGGAAGCACGCGGTACGACACAAGCGCCCAGAGACGGATCGACGGCAGGAGCACCGAAGGCGCCCGGACGTTCTTCGGGTCGGCCTCCGAGCCAAGACTCGGGCCAGATTCGAGGCACCCTGTGAACAGCATTTCCCAAGACCCTCAGCTGCAAGAGGCCATCGAAGAGCTGCAGCGATATTTCTCGGATCAGGTGGCTCCGCTCCTGGTCGCAGACTCCCTCGAGATGATCCTGGGCCAGCCGCCCGAGTTGGCCGCCCACGGTATCGCCAGCTGGGTTTCCGGCCAGTACCAGGTGGCCGGCATGGGAGTGGCCGATCTCTATTTTCACGCCCTGAAAAAGCTCAAACACCTCGGCGAGCTGGGGCTGCTCGACTCCGAGACTCTCAAAGGCAAGCTGCCGGCCATCACCCATCTGGTGGTCGCTCACTGCCCGTCGGCCGAACGGGCCACACTGCAGACCATGTTGCCCCATCTCGAGAGCTCGACCGCTACCGTGACTCCGGCGGTCGGGGTGCTGCAGCGCCCTGGAGTGGTTCCCGGCCAGGCTCACTCCGCCCCCGCTCCGCCCGCCGCTGTACCGACCGCAGGAGGGCCACCACCTCCTCCACCGCTACCCGCCGCGGCGGGTAGCCCTGCGGCACCGCTCGCCGATCCCGACATCACCCGGCGGCTGGTGGATGGCCTCGAGAGGTTCTCGATGCTGCTCCAGCAGAACCAGATGACCCCGGGCCAGGGCGCTTCCGGAGCGGAAACACCGACGCAGGTCACCTCGCAGCTGATCGGAGCCGCCGTCGAGCAGGCTCGCAGCCAGGAAGAAATAAAGGTCTACCTGGCGCAGATGCGGCAGAAAGGATTCGAAGGCGCCGACGAGAAGGAGCTCCTGCGAACCCTGAGCGAGAGCATCCCCGACTGGGCGGTGGTCTCGAAAGAGGGAGCTCCCGACCCCGGCAGCGGCGCCCTGCAGACCATCCGGCGACTGGTCTCTCTCTCCGAATCCCCCACCGAGGGCAAGGAAAAGCTCGAGCAGCTGGTGGCGCTCGGCATCGAGCAATTCAACGCCGGCAATCTCGCCCGGGCCGTGAAGCTCTTCCATCTCGCCCAGGAAATGGTGGAAAACGGCCAGGTCGATCGCACCAGCACCGATCTGCTGTTGGGCAAGGCCCACAGAACCCTCGACCCGGAACAGCTGCGTGATCTTCCCAAGGTGCCGGAAAACCATCCCCTGCTGAGCCGGGCCCTGGCTTTCTTCCCCGCCTACACCCCCGAAGCGCTCCTGGTTTCCCTCGACGGCGAGCCCGACCGCACCCGGCGCTACCTCTACCTCTCGCTGCTGGTCGTACACGGAAACGAGTCCCGCCAGCTCGCCCTCGACCGACTGCGCGAGATTCTCGAAGAGGGCACCGATGACGAGAGCTGGAAGTTCCTGCGCAACCTGATCTACCTGCTGCGCCATATCCCCGCGCCGCGGGGAGGTGTCGGCGACGACGAGCTCCGCATGACCTCGGGTATCGCCTCCCTCGATCAAGCCATGCCGTTGATCCGGGAGATCGTGGGGTACCTCGGCGTGGTCGACCACAAGCAGGCCGACAAGGTGTTGATCACCCGGCTGCGGGAGGTCGAAGAGACTCTGCTCGGCACGGTTCCGTCGATTCACAGCCCCGAAGACCGGGACCGCCTCGCGGGAGCCATCGTCAAGGCTCTGATCCAGGCCGGGTCTCCCCGCGCCCTGCGTGCGGTGGTGGATCACGGGCTCAAGCAGAACGCGGCGCTGGGAGATACCGGAGGACGCCTGGCGGAGCTGAGCGCCGTCGACCTGGTAGCGGCCCCGGACCTCTCCGACAAGCTGCTCGCCGCTCTGAAAAAGGAGCTCCCGACCCGCGTCCTCGGTCTCTTGGTCAAGAAAGTCGGCCAGCGAGGCCTCGACCTGGTCGAGGCCCTTTCGGGCACGACCACCGAGGCGGTACGAAGAGCTCTCGAGGAGATCGCCAGCAACTTCAAGGGGGAGCCCATCGCCGAAGTGGCCCAAGAAGCCCTGGAACGACGGCGCAGGCGTCTCGAGCCCGAGCCCGACACCCCGGCCCGTGCTTCCGCCGCGGAGGAGGACGACGGCGAAGCGGCGCCGCCTTCCGGTCCGGAGGTCCAGACCAAGGCCAAGCCCAGCTTTGCCGGGGACCTGGCCGTGTTCGGCGTGCCCAACCTGCTCCAGAACCTCGCCCAGAGCGAGCTCACCGGTCGCCTGACCGTCACCGACCGCGACGACCAACCTCGCGCCGTGCTCGAGTTCCATGCCGGTGACCTGGGTGCCAGCCAGGCGGGCGCCCTCTCCGGTGAGGTCGCCTTCTACCAGTTGCTCGAAGAGCCGTTCCCCGGGACTTTCGAGTTCATGGAAGGCCCGGAAGCCGTGCAGGAAGCCACCGAGACCTCTTCCGTGGTCGGCCTCTTGATGGAAGGAATGCGTCGCTACGACGAGCTTCAGCGGCTCAAGACCCGGGCCCCCGACGACATCCGTCTCCAGCCTACCGGCGTGCGCCCAAAGGCCGCCCCCGAAGAAAAAGACGGCGAGTTCCTGCGCCAGGTCTGGACCGCCGTCAAGGGCGGCGCCACCCCACGGGAATGTGAAGCCAAGGTACCCATGGACAGCTACCGCATCCGCTTCATCCTCGCCCACTGGATCGAGATGGGAGCCCTCGCTCCCGCCTCCTGACCTCTCGACCTCCACCCCCACCTCCAATCGAAGCCGAGCTCCCGAACCGCCGAGGGCGCGACCCTTCGCAGGTCTGGAGCCGGAGGCACCGACTCGAATCGAAGTCGATCGGATCCATGAATTCTCGGGCCTGGAGACGAGACACCGACTCGGCCCGAATTCGAGCCGAGTCCGGGTGGTAAGATCGCCCGCCTCGACCGCGATGAAGCGGTCCGTAGACCGCCGAATGAAGAGGAAACCATGGGCCTTCTGACAGGATCCGCGAGCATCACCCGCTTCAATGTGCACGTCCTCCCCGAGGCCCCCGACTTCGAATCCGCACGTTTCATCGAGATCCAGCCCGGCTCCGAGGTCCGCGAGCGAGTGGGCTTCGTGCCCATCGAGCCCGACGCACCCTACGAGATCGGCACCCGGCGCTACGCCTTCCGCGTGCGGATCGACAAGGTCCGGCCCGACCCCACCGCCGTGGGAGAGCGGGTCAAGCAGCTGATTCGCACCGAGCTCGACACCACCGGCTCCACCTTCGTCGGAGCCAAGAAACGCCGCCAGCTCAAGCAGCTCGCCGAAGAAGAGCTCCTCGTCAAGGCCACCCCACGATCGAAGATCATCGAGTGCTGCATCGACGGCGACCTCCTCTACGTGGCCAGCACCGCCAAGGCCTACCTCGGCATGGTCACCGAGCTCCTGCGCCAGATCGAGATCCTGGTCGACGTCAAGACCCCCTGGATCGATCGCCAGGATCCCGACATCGAGAGCGAAATCATCACTCCCAGGGAACCGGGTGAGTCGGTTCTCGGCTGCCGCTTCCTCCGCGCCCTCGTGGGTGAGCCCGACGTCATGATCGAAGGTGAGGCCGGCAGCGTCCGGCTGGCGACCGCGGAGGCCCGCATCAACCTTTCCGGCGCCGTCCTCCCCGACCTGCACCGCTACCTCGAACGCGGCGACATCGAGATGCTCGCCGCCAAGGTGATCACCGCCGAGACCTCCTTTCGCTTCGAAGCCCTCAGCTACCGCCTCAGCGGCCTGCGGATCGAGACCGATCGCCACGAGCACTGGACCGAGCTGCTCGACGAGCGCATCGAAAAAATCAGCGCCGTCTTCGAGATGCTCGATCAGAAGTACGAGGAAAAGGCCGCCGAGCTGGCCTGAGCACCATGCCGAGACTTCACCGACTCCGAGCTCTCGTGCTCGCCCTCGCCAGCCTCGCCACCGCCGGCTCCACCGCGGCCCTCGAGACCATCTACCTCGTTCGCCACGCGGAAAAAGCCAGCCCATGGCAAGAACAGGTCGAAGACTTCCGGCCCATCAGCACCCAGGGCCAGCTCCGCGCCCGCACCCTCGCCGATCGCCTGGCCGAGGAGGGGATCGACGCGATCTACACCTCCACCACCACCCGCACCATCCAGACCGCCATGCCTCTGGCCGTCGCCCTCGAGCTCGAGGTCCAGGCCGACGCCGACACCCTCGAGCAGCGGTCCATGCGCTCCTTCTTCCATCGCCTGCGGCGCAAACACCGCAACGATTCCGCCGTGCTCGTGGTCGGACACAGCAACACCATTCCCGATCTCCTGCAAACCCTGGGGGCCCAGCGCCGCTGCTTCGAGCGCCTGGGGCTGACTCCCCATCCGAAATACGGCCACCTGATCGACGGATACCAGAGCCTCTGGGAAGTGAAGCTCTCGACGCCTGGATGCCGCGGCATGCGCCGAACCCGCCTGCTCCTACCCGGCGAAAAGCCCACCGGAGCACCGCCCCTCGAAGCTCCGCCCGGCAAGCCCGAGACCGAACCCGCCGCAAGCCCGGTCGAGCTGTCTCCACGCGACCTCCAGCCCTACGACGCGACCTACCGCATTCTCTACGGCGGACAGTCCATGGGAGTCGCCAAACACTCCCTGCGGCAAAACGGCAAGAATTGGGCCCTGGTCCAGACCACCACGATTCCCCGCGCCGAGATCGACCAGCGCAGCGAGATCCGCCTCGAAGGCCCGACCCTCGATCCTCAGATCCTGAAGCTCAGCGGCAAGCTCGGCCCTTCCCCCGCCGAAGCTCTGCTCACCTGGCACCGTGCGCGCCCCTCGGCCTCCGCGACCGCCAGCCGCTGGCGGATCGAAGGCCACAGCAACTTCCCGCGGTCGCGGAAACGGCCGCAGGGCCGGATCGACATCGACCGCCTCTGGCCGGCCGGCACCTTCGAGAAGAACACCCTACCCATGCTCCTCCCCGCCATGCCTCTCGACCGCACCCGAACCTTCGCCCTCAACCGCTACACCGTCGAGGAAGACGATCTCCGGGCGATGAAGGCCAGGATCTTCCCGGAGAAGAAGGTCGAAACACCGGCGGGCTCCTTCCCCGCCTTCCGGGTGGAGCTCAGCGGAGGCGACGAGCCCCTGACCGCCTGGATCCGTACCACGGCACCCCGCCGGCTGCTCCAGCTGGAGGTCGGCGAGAAGAAGTGGAAATGGGTCCTGGTCGAAGAGAAAAGCTACCGCTAGTGTCCCGCTCCGTAAGTTCCATGTTCTTTCCTGGAGCGATTTTTGTTCCTGGCAAGGCAGCGTGACGCAGGAATACCGGGGGTCTTTCGAGGAGCGCCAACGCCGCCAGGGACGAAAAGGGCCCGGGAAAGGGTACGGAATTTCCGGAGCGGGACACTAGCCCATTCACGAGGAGAGCCCATGCCGCAGAAAATCCACAAACCCACCCGGGTCGAAGCCGCCGGGAGCATCCCCAAGCTGATCGACGAGTACGTCGGCCGGGTCAACACCGGCAACAAAGACGTCAGCATCGCCCTCATGCAGAGCCCCGAGGGCTGGGAGGAGCCCGGCCAGCGCCCCGAGTTCGACGAATACACCCTGGTGATCGATGGCAAGATGCACGTGGAGCACGAAGGCGGCACCCTCGAGGTCGCTGCCGGCGAGGCCGTGATCGCCCGCGCCGGCGAGTGGATCCGCTACTCCACCCCCGGCGGCGCCCGCTACGTCGCCGTCTGCCTGCCGGCCTTCTCGCCCGACACCGTCCACCGCGACGAGTGATCGGCGGCCAATGACCGAGGATACAGGAGCGAGCTCGGAGCCGTCTGAGCCCCTCGTCTCCGGCCTCCTGCTCGACCTCGACGGCACCGTCTACCGAGGCCGCCACGCCGTGCCGGGAGCGCCGGAGCTCATCCTCCATCTCGAAGAGACCGGCCTGCCCTTTCTCTACGTCACCAACCGCTCCAACCGCTCCGCGGAAACCATCTGCCGGCA
>CAZMEL010000334.1:0-8407 GCA_964565225.1 uncultured Thermoanaerobaculia bacterium | reverse complement strand
TCATGAAGATCCGGCCTCGCAGCAGGAGGCTGATGAATAATCCAGGCTAGGATGCCGAGGTCAGGTAAACCGTCCCTCTCTTGCGAGGCCTCGATCGATGGATCCATCGACACCTTCTCCCAAGCCACCCCCGGAGCCCCGACAACAACCTTCGACCCCCGACGATGTCCGGCCGATCGTAGCGCTGCAGAAGCGTTTCGGCTTCGATGCCTTCCGCCCCGGGCAGGAGGCCGTGATCCGTCATCTGCTGGAGGGCCGATCGGCGGCAGCGGTTTTTCCTACCGGGGGTGGAAAATCTCTGTGTTACCAGCTGCCGGCCCTGTTGTTGCCCGGGCTGACCCTGGTGATCTCGCCGCTCATCGCATTGATGAAAGACCAGATCGACGCGCTCCGGCAAAGGGACATTGCCGCGGCGCGGCTGGACTCGAGCCTCGACGCCGACGAGTACCGTGGGGTGATGGAGGCGCTGCGCAGCGGCAGGCTCGAGCTGCTCTATGTCGCCCCCGAGCGTTTCAACAACGAACGGTTCCGCGAGCAGATCGAACGGGTCGACGTTGCCCTGTTCGCGGTCGACGAAGCCCACTGCATTTCCGAGTGGGGTCACAACTTCCGTCCCGACTACCTCAAGCTGCCCATCTACGCCCGGCGTTGTGGTGCCGAGCGCATTCTCGCCCTGACCGCCACCGCACCACCGCAGGTGCTCGACGACATCTGCGAGGGGTTCGGCATTTCCCGCGAGCATGCCGAGGTCACCGGCTTCTACCGCCCCAACCTCACCTTGCTCGCCTCGCCGGTAAGCGCGGCCGAACGCGACGACGCCCTGATCGAGAGGCTGCGGCAGCGCCCCGAAGGCCCGGGGATCGTCTACGTCACCTTGCAACGCACCGCCGAAGAGGTCGCCCAGCGGCTGCGGTCCGCGGGTTTCGACGCCCGGCACTATCACGCCGGCATGAAGGCCGAGGAGCGGGCCGAGGTGCAGGAAGCCTTCCTCGCCTCACGGAAGATGTCGATCGTCGCCACCATCGCCTTCGGCATGGGGATCGACAAGCCCGACATTCGCAGCGTGGACCACTACAACCTGCCCAAGAGCCTGGAAAACCTGGCCCAGGAGATTGGCCGCGCCGGCCGCGACGGCGAACCCTCCATCTGTGAGCTGCTGGTCTGTCAGGACGACCGAACGGTGCTCGAGAACTTCGTCTACGGCGACACCCCGAGCCGCGACGCCATCGCCGGTCTGCTCGGCGAGCTCTTCGCTGGCGACCGCTCCCTCGACCTCGCTCTCACCACCGTCGGCCACAACCACGACCTCCGTGCCCTGGTGCTGCGCACCCTGCTCACCCAGCTGGAGCTCCTGGGCCACCTCGAAGCGGGCACTCCGTATTACGCCAGCTACCGCTTCAAACCCCGCGCTCCCTCGGCCGAGATCCTGGCTCGATTCCACGGCGAACGAAGGCGTTTTCTCGCCGACATGTTTCGCCAGGCGAAGAAGGGTCGGACCTGGCTGAGCCTCGATCTCGAGTCTGCCGCCTCCGCGCTGGGCGCCCCCCGCGAACGCCTGGTGCGCGCCCTCGACTACCTCGGCGAGCAAGAGCTGCTGGACGTAGAGGCCGCCGGAGTACGCCACCGGTACGCGGTTCTCCAGCCGCCCCACGACCTCGACACCCTGGCCGATACGCTCCACCGGCGGGCTCTCGAGCTCGAAGCCCGCGAACTCGCCCGCATCGACCAGGTGCTCGAGCTGGCCGGCCTCGACCGCTGCCTCAACGCCTACCTCTGCCAGCATTTCGGGGAAGAGATCTCGAGCTGCGGCCACTGCTCCTGGTGCCTGCGGGGAGAGCCCGCCGAGCTTCTGCCCAGGGTATCGGCCACCCTCGGTGAAGATCTCTGGGCCCGAGCCCTGGCGCTGCGTACCGAGTTTCCCGACCCCCTCGCCGACCCCCGCGCTCTCACCCGCTTCCTCACCGGCCTCACCTCGCCTCGCCTGGGACGGAAGAAGCTCTCCTCCCATCCGCTCTTCGGTTGCGCGGCCGACGCTCCCTTTGCCGAGATCCTGGAGCGGGCAGAAACCTCGGATGTCTCCTCTTGAGCCTTCCCCCAGCCACCAGGAACCCTCGTCGGGCCAACCGGAGCCAGCGCCCCCTCGATTCGATGCAGATCAAGAGACTCTTCGTTCTGGTTTCCCTCCTGAGCCAACCCGTCTCGGCCTCGCCCGTGGGCGAGATCTTTGCCGGAAGAGTCCCCGACGAGCAGAGGGTCGGCGCCGAAGAATGGCGTCTGTTCTCGTTCGTCTTCGCCGCGATGCCGGCCGAGGGCTACCCCATATCGTTTCGAGCCGACGGCCGGATCGTGCAGGAAAATCTCGCGGGAGCAGTCGGCTGGCGGCCGGTCTTCGAGGGTCTCGAGCTCCTGGACGAGGCCGGGGACACGGTGTACCGACTGAGCTACGACCGCTGCCAGGAAGCTCTCGAGAGCTGGCCGGAGCCCCTCGGCAACCGCCCGGAGGGTTCTCTGGAGAAGCCGGGCCTGACCTTGCGCCTGGCTTCCCAGGCCGGGTCGTTCGCAACCTGTAGCGGCTGCTCCCCCGTCGCGAGGCCCTTCTGCTGTCGGCCCTGCGGGAGCGAGCTGCGAGGAGCCGACCTGAAGGCCGAGCTGTCGGGCCCGCTGATCGGCGAGGTCGAAGAGGGACCGGGGGTCTTCGAGATCCAACCCTCGGATCCGAGCACCTGGAGCTCGATCCTGCCCCCGGAAACCTTCGACCGGATCTCGGCCAACAGACATCGGGTCGCAGCCCAGCTCCTGGCAGAGCTCGAAGACCGAGGCTCGAGGACCGCCGCTCTGCTGCTCGCATGGCTCGGAGACGAACGGGCGTTGCCGGAGCTGCGCCGCAGGTTGCTCACGGAGAGCGACACGTACGGCTGGGAAACCTCTACTCCCCTGCTCTTCTCCGAGGGCAACCATCGCGGATACCACGCCTACAGCCGGGCGATCGAGCATCTGACCGGGCGGCCACTCGAGCAAGCGATCTCGCTGGACCCGGCGGAGGTCGAGGATCTCGCCCGGCGGGCCGCCACCGGCGACGACACGGCGCTGATCATCCTGCATCGGTTGGCGCCCGAGGTCGCCCGACAGAAGATCTTCGAGCTCTTCCGTGCCCGGCCCCAGGGCAGCTGTCTGGAAGAGGGCAACACCATCATCGAGCACCAGCTGATTCCGCCCGGAGCTTCGAAATCGGAGGCACTCGCCCGCCTGGGGCCTCCCGACGTGCTAGAAGACCACCAGGCTCTCTACTGTTGTGTGGCCGCCGACTGGGCCGGCGACTTTCGCCTACGCTTCTCGGGAGATCGGGTCCTGGCCTTCGAGAGCGAGCTCCAGTCCGCGGACCCACACCGCCCCTGGTGTGAGTCCGAAAGCCGACCCGCTGGCGGAGCGGGGTCGTAGCCCCTCCGGCACTCCTGCACTCCGGCTCTGCGCACTCGAGGCTCGTCTTATGCCCGCAAAGAAACACAAGAAGAACGACGCCGATCTCACCGGTTCGGAGCTCATCAAGGAAACCAACCGCCGTATTCGCCTCGCCCGTGGCCATTGGGACGCCCACAGGAACCAAGCCTGCCGACGCGAACGAGACCGGGCCCTCGCTCTCTACGAGCGCCTCTCCGCGGACCAGCGGAAACAGATTCCCCAAGCTCTCCGCGTCTGGCTCCGCTACCGCAGCGAGAAATACTTCGGCAACCACCGCACCTCACCCGGCAAGAAATGAGGCCGTACGATTGCGGCCAGACCGGATGAGCCCGGATGAGCCCGGGCGAGCCTGCCGGACCGAGCTGGCTCGGGCAGCTCGAGCCGCAACCTTTGGCGTAGTACGATCTCGAGTGTGATCTACCTCGTCCTCTTGCTGCTCGCCCTTGCCACCCTCTACGGCCCGCACCTGTGGTCCCGGTACGTCTTGGAGAAGCACGGCCAGCCGCGCGAAGATCTGCCGAGCACCGGGGAAGCACTGGCACGCGACCTGCTCACCGATCGAGGGTTGACGCATGTCCGGGTCGAAGCCACCGATGGCGGCGACCACTACGACCCGACCACCCAGACGGTCCGGCTGAGCCGTCGGCACATGGATCAGAAGTCGGTGACCGCCCTGGCGGTGGCGGCGCACGAGGTGGGCCACGCAATGCAGGACGCCGAGGGCTACGAGCCTTTCCATACCCGCAGCTGGCTGATCCGGCGCGGGCGGTGGGTGGAGCGGATCGGCGCCGGGCTGATGGTGGCGATGCCCGTTCTCGCGATCGTGACCCGCTCACCGCGGCTCGGGCTCATGATGCTGCTGGCGGGATTGGCGGTGATGGGCTCCTCGGTCGTCGTCCACCTGGTGACTCTGCCCGTCGAGTGGAACGCGAGCTTCGGCCGAGCCCTGCCGATCCTCCAGAGCCAGCGCGTGCTGCCGGCTCGCGACCTGCCCGTCGCTCGGCAGATCCTCACCGCTTGTGCCCTGACCTACGTCGCCAGCTCGATGGCCAGCTTGCTCAACCTCTGGCGGTGGCTGGCGCTGCTCCGTCGCTGACGGGGATCGGCTCCAGAGCGCCCTCCTCGGCTGGCAGGTTCCAACGGGTTTCCGCGCGTAGAGAGAAGGTACAGTGCCACCGGAGCCCGAGCCGGCGACCCAACCTACGAGGAGCGATCTCTCATGGACCGATCCCCCACCTCTCGACCGCCCGATCGCCAATTGTTCGCCGTTGCGATCCGCAAGCTCTGCGGGCCTGCAGCCGGTGGCAGGACCGTAGGCATCGCGCTGCTGGGACTCGCAGCTACCCTTTCGGCGGCTCCCTCCCGGGGCCTCCCCTCGGAGGCGACGGCGAGCCGCCCCGGAGGGCCCGGAGACGGACCGACGAGTCTGGCCCTCGTAGATGTCGAGGTGATCACGATGGTATCCGAGCAGGTTCTGCACGGCCAGACCGTCTTGATCCACGACGGCCGGATCCGCGAGATGGGACCCAAGGCCGAAATCGCGATTCCCGAGCAAGCACGGGTGATCGACGGCGCCGGGCGTTTCCTGCTTCCGGGCCTGGTCGATCTGCACGTCCATCTCGACGAAGGGTTGGGGGTGCGTCCGGACTTCGCCGATGGCCCTCTCTACCTGGCCCACGGTGTCACGACCGTCTTGAATCTTCGCGGCGACGAGACCCACCTCGATTGGCGACGACGCATCGAGGAACGGGAAATCCTCGCACCCAATCTCTACACCTCCGGTCCCTTTCTCAACGAGCCCTTCGTCACCACTCCCGACGAGGTCGAGCGAGAGGTCCGGCGGGAGGTGCGGGCCGGATTCGACGTCATCAAATTCCACGAGGTCTTTTCGCCGGAGGAGAGACGCTACGTCACGACCGTGGGCCTCGGACAGGAGGCCTACGACCGGATGCACGCGGTTGCCCGCGCCGAGGGCATTCCCGTCGTCGGGCATGCGCCTCACGGTCTCGGGCTCTCCGCAGCGGTAGAGAACGGCCAGGTTCTGGCCCATCTCAACACGCTCGTGGAGCACTACCTCCTTCCCGACGGCTCCCCGACCTTCGTCCGCATGGCGCACCTCACCAAGTGGGCCGCTCTCAGTGTGATGTTCCTGTCATTGCTCGTGCTCGGAACCGCGGTCGCCGGCAAGATCCGCCGCCCGGCAGCGAGGTTTCCGGCCCTGGGGTGGTTGGGCTCGGCGAGCCTGGGAGCGGCGGGCCTCTTCCTCTTCGTCTGGGAACACATCGCCTGGGCGGGCGACGACCGATGGATCGCGACGCTCTGGGCCTGCGGGCTCGGGATCGTCGGATCCACCGGCATGCTCTCCTGGCGGCTGCTCCGGGTCGGCCACGAGAATCGAATGCCGGCCCTCGCGGTCGCCCTGCTCCTGCCGTCGGTCGGGCTGACCCTCTCCCTCGCTTTCTGGCTCCCGCTGACCTGGCGCAACACCGAAGGCCGTCTCGAGGCTCTCGCCGAGGACTTGCAGGCAGCCGAAGTCAAGATCATCACCACCTTGCTGGTCGATTCTCCCGAGTGGCTCGGGGGAAGACATCCGGAGCTGCGGTATGTTTCGAGCACGAGCGGATGGCACGACCGTCCGCCCTTCGCACCCTCTCGGACCTGGTGGACCCCGGATCTTCGGGTCTCCCACTGGCGATTCCTGGAGCAGAAGCTCCTACTGATTCTCCACCGCGCCGGTGTGCCCCTCCTGCTCGGAACCGACGCGATGGGGTTTCCCCTGATCATTCCCGGCATCTCGGTCCATGGTGAGCTGGCCCTGCTCCACCAGGCCGGTCTCACGCCCTTCGAAGCCCTGCGTGCCGCCACCGTGCTGCCGACTCGATTCCTCCACCAGAATCTCGAGGGCGGAACCATCGAGCCAGGACTGCAGGCCGATCTCCTCCTGGTCGACGGTAACCCACTCGAAGACCTCTCCTACCTGGAGCGCCCTGCCGCCGTGGTGCTGCAGGGCCGTTGGTTGGACGGTGCCTTCCTCCGAGACCAACTCGAGGCCCTGGCAGAGGAATCCCGGCCGGAGAGGCGATCCCTCACCACCGGATGATCGACCATCCTTCGAAATTCTGTGGGCGGACGGACGTTTCGGGAGCCACACCGTGTCCGCCGCGGCAGCCAGTGTGTTCGTTCGACCGGAACAATACGCCTCGAGATGGAACGGCTGGGCTTCGGGGAAGGTACGGCCCAATGGGATGTACAGAGTCTTCGTAGATCATCGCTAGAGAGGATCTCGCGAAGCTGGAAATCGTCTCTAGAGACGATGTTCGCACCCATTCCGAATCGCTAGGCTTTCGATGTAAAGACCATTAGATGCACCCACGGTGGAGGCACCGTGGGCGCCGATACGGTCCCCAACTCGCTGTGTGTCTCGAGAGCCTGCATAGCGAACCGGAGAGCCGTATCCTCCGCTGTCGACCGCCGGACCTCGAACGGCATGGGGAGTGAGGAGAGCGAAATGATGTTGGGAAGGATTCGTGGTGGACCGGGATTCAGGATCTGGCTGTCCTGCCTGTTGCTCGGGCTCGCCGGCACGGGATCGGGACCGGGCGCCGTCTTCGGCCAGGAGGTCGAGAATCCCGCCCGCCGTGCCGCACGTGAGGGCGATACCCTGGCCCGAATCGGCGATCAGGTCATCACCGTCGACCAGCTCCGGGCCGAGATCGAGGAGCTCGCCCCTCGCGATCCTGCTCTGCAGACCCCCGAGGGCCGGCGCTCCCTGCTCGAAGACATGATCCGTCACCGGGCCCTGGTCACCCGGGCTCTGGCCGCCGGTTATGCCGAGCACCCGGAGCTGGTGGCCGCCTGGGAGCGGCTCCTGGTCAGCTTCTACCAGCGGGAGACCTGGAATCGCCGCCTCGAAGAGATCACGGTGACCGACGCCGAGATCGAGGCCCATTACGCGACTCACCGTGACGACTACGCGCTCCCGGCCCGATACCGGGCCGCGATCGTCTTCTACGAGATTCCGCCGGGCACCCCGCCCGAGACCCGGGTCGAAATCGAGGCCAGGGCGCACCGGGCCCTGGAAGAGGCCGCCGCGCTCGATCCTTCGGTGTTGCACTTCGGCCCCCTCGCCCGGCGAGACTCGGCGCACCGCGCCAGCCGCTACCAGGGCGGGGTGATCGGCTGGCTGAGCCCGGCTCTCGCCGGGCGCTCGCGCTGGGAGCCCGAGCTGCTCGATGTGGTGTTCGCCCTGGGCGAGCCGGGAGAGCTCGCACCGCCGGTGCGGACGGAGCAAGGGCTCTACCTGGTGCGTCTGGTGGCCCTCGAGCCGAGTCGAATCCAGCCCCTCGGGCGGGTGCGCGACGGCATCCGCCAGCGGCTCCTGCAAGACCAACGCGCCGAGCTGCGGCGCACTTTCGACCGCGAGCTCGCTGCCGAGCTCGACATCTCCATCGACCACGAAAAGCTCCGGGCGATCGAGCCGCCAACGGGAGGCCCCGAGCTCTCGCCACCGGCCGTGCCCGAAATCGCGGCCGCGAGCCCGACCTCCGGCCGCCAGCACCCCTGATCCGAGGATCTCCTGATGTACCGATCGCCTTCCAGCCGACTCCACCCGGGCGGCCGCCGCTCTCGGGTCTCCCCGACCCCGGTCCTGTGGACCGCGGTCTTCCTGCTCGCCACCGCCGCGACCGGCCAGGACGGCGGCGTTCGCACCCAGACCTTCGAGCTCCAGCCCGGCTGGAACTCGATCTTCGTCGAGGTGCTGCCCGAGCCCGCCGATCTCGACGCGGTCTTCCACGGCCTGCCGATCGAGAGCATCTGGGGCTGGTTCCCGCCGTCCGGAGCGATCGATTTTCTCGACGATCCGAGCACCGGCCTCGAAAAGGTCGAGGGCTGGCGCGGCTGGTTCCCCCGGCCCCGGCCCGAGGCCCTGCTCTCGAACCTGTTCGGC
>CAZMEL010000333.1:0-8531 GCA_964565225.1 uncultured Thermoanaerobaculia bacterium | reverse complement strand
CTCCACGCCCTTCGCAATGGGCACAGGTCAGAACCAGGGTCTCGGGATGCTCACGGCTCCATTCGGTCCAGCGGTGGACGGCCCAGGAACCCTCGGGCAGCTCCGCCAGCTGCTCACCGGTGAAGGCTCCTTCTTTCGACTCTCCCGACGCCTGGTGCCAGAGCGAGTCGGTTTCGGTGTCGTACATCATCAGGTTCCCGTCGATCAGCTTTCCGGAAACGCCGAGGGTCAGCTCCTTGTCTCCGACACGGCGGTCGTGGACCACGACCGATTGCTCGGACGGTCACCAGGACGCCGCGATCGGCTGCCCTCCAACTCGGTCGTTGACGATCTGATGGTTCTTCAGGATGTAGAGCGGGTACGCACGGGATTCTCCCCCCGCGCTCACACCGACCACGCTGACGCCACCGGCGAGGGCTGCTTCGCTGGCGGAGACCAGAGTCGGCCGGACGAGGGCGAGCTTGGCGTCCTTCGCTCGGTACTCCAGCAGACCGTGGAACGGCTCGCCACCGGTAACGGTCTTGGCGTCCGCCTCGTGCGGCTGCGCCGTGGCCTGCGCACCGGGATCGGGCTCGCGCGACGAGCAGGCCACCGTCGCCAGGGCGGCCAGGGTCATACCGAGGGCGGTCCAGCGGAAAGATGAGGATTTCAAGGGTCAGTCTCCGTCGAGTCGTGCATTGGATCGCCCCACGGCCGTGGAGCGACGGGTTCGGTCGGAGCTTCTCGCCAGCCTTCGGACCGCTGGTCGAAGACGAGGCTCCGATCGAGGGGAATCGATTCGAATCGATGGACGGAGCGGTCGGGCCAGGTGATTTCGAGAGCGACCTTCGACACCGAGCCGAGCCCGAAGTGCAGGGTCGCGGAATGGGTGCCCAGATAGCTCTCTCCGACCATGCGCCATGCCGTGTGCCGGTGTTCCCGCCCCTCTTCGTCGACGGCTCGAGCCACCACCTTGGCGCCGACGGCCCAGCGGTTCTGCCCTCTACCCACCAGCTGGACGCCGAGCCAGCTCCCCTGCTTCTCGGACCGATTGTGGAGCAGCAGCGGCTCTCCGTTGTGCACCAAGACCGCCACGTCGACCCGGCCGTCGCGGTCGACATCGGCAAAGGACATCCCCCGGCCCACGAAGAGCTCTTCGAACACCGGGCCGGCCGCCGCCGATACCTCCTCGAAACCGTTCTCCTCCCGCGCGTAGACCATCAATCTCTGGGGGATCATCTTCGGCTCGGTCAACACTTCGAGCGTCCACTCGTCTTCCACGGTGGAGCCATTGACGAGGAAGAGGTCGGCGTCGCCGTCGAGATCGAAATCCCGGAATCCGGTTCCCCAGCCCACGAGATCCGGGCCGATCGGTCCCAGTCCTTCCTCGAAGGTCCGATCTTCGAAGAGTAGGCCGGACTCGTCCGAGAGGTTGCGATAGAGCGCGTTCTGTTCCCCCACCCAGTGGGTGAGGAAGACGTCCACCCGGCCGTCGGCGTCGTAGTCGTGCAGGCCGATGCCCATTCCGGCGCGAGGATCGCGGGTGCCGGCGGTTATGGTGACGTCCTCGAACTTTCCTTCGACATTGCGGAAGAGGCGGTCGAAGCTCTGGTCGTTGGCCACGTAGAGGTCCGGCCAGCCGTCGTCGTCGACATCGACGAAGGCGGCCTGCAGACCCCGGCCTTCGGGATCGTCGACCCCGGCCTCCCGGGCGACCTCCTCGAAGCGACCGGTGCCGTCGTTGCGCAGCAGAAGGTTGGGCTGCGGCGGATAGCTCGCCGGCGTGGTCATGGTGCCCGGGCGGCCTCCCACCAGCGGCCGGTCGCGGGCACGGTCCCACGGGAACTCGACGTAACAGGGAATGTAGAGATCGAGATCGCCGTCGCGATCGTAGTCCGCGGCCGCGGCACCCGTCGCCTCGCAGGTCACACGACCCAGGCCGGCCTCGAGGCTCCGATCCTCGAACGTACCATCGCCCCGGTTGCCGAGCAGCACGATCTTGTCGATTCCGGTCAGGAGCAGATCGAGCCAGCCGTCCCCATCGACATCGACCCAGATCACCCCGTTGTCCCAGCCCACGTGTCGCGCACCGGCCTCGTCGGTCACGTCGCGAAAGGTGCCATCGCCGAGATTGCGGAACAGACGCCCGCCCGAGCGCTCTGCCTCGAGGGTGCTCCGGTCCAAGAGCGCGGGCCCCGCAAAGTTGGCCAGGTAGAGATCGTCGAAGCCATCGTTGTCGTAGTCGCCGAACGCCAGGCCGGAGCCATTGTCCTCGGGAAGCAACGCGGCACGAACCGAGTCGAAGTGGCGAAACGAGAGTCCCGAAGCTCGGGCGACCTCTTCGAAACGGATTTCCCCCTCGGCCGCGGGCGAGAGGTCGGGTTCCGGAGCCGGCTCCGGCGCACAGCCGATCATGGCGATCAGCGCCAGGACCGCGCTGCCGATGCGAAGCAACGGGGCACCGAATGCCTCGATGGCGGCCGGTGGCGGAAGGAGTTGTTTCACGGGTAGATCTTTCCGGTTCGGAGTTTGGCTCTTCGACGATTCTCGACCTCTTCGGTCGTCGTCGTCAAGCAGATGGCGCCAGACAGGCCTGGATCTCCCCCGAGAAGTAGTAAGGGTCCCCACCGCTTCCCGACTCGGGTACGGGCCGACTCCCCCGAGTCAGACCAGGCTCCGCAACCAGGTCTCCAGGCTCACCAGGCGCTCCGTCTCGACATGGCCGAGCACCTTCAGAGCCGATCGACCTGGCTTCGGATCGTAGGCCGCCAAGACACCGCTCGGATTCACGTGCACCACGGAGGAGAAGAGCTCGCGCCCATCGATCTGCTTCTCGCAGGCAGAGACGAGACGAGCAGGGTCGAATTCGTTAGTGATCAGGACATAATCCCAAGGGCTGTTGAACCGATTGAGACGCCCGTACATCTTGAAGTCACTGACGAACTGCTCCTCTCTGTCGGCTCGTATCGACCATTTGATGGTGAGGAGCTTGCGCCGCTTGCCTCCATCCCCAATCAGGGCCAGGTCTACTTTCTTGATCTTCTCGCCTTCGGGAGCGTCGAAGAACCCTGGAAGGTCGTGGAGCGCATGGCGTGTCCTCAAATCGAGGGCCCGCGTCTCCGGAATCCGCGCGACCACAGCGGCCAGAGCGTCTTCGAAACCTTCCCCCACGAGGTTCTTCCTCTTGTTCTCGACCCGAATATGCTCATAGATTCGTTCGGTAAGGTCTTGCAGCACTTTTGCCGGCGGTTCCTGGCCCCAGTACGGCTCGAGCGCCGCGACGATGATACCGATCAGCTCCGGATCTCGAGCCGGTTCGGGAAATCTCTGTTCTCCGAGAGCCAATCGCTGCTGGCGAGCGCGCTCCTTCCGCGTCGCAACAGCAGCCACCGCCAGATCTTTCGATGCTGCTCGGAAGAGCCGGTCGATCTCTTTGCCGAGGTCTCCCGGCCCGATGCCGAGCCGCTGTGCGACCCAGCCGTGAAAACGTAGAGAACGGAGATACCAAGGGCGGCCAGGTTGCGATTTGTCACTCTCATAACAATGGGCCAGACCTGTGGTTCGGTCGATCCAGAGCAACAACCGATAGATATGTTCCCAGGCATTCCCGAGTGTTACCGGATAGGTGTTCTCGAAATAGCTCTCCAACAGTCTCTTCCGATTGGCCTCTCCAAAAGCCCCGTCCGCGGAGGATCTGCCGGGTGTCATGCCAACGCCTGCTCTCTGGCAGGCACCGGCGGCGCGATCACCTGTCTCAACACATCGGCGACGGACCGAGCGAGAAGAGGGGGAACAGCATTGCCCACCTGTCGGTAGCGAGAGTGGGCAGGGCCTCCGTCGATCCGCCCGGGCAAGGGCCCTTTCCTTGCGTCCGTTGTGATCTCGAAGGCATCTGGAAACGACTGGAGTCGAGCGAATTCTCGAACGGACAGGGCCCTGGGTCCAGCCCAATGGTACGCGGAGTCGGCCTTGGTGTTCAGGGTCCAGGCCCAGATCGAGGGATGGAGCTTTCGATATGCATAGTAGTGGCGACGCTCGAGCTTTCCGGATCCATTGTGCGGCCCCCATTTCTGGCCGGATAGGTACCGCTTGTTCAAGACCGCTGGAAGATCGCGATAGTTTCCGCCTTCCGGAATGGCTGCGAGGCGAGTCGCGGTGTCCGCATTGAGCCGGGGAACACTTACATTGGTCACCGTCGCCTTCAGCTCCCTTCTCATCAGCTCCTGATACGCAGACCGTGGCGCTCCCAGACAGGCAGCGGGAAGACGGTCCGTTCGCCTGCCCGCTCGAAGAAAGTCGAAGTCCGAGATGGCCTGCTCTGCGCTGACCAGCGTCAGGTCGTTTGGATCGGAGAGGCAGGAGGCGAGTTGCTCGCCCAATCGTGTTTGGTTGGTGATCTCGTACCCGACTCTCTCTCCTGTCTCTACTCGGCGCAACGAGAGCTGCTTCGTGGCCCGTTCTCCCGAGAGCTCCGGGGGTTCCTGTCCGAGGCTCTTGTGCAGAGCCACGAAGAACAGACGCTCCCTGGTCTGGGGTACGCCGAAATCACAGGCGTCGAGCAGTTGAGGGGAAACACTGTACTCACCCTCGAGACGGAGATCCTCGGCTACCTGTTCCTGGACCCGCATCTGCGCCATTCCTGGAACATTCTCCATGACGAAGGCCAGCGGCAACGAGTCCCGGAGAATGGCCACGAATTCCTTGTAGAGAGCGTTTCGAGGGTCGTCGAGAATGCGGTCGTGGTTGCGCATCTGTGAGAATGCCTGGCACGGAGGGCCACCCACGATGACGTCTGTAGACCTCGTAAGATCACGGATCCGTTCTTTGGTGGCCGGGTCGGTCAGGTCGCCCCAGAGGGTCGTCGCGGTCGGGAAGTTCAGCTGAAAGGTGGCGCAGGCATCCGGGTCTCGGTCCACTCCGGCAAGAATCGAGTAGCCCGCCCAACGAAATCCTTCCGCCAGGCCTCCTGCGCCACAAAACAGATCGACTACTGCAGGGGCCAAGATCCAAGACTCTCACGCAACGTTCGTTCCCCTCGTCCGAGATTCTGCCAGTGGGGCCGCCTTCGATCGCGGCTCTTGCCCGACCTTCCCGACCCCCGATCCGCTTCAGAGTCTACTGCACCGGACGGTCGCCCGATCTACTCCTCGATCCCGACCACCCCGCCGAGCAGGATCAGGATCTCCGGCCCCAGCTCTTTCGGGGGCAACTGCTTCTGTAACCGGTCCCGCCAGGTGTCCGACTCCCTCGCCTCCCAGACATGAAAGAGAAGGTCTCTACCTTCGCTCGCCTCGCGCAAGAGATCGGCCATGGGCCCGCCATGGCGGGCAGGATCGATGGGAAGCCGCTCGAGAGGGGCGTCGAAACCCTGGTCGCGAAAGCTCGACCAGTAGTGGTGCTCTCCGGAAACGGCTCCCAGGGTCACCGTGAGGTAGTCGGTTCCCAGGGATTCCGCGAGAAACTGCCCCATACGGTTCCGGATTCTCTCGGTGTGGGACCGGTGGGCCAGGACGAGGATCCGCTGCTCGGGGAATCGCTCTTCCGCGAGCCGGAGCAGGTTTTCCGCCAGGAAGACGTCGCGGTTGGTCTCCACCAGCGTCCGCCAGAACACCGCCTGCTCGATCAGGCGGACCCGCTGTTGCTGGTGCGCCCGCTCCGATTCTCCGGCCGATGCGCTGGCCATCGCGGTTCCACTCACCGGTGAACCCAGAGAGGTTGGGAAACACTCCCAGGCCTCCGAGAGCTTCGATCTCACGGAAGAAACCCGTAGCACTTTCCCGCAGCTCGACGTCGAGCTCGTCTCGAAGCTCCTCGAAGGCGAAGGCGGGCTGCTTCATGTCATACCCGGCGAAGCGCACCGGCGGGCCGCCGCTCTCGTTGTGCCGGCGCATCCAGCGCAGCAGGTCGGCCAGGGCCCGATCGTAGAACACCTTCTCGACCCACCAGCGCTGGGCCAGCAGCGCCTCGAGATCGTCTCTCCGCCCCAACACGTAGTCGTCGAGCCGCCGGGCGTGGGCCTGCTCGATCTCCAGGGCGAAGACGCCGAACCCTTCGTGCTCCACCAGGTGGCGAAAGATCCTGTGCGCCAGGCGATGGAAGTCGTCGACCCCGTGCGGATTCTCCCCGAGGCCCACGACCCGCGCGTCCCCGAGCCAGGCGGCCAGCCGGTCGAGATCGTGCCCCCGGGTCTCGACTTCCGGATCCACGGTCTCCAGGAGCACCAGCTCGGAGCCCGTTCTCGGAGCCGTTTCGGCGAGGGTCGCGACGGGGACGAAGAGCCCCGGCAATATCCAGGCAAGCAGAGACGATATCGAGCGAAACACGGGACCTCCTCGGTTGGCTTTCGAGCGCAAGAAAATTGACCTGCCAGAGCCCTGGCGATACGGTTCCGCAGCTTCCCCGTAAGAACGAAGAGCGAACGAGCTTCCGCTACCCGTAGACATCGAGGAGACTCTCTCTTGGCAGAGCCGCTGAAGAAATTCTACAACCGGGCGATGATCACCCGCCTCGGCCGCTCGGTCGAGGCGGTGTTTCCCGCGTTTCCGGTCGACCCATTCGTGACCGAGGTGCTCACCGACTTCGAGTCCCTCGAGCTGGTTCCCCGGGCGCGCAAGATCGCGGCGGGCCTCAGCCGCTACCTGCCCACGGAATACCCGGAAGCGCTGGAGATCCTCCTCGCCTCCTTCGGGCCGAAGCTCGAAGGCACCGAGTCGTTCGGCATGGAGCCTTTTTTCTACATGCCCCACGGGCTCTATGTGGCCGAGCACGGGCTCGACTTCTTCGAGCTCTCGATGCACGCCTGCTACGAGCTGACCCAGCGCTTCTCCGCCGAGTTCTGCATCCGCCCGTTTCTCGACAAATATCCCGAGGCATCTCTACCCCAGCTCGAGCGGTGGAGCCGCGATCCCAGCCCGCACGTGCGCCGGCTGGTGTCCGAGGGCACGCGGCCGCGGCTTCCCTGGGCCCCTCGACTCCGGGTCTTCGGAAAAGACCCCGAGACCATCCTCCACCTCCTCGATCTCCTGAAAGACGATCCCTCTCTCTACGTGCGCCGTTCCGTGGCCAATCACCTGAACGATATCGGCAAGGACCACCCGGAGCTGATGGCCACCACCGCCCGGCGCTGGATGCTGGATGCCGGCGAAGAACGCCGGTGGGTGGTGCGCCACGCCTTGCGTTCGGCCGTCAAACGCGGCGATGCGGCGGCGCTCGAGATCCTCGGCTATGGGGCGACGCCGGAAATCGAGCTCGAGGAGGCCGCGGTCGTGCCGGCAGAGGCACGGATCGGTGAGTCGGTGATCGTCTCCTTCACTCTCGCCAGCCGGTCGCAGGAAACCCAGAGCTTGATGGTGGATTTCCGCATCCACTACATCAAGGCCAACGGCGAGAGCCGGCCGAAGGTTTTCAAGATGAAAGCTCTCGAGCTGCCAGCGGGTGGCTCCCAGGCGCTGAGAAAAAAGGTTTCGGTCGCAGACATGACCACGCGCAAACACTACCCGGGAAGGCACGAGGTCGACGTCCTCGTGAATGGAAACGTTTTCCCCTCGGCACCGTTCGAGCTGCTCACGAAGTAGCCGCAGGGCTCCGGCTCGACGCGCACCCGAAACTCTCCGAGCGCTGGTAAGATCTTCGAATCATGCTTCTCTGGCTCAAAAGATTCTCTCTCTGCCTGCTCCTGGTCGGATCGCCGGGTTGGACCCGGGCCGAGGAGCCGGTCCCGCGGCAGTCACAATTCCAGATCAACGCGGGAACGACGGGCAATCAGCTCTTGCCCCGGATCGCCGCGAGCTCGAACGAAGGGTTTCTGGTGGTCTGGCACAGCGCGACATCGCCCGGCGACGATGATTCGGGAGCCAGCATCCTGGGACGTTGGCTCGACGGCGCGGGTGAGCCCCTGGGCGACGAATTCCAGGTCAACGACCTCACGACCGGCGACCAGCGGGGCGCGGCCGTGGCCTTCGATGCCCTCGGACACGGCTTGGTGGTCTGGGAAAGCGAGTCTTCCGGCGGCGACGATGGCGACGGCTGGGGCATCCAGGGCCACCTCTTCGACCCTCTGGCCGGGCCTGTCGGCACGGACTTCCGGGTCAACGTAGGGACCACCGGAGACCAGCGCCAGCCGGAGGTGGCGGCCCTGACCGCAGGTGGCTTCGTGGTGGTCTGGAAAGGCGACAGCTCGGCCAATGGTGACACTGCCGGCTCGAGCATTCAGGCCCGCCGTCTCGACCCGTCCGGGCAGGCACTCGGCGGCGACTTCCAGGTCAATGTCTACACGTCCGGCGATCAATCACGCCCGGCTCTGGCGGCTCTGCCCAGCGGTGGATTCGTGGTGGCCTGGGAGAGCTACGGCTCGTCCGGGGAGGATACGTCGAGCTGGAGCCTCTTGGCCCGACGCTTCACGGCCGACGGCTCCGCGGTCGGCGAGCCCTTCGCGATCAACGAGTTCACCACCAGCCAGCAGCGAGATCCTGCCGTGGCGGTCTCGCCCGAAGGCGAGATGCTGGTGACCTGGCAGAGCTCCACCGGCGGCGAGAGCGACCTCGACTGGGGAA
>CAZMEL010000332.1:0-8634 GCA_964565225.1 uncultured Thermoanaerobaculia bacterium | reverse complement strand
GCTGTAGACCAGGAGCGGCGGCTCGCGGCAGCAGAGCTCCTCCACCCGCAACCCCTTTGCGTCCACCGGCACCGGCCGGACGTCTGCGCCGCGATCGCTGAAGATCTGCCGCGCCAGGCGGTAGCCCGGCTCCTCGAAGGCCACCGGGTCGCCGGGCCGGAGCACCGCCCGGGCGATGAGATCGAGGCCCTGGGTCGCGCCCGACAGCAGGATCACATCTCTCGCCGAGCAGACCAGGCCTCGCTCCCTGGCGAGGAACGAGGCGATCAGCCGCCGCAGCTCCGGATCTCCCGCGGGCGGTCCGTACCCCGCCGGCAGAGGCTCGCCGATCGCGGCGCGAGCGGCCGTGCGCCAGGCGCGATCGGGAAAAGAATCGGGATCCGGCTCACAGATGCGAAAGGAGCGCAGGCCTTCGGGATCCTGCAGCGGGTCCGTGGTCGCCGGCTCGATCTCGTCTCGCAACCACCGCGGTGGCCTTCTCCCGGGTAGCCGCAAGGCTGGCGGCGAGGAAGCGGCGGTCTCCGGCTCCGCCACGTAGGTTCCCGAGCCCCGCCGGGGCACCAGGTAACCCTCCGCTTCGAGAATTGCGTATCCCTCGGTCGCCACCGTACGGCTCACCCCCAGCTCCCGCGCCAGAGCACGCGACGAAGGCAGGCGGCCACCGGCGGGCAAGCGGCCGCCTTCGATGGCGGCACGGAGCTGCAGCACCAGCTGCTCGGTCTTCGAGGGCGCTCCCGACTCGACGGCGATCTGGATCCCGAGAGCCGGGACCTCGATTCGAGGACGAAGTGGACTGTTCATTTTGATACGAAGTGGATCTTCAATCCATACCACTCTCAGTCTACTCTGGCCTCGTACGAACCAACAAACGGAGAGAGCCGACGCCCATGACCACGATCCGCCGAAAATCCATAGTGACCCTATCCCCGGCCGAGCCCTCTACCGAGCAGGCCAGCGAGTACTTTGCTCACAAGCTCGCTTTCGAAACCGATCCCGCCGATGTTCACCACGACCTCTCCCACGACGTGGCCTCGTTCGTGGTGATCGACGTCCGCGCCGCCGAGCACTACGAGGCCTGCCGGATTCCCGGCGCCAAACACCTGCCCTGGGGACGCATTCGCGAATCGACCACCCGCGATTTCGACCCGGACACCTTGATCGTGACCTATTGCTGGGGGCCGGGCTGCAACAGCTCCACCAAGGCCGCCCTCCGCTTCTCGCAGCTCGGCTTCCCCGTGCGCGAGATGATCGGCGGCATCGAGTACTGGCGCCGCGAGGGGTACCCAGTGGAAGGAACCCGGGGCGACGACGCACCCCTGGTGGGCTGAGCTGCCCCGCCGGTGCATCGAAACCCCATGAGCATCCGCCGTCTGCGTCCGGACGATACCGACACCCTGCACGGTCTCGGCGCCGAGCACGCCCGCTTCGAGCGCTCGGCGATCCGATGAGAATCGTGCCGAAGATGCCGACACGACACAGCGCCGAGAAGGATTTCGAAGCCCATTTGACCGGCGCGACCCTTCGAGGCCTGGTGGAAGGAACGTCGACTCGACCCGCGAGAAGATTAGCGTCGGCAATGGTTCGATTCTCTTGAAGCTCGAATTTCCGCGCACGGCAATTTTCCCGAGTGAAGATGTCGGGCGGCATCTCCGGACGTCGCCCGACATCTACGAAGGCCGGAAAACGGGCCGAATCGCCAGATTCTTCAGTACGAAGCCAGCCCCGGGTCTGGCACCGGACTTGCCATACGACTCTCCTGAGCGCGCGAAAACCTTCGAAATTCCTATCTCCGTCATCTGGGCGCCCGATTGCGCGGAGGAAGGAACGCCGACTCGACCTCGAAGAGAATCTGACAAAGCGGAATTGGCCTCGATGTCAAATCCCAAAGGTCCAAGAAAGGAATCAAGTCATGCCACAGATCCACCGCTTCGAGACCCTCGCCAAGGCCCTCGCCCCGACGGTCCAACTCCATCCCGAGGACAAATACCGCCCCTGTTCCGTCGACTGGTATCTCTCCCGAGTGAGCCTCTGGCTGGAAGACAACCTGCTCCTCGCGGTGGGGGAAGTGCATCCGGAGAGCTTGCTCGATGCTCAACACGCACACCTGGAGTCGAAGCTGTCCTTGCGGGTCGAGCCCGTACCCCCGAGCTCCGAGGGCTACGACGAGATCAACCCCGAGAACCCCACCTATCTCGGCCAGGGAGCGGACGCCCCGTGCTACTACATGGTGCGGGAAACGACATCGGGCCACCTGGCACTGCAGTACTTCTTCTTCTATGCCTACAACGGCGGCATGTTGCCGAACACCTTCAACAAGCTCGGGTTCGAAGCACACGAGGGCGACTGGGAGTACATCACGGTCCTGCTCGACTGGAACGAAAACCAACAGGCCGCCACTCTCTACGCCGTCGCCTACTCGGGCCACGGCTACACCACCCACTGGCAAAGCTTCGACAACCCGAAGCCGCAGCCGGTATCGCAGCTGCGGCCCCTCGAGGTCTACTCGGCCTGGCACTCCCATGCCAGCTATGCCACCCCCGGGAAGCACGAGTTGCTGAGGGTCCCGAGTCTCGTCCGCGGCCTGCTCGGAGGTTATGACGAAACCGAAGACGGCGGCCCGACCTGGGTTACCGCGAAGAACCTCGTGGAGATCCGGCCGATCACGGGCGGCGGAGCCGCCGAGCCCGAGCACCTGTGGGCAGGCTACCTGGGGGCCTGGGGGACCGACGTCACCGTCTCCCCCCTCCTGCGCACGGAAGGACCCACCGGCCCCGTCACCAAGGCCTTCGATATCAACGACATGGGGACCGTCGACGTCTTCTACGAACCCCAGGAAGGACAGAGCTTCCGCTGCTCCGACAACTTTCCATCCTGGGACGTCCCCGATGGAGGCTATTTGAATGTCAAGGTAGACACCGAGGGAAGTACCGGTACTCCGGTCTTCACCTTCGCTCACGACAAGGTCGGTACGGATACGATCTGGTACACGGACAAGAAAGGAGGAGATTCCTTCCAGCCGGGCTCCGAGAACGGAGAGTCCGGTGAGCACGCCATCTACCTCGCAACGACCTCTCCTCTCCCCCCGAACGCGAACGGCACCGACACCTACAAGGTGACCGTGACCTGGACTTCGAGCCCGGATCCCCTCTATCCCCGCAAGCCATCTTCGGTGCCCGAGAATGCAACGGCAATGAGCTCCGTGGAGGTCTCCTACGAACCCCGGGACGGCCAGACGTTTCGCTGCTCGCCCAACTTCGACACCTGGGATCCGGGCAAACACGACATCCTCTTCTTCCAGGTCGACCTGGGCTCAGGGCGGTCGACCTACCCGGTGTTCTCCGTTGCCCATGACAAGAGCGGATCGGATACCACCTGGTACAAGAACGTCACGGACGGCTCCTGTTTCTCCCCCCTCCAGCAGAACGGTGAGGCAGGTACCCACGCGATCTACCTGGCCACGACCTCCGATCTCCCCGCGGGGGTCAGTGGCGCCGACACCTACACCGTCACCGTCTGGACCTATGAAGGCTGAGTAGGAAGCCGGCGCAGGCCGAGCGACTTCATGCGCCGCTTGAGGCCCTGGGCCGAAACCTCGAGCTCGGCCGCGGCGGCGGCGAGATCACCTCCGTTCGCCGCCACGACCTCCTTCACCTCCTGTTGCCCCAGCTCCGCCGCCTTGCGGACGCCGGGGCTTTTTTCCATTCGCTCGTAGAGTGCCGTCCGCGAGACACCGAGAGCCTCGGCCGCGGGCTTGATCTCGAAGGCATGGGCTCGGAGCGTGGCGAGCATCTCCGCGTCGTCGATCTCCGACATCCTGCGGTAGGCGGGGCGCCAGCGACCGGTGGGCGAGCGGTTTTCGATGGAGGCAGCCTCCGCCTTCGGCCCAGCGTCGAGCCCTCTCCCCTCCGCACCAGCCCCTTCCTCCTCGAAGAGGGTCCGGAGCATCGGCTCGGCCACTTCCGGACGTCCTGTGCGATAGGCGATCGCCAGCCGACGGGCGACGTTCTTGAGCTGGCGCACGTTGCCCGGCCAGGAATGGCGCACCAGCCGTGCGACCAGGGCGGCGGGCGGCCACGGGCGGCCGTCTTCATCCTTCAGAGCCTCCGGCCGGCCGACCCCTCCCAGCTCGTCGAGAAGGAAGTGGTAGAGCAACCGGCCGATGTCGTCGCGCCGCTCGACGAGCGGCGGCAGGCGGATCTCGAAGCCCGCCAGGCGATGCAACAGCGGCTCGCGAAACGTGCCCTCGGCGATCTCGGCCTCGAGATCGGCGTCGGTGGCGGCGATCACCCGAACGTCGACCACCTTCGAGCCCACCGCACCGACCGGCTGGATTTCGCCGGTCTCCAGAGCTCGCAAAAGGAGCGGCTGCACGTCTTGGGGTGTCTCGCCGATCTCGTCGAGAAAGAGCACGCCGCCATGGGCCCTCTCGAAGAAACCCTGCTTCTTGCGCTCGGCCCCCGTAAAGGCGCCACGCGCGGCTCCGAAGAGCTCGGAGGCGGCGAGGGCCGCCGGCACCGCGGCCATGTTGACGGCGATCCAGGGCCGGCCACGGCGCTCGCCGGCACCGTGCACGGCGCGAGCCACGAGCTCCTTGCCGCTGCCCGAGCCGCCGCGCAGCAGCACCGGAACCCCCGCGCCGGCCGCGATCTCGATCTCCCGGCGGAGGCGCATCATGGCGTCCGAGGCACCCACCAGGCCGAAGTCGGGTACTGTCTCCGGTACGGGCACCCGGCGGTGCAGCAGAAGGACGACGCGCCGCCCGAGCTCGACCACCACCCCTTTTTCGAGTCGCTCCGCGGCCACGACCCGTTGATCGCCCAGCGGCTCCCCGTCGATCTGCACCGGCGTCGGGCTCCCGGCCCGATCGATACGAGCTCCGTGGGTACCTGCCGGCTCGACACGCAAGGGCTGGCGGCTGAGATGGGCGCCGCCCAGAGGCCTCGGATCCGCCCCGCCCGGTACCGCGAAGAGCGGCTCGAGACGCGATAGAAGGGATGCCCGTCCCGCGGCCAGATCACCGAGCAACGCAACCTCTCCCACCCGGATCGGGTCGGGGTGTGCCAGGACGGTCCAGGCCGGTACCCGCGCCTCGAGCGACGTCAGGCCGCCCGAAGATCCCGTGAACCGAGTCTCGGTCTCGAGACGTTCATGCGATTTCACCCTCGCATCTTATCGCCCTCCGAAGCGCTCGGCTCGTCGCCCGACATCCTGGGTTGCCGGCCGACATCCCGAGCGCCACCCATTCGAGGTACCGGCTCGCTGCATCCGGAGTCTCCGCCGTGGCACGATCCTTGCGGTAGACCCGAAATATTCTCGAACGATCTTCCGTTGGGGCTGCTCCCCTCGGAACAACCAGGAGGTAACCCATGATGAAGCAGGTCCCGATCTCCGTCGCCGGCACCTACCCCACCCCCTTGTCCGAGGTTCGCCTGACGTACTCGACGACCGACCCGGAGGTCGAGATCCACGGTTCGTCCATCGAGATCCCCTTTTCCTCGAGAGTGCAGCTGCAATTCGAGCTCCACGCCACAGAGGGCGGAAAGCAGATGATCTGGCCGAAGGACCCGGTGAAATGGAAGGAGGAACCCGCTCCGTCCGGCTGGTCCGTCGAGCGTGTGAACGACACTCTCTTGCAGGTGACGGAGCCTGGCGATCCGAACGGGAGCTATTCGTTCTTCCTGCACCTCGAGGACCAGACCACGCGGGTCCATGCCTCGCCGGATCCCACCGTGGTGATCAAGGGACCGCCGGGACGCGGCGAAGAGAAGGAGCTGGCGGTCTGGTGGCACCGGCTGCGCCGCGAGGAGCCCGGCACCGCCCGCGAGGTTCTGGCCCTAGCGCGGAAGATCTTCACCCGGCGGTGATCCCAGCCGGCCGCGGATCGAGTCGAACCAGGGAAATCCGAACCAGCGCTCGTCGATGCCCAGCTCCCTGGCGCGGCGGGAATGGACCAGGGCCGAGGCCGCGTCGCCGGCCAGGGCGTGGACCAGAGCGGTCTCGTAGATCACCTGGGGATTGTCGGGCGCGCGGCGAAGGGCTCGCTGCGCCGACCCGACCGCGTCCTCGCCCCTCCCCAGGTGCCCCTCCGCCTGGGCCCGCACCAGCAGGAGCGCCTCGGGGTCGGGATCGGCGTCGACCTGCTCGAGAACCCGCAGGTAGAGGTCTCGGGCCTTCTCGTCTCTCCCCGCAGGAGCTCGGCGTCCGCGAGGTTGAGCAGCGCATAGGGCGAGTCGGGGGTCGCTTCCAGAACCTCCCGGAAACGCGCCACAGCAGCGTCGTAGTCCGCGAGCAGCAGGTGGGCGACGCCGAGATTGGTCCGCTCCGTGGCCTCCGGCGCCCGCTCCACGAGCTCCCCGTAGAGCTCCACCGCTCGCCGCGGCTCTCCGTTCAAGAGCTCGAGCTGGGCCAGGCGAGAAAACACGTCGTAGTTCCCCGGGGCCCGCTCGAGAGCCTCTTCCAGGTGTCGACGCGAGGCTTCCACGTCGCCGACCCGGTAGTCGAGGTCTGCGAGTCGCGAAAGGTTTTCCCACGTGGGTCGGCGCCGGGTGGCCACGCCCAGCAGCTCTCGCGCCTCCCGGATCCGGCCCTGCCGTTCGAGCAGAGAGGCCCGCTGGATCTTCCAGCCGACGTCCCCGGGCTCCAGGCGCTCGGCGGTCGCCAGGAACGCTTCGGCATCCTCCAGGCGGCCGCTGTCGATCGCCATCTGTGCGGCGACCCGCAACACCCTCGGATCCTGCGGGGCCAGCGCCAGAGCGCGCTCCACGGCGGCGGTTCCGAGCTCGAGCTCCTCGTCCCGGCGCGAGCCGTGGAAGCGCAGGCGCCGGACGGTCGCCTCGAGCAAGAACGCTTCGGGAAAACGCGGCGCTCGGGCCTCGAGCGCCAGAATCTCCCCCAGGTACTCGCCGCTCTCGGCGGAGCGCGCACGGGTCTGGTGACCCTGCTCGAGCTCGAGGTACATCGCGTAGTCCTGGGGGCTCACCCGAAGATCGGGCAACGCGGCATGAGCTTCGGCGTCGGGATAGCCGCCCCGCACCTGCTCGGCGATCCCCGAGCTGTGGGCGGGAAGATCGGCACCGACCCTGTCCGCGCTCGTCCGGCCGATCCAGAGCACGGCGCCGTCGGTCCCGCCCAGTCGCCGCAGCAGGATCTGGCAGGTCTCGCGGTCGCAGTCGAGCTCGGTCGTCACGACCTCGTCGGCCCCGAGGTCCGAAGCGATCACCAGCGGATCGGCAGCGCCGGAGCGGCCGCCGTCGAGCACGCCGATGCCGGAGAGGCCCAGGAGGCCTCGCTCGACGCCGGCATGCACGGCTCCGGCGAGCAGGCGGACCGCGGGATCCTCCGCCACGGCTTCCGCGACCCGTGGCGGGGCCACCGCGATGTACCGTCGCTCGGGCGGTGCCTTTCCCCTCGGCGACGCCAGGTGCCAGGCGACCAGCGCCAGCACCACGAGAATCGCGGCCGTCGACACGCCCCGCAGCCACCCGCGGCCATGGGTCCGAATCGTGGCCGGCTCTGCCCCGGGGTCAGAGACCGCCGGCCCCCGGACGACGCCGCCGAAGGGAGCAAGGGTCGAGCTGCCACCGTCCCGAGTCGGATCGTCGAGAGCGAGACCGTCCCTGGCCGGCACCGGCCGGGCCGCAGAATCGGTCCCGCTCGACTCCGTGCCGAGGCTCTCGAGAATCCCTGCCACTTCCCTCGCGCTACCGGGGCGTCGTCCCGGGTCCTTCTCGAGCAGGCGGTCGACGAGGTCCGACAGCTCGACCGGCACTTCGGGCCGGTGCCGATGCACCGGCAGCTGCTGGACGGTACAGATGCGAGTCAGGGTTTCGGCGGCGGTCTGGCCGCGAAACGGCGAGATCCCGGTCAGGAGCTCGTAGAGGAGCGAGCCGAACGAGAAGAGATCCGAACGGCCGTCGAGGGGCCGGCCGAGAGCCTGCTCCGGCGACATGCCCGACACGGTGCCGACGATCTGGCCGTGGGCCGAGAGCTCGGTCGGCGGCGCATCCCCGGTGTCGTAGCGTTTGGCGAGGCCGAAATCGAAGACCTTGACATCGCCACCCGCCGTGACCATTACATTGTCGGCCTTGAGGTCACGATGCACGATCCCGGCGCCGTGGGCCGCCTGGAGAGCGCCGACGATCTGCCGGGCGAAGCGGAGCGTCTGCTCCACGGACGGAAGACCCTCGGCCATCAGCCGACGCAGGGACCGCCCGTCGATCAGCTCCATCACGATCCAGTCGGCGCCGTCCTCTTCTACCCAATCATAGACCTGCACGACCGCGCCATGGCTCAGCCGGGCGGCGGCCCGCGCCTCGCGCCGAAATCGTGCCCGCGACGCTTCCGACCTCTCGTCACCGGGTTTGACCCGCTTGAGCGCCACCGGCCGGTCGAGCCGCGCGTCATAGCCGCGATAGACCGAATTGCACGGGATCAGGCTGCCGGCGCTTGTGCCATGGTCGATCAGGGCCCGCAGGCGGGCGTTGTAGTCCTCCGGCGTGCCGAGCCCGATCAACTGGCGCTGCGACCACGTCCGGCCGCGATGCATGGTCGGATAGATGCCCCGGGTCATCGGCAACTGACCGGGGAACCCGAGGTCATCCATGTAACGGCCCGAGTCCCAGTCGTCCGGCGAAT
>CAZMEL010000331.1:0-8732 GCA_964565225.1 uncultured Thermoanaerobaculia bacterium | reverse complement strand
CCGCTCGCCTCGACGGGGTGGCCATCGCCGGCAAGACCGGAACGGCCCAGGTCATTACCCAGGAAACCCGGACCGACAACAAAGACCTGCCGATGCAACACCGGGACCACGCGTGGTTCACTTCCTACGCACCGGCAGAATCGCCAGAGCTGGTCGTCGTCGTTTTCGTCGAGCACGGAGGGGCGGGCTCCCAGGCGGCAGCCCCCCTGGCCAAGGCCGTATATGAAAGATTTTTCGAACATCACCCGCATCACGAGCCTGCCTGACGAGCTCTCCCTGCTCCGGCGCCTGAGCAATGTGCACTGGGGCCCTCTGCTCGCCGCGCTCCTGCTCTCGGGGATCGGAATGGCCACCGTGCACAGCGCCAGCGCCGAGCTGGCGGTGGACTACCTGCCCCGGCAGGCTCTGTGGGTCGCACTCGGGTGTGTGGTGATGATCATGGCCTGGAGCCTCGACTACCACGCCCTGGCCCACGCTTCTCCGATCTTCTACGGCATCGGGGTCGTGCTCCTGGTGTTGGTGCTCTTCTTCGGCGAGGTGAGAGGTGGTGCGCGTAGCTGGCTGGTGCTCGGGCCGTTCGGGGGCCAACCCTCGGAGCTC
Source organism: uncultured Thermoanaerobaculia bacterium (assembly GCA_964565225.1). Taxonomy (GTDB): domain Bacteria; phylum Acidobacteriota; class Thermoanaerobaculia; order Multivoradales; family J023; genus CAZMEL01. Next base: position 8,132 of record CAZMEL010000331.1, on the reverse strand, counting down.
GCAAAAATGGCGACGGCCCTGTTCCTGAGCCGGTACCTGGCCGGAGTCCGAGGGCGGTACCTATCGCTCCGGGAGCTGCTCACGGTGGGGTTGTTCGCAGCGGTGCCCATGGTGTTGATCGCCCTGGAGCGAGACATGGGAGGTGCCGCGATGTTCCTGCCCATGCTCGGCGGGCTGCTGCTGGTCACCGGCATTCGCCCCCGCCACCTCCTGATAGGATCTCTTCTCGGTCTCGTGCTGGCAGCAGGTCTGTGGCAGTTCGGAATGCGGGATTATCAGAAAACTCGCATCTTGAGCTTCCTTTCTCCCGGGGAAGATCCTCTGGGAGCGGGTTACCAGGCGAGGCAGAGCAAGATCGCCGTGGGCTCCGGGCAGTGGACGGGCCGCGGATACGGCCAGGGAACCCAGAGCCAGTTGCGGTTCCTTCCTGCGCGCCATACGGATTTCGTCATGGCGGTTCTGGCAGAGGAATGGGGGTTTCTCGGAGTGCTGGCGGTGCTCGCTCTATACAGTCTCTTCTTCTTCTCGGCGGCGATCATCGCCGCGCGAAGCCGGGACCGGCTGGGGACCCTGCTGGTCATCGCTCTGGTTGCGGTGGTGGCCTTCCATGCCGTCTACAACATATCGATGATGGTCGGATTGCTCCCGATCACGGGAATTCCGTTACCCTTTCTCTCCTACGGCGGCTCGTTCATGTTGATCAACTTCGCAGCAACGGGTCTGATCTTGAATGTCGATTTTCGTCGCTATGTCAATCGCTGAGAAGCCAAGCCTGGAAGGAATCCGACGCGATGAACAAGAAGATGTTGATCGAGAGTGATCCGCACGAAACTCGGGTCGCGGTGCTCGAGCAAGATCGCCTCGCCGAGCTCTTCATCGAGCGCCACCACCAGCTGGGGATCGTCGGCAATATCTACCTGGGCCGGGTCAATCGAGTGCTGCCCGGCATGCAGGCGGCCTTTGTCGACATCGGCCTCGAGCGCGACGCCTTTCTCTATGTGAGCGAAGTGACGGACACCCTCGAGGGTTTCGACGAGATGGAGACCGGCGAGACCGGAATCGAGGGTGGTGAGAAGAAGGCCGACCAGCAGATTACCGAGTCTTCCGTGGCGACCGACGCGGAGGATGAAAGCTCGGAAGAAACCTCCGTGGCCGAAAAACCCCGGCCTTCCATCGACCAGCTCCTGCGGCCCGGGCAGGAGATCATGGTCCAGGTGCTCAAGGACGCGATGCCGAACAAAGGCGCTCGGGTCAGCACCCAGATCACCCTTCCCGGCCGGTATCTCGTCCTGCTGCCGCAGATGTCACACCTCGGCGTCTCCCGCAGAATCGAGGAAGAAGACGAACGCCAGCGGCTGCGGACGATTCTGGAAGAAATGCAGCCCGCCTCGGCAGGGTTGATCGTCCGCACGGCGGGAGTCGAGTGTCAGCGCGAGGAGTTCGAGACCGACCTCGCCTTCCTGACGCAGCTGTGGGGAAGAATCCACAGCCGGAGTGAAAAAGTCGCCGCCCCCACCCTTCTGCACCGCGATCTCGACGTCGCCCTGCGAGTGGTCCGGGACTACCTCTCCGACGACTACAGCGTGATCTGGGTCGACGGCGAGGACACCTACGAACGGGTGGTGGACTTCGTCGACCAGATGCAGCCGTCGATGTTGGGCCGGGTCAAGCTCTATCAGCAGGATTCCGCGCTCTTCGATCGATTCGGCGTGGAGCTCGAGATCGAGGCCGCCCTCAAGACCAAGGTCTGGCTGAAGTCCGGGGGCCACATCGTCATTCATCCGACCGAAGCCCTGGTGGCGATCGACGTCAACACCGGACGATATGTGGGAGGGCACAACCTGGAAGACACGGTGCTCACCACCAACCTGGAGGCGGTCGCCGAGATCGTTCGCCAGATCCGGCTGCGCAACCTGGGCGGGATCATCGTCATCGATCTCATCGACATGGTCGACCCCGCCCACCGGGAAGAAGTCTTCGATGCCCTCGGCGCAGAAATGATGAAGGACCGCGCCAAACACAAGGTGCTCAGCATTTCCGAGTTCGGCCTGGTGGAGATTACCCGCAAGCGGAGCCGTCCGAGCCTGGAGCGGCTGCTCACGCAGCCGTGTCCCTACTGCCGCGGAACTCGCCGGGTGAAGTCTCTCTCCACCATCTGCCTCGATCTCCGTCGCCAGCTCCTGCGCCAGCGGTACCGGTACCGGGATCGGGAGATCCTGCTGCGGGTCCACCCGGACGTCGCGCAGGCGTTGCAGACCGAGGAACGCCCGATCCTCGGGGAGCTGGAGAAGCAGCTGCGGGCCGAGATCCTGCTGCAGAGCGACTCCGGGCTCCACCACGAACGATTCGACATCCTCGAAGTCTGATGCCGGAGGCCGGCCGTCTGGAACACGCCTCGGGAGAAGAGGCCGGCCGGTCGTTGCCGCCAGCCGAAGAGTTCTCGAGTCCCGGCTGGCACGGGCAGCTGAACCCTCGCTACCGCCCCACAGACCTGGAGGCCACCGTGCAGCGGATGATGGACCCGGGGAGTGCGGAGGAAACCATCCACTGGGGCCGGAACTACCTGTATCGAACGAATCTCGAGACCCCCGGGGAGAAAGTCCCGGTGGTGGTGAAACAGTTTCGAAATCAAGGGTTCCGTGCGCGGCATCGCCGCTGGCGCGGCGGCAGCAAGGGGCTCCGCAGCTGGCGGGTGGCCCGGGGTTTCGAGGCCGCGGGCCTGGGCACCGCCGAGCCGGTGATGTTGATCGAGTCCGAGGCGAGCGATGGGCCCTCGTTCTTCGTGACACGCCACCTCGAGGGCGTGGTCGAGGCGCGGTTTCTCCTGCGCGCGGCAAACCGGTCGCGGGAGCAGGAAGAGTTTCCCGGGGTCGATTTTCCGACCTTTCTCGATGCCTGTGGCCGAGCTCTGCGGCGGATGCACGACAGTGGTTTCTTCCACCGCGATCTCTCCATCGGAAACGTGCTCCTGCGCCTCGACCGCGGCGGCCGCCGGGCCGTGCTCCCAGAGGATCTGTACATCATCGACCTCAACCGCACCCGATGGCTGGTCGGTGGCGTCGGCACGTTCGACCGCACCCGAGATCTCTGCCGGCTGTCGCTCTTCCGCCAGAAAGACCGATCGCGCTTCCTGGCCGCATATTGGGACCAAGAGCTGACGCCCTTCCGGCGGTTTCTCTACGAGCTCTACCGCCGAGGTTTCCTGTTCAAGATCGAGAGCAAGAAATGGGTTCGTGCGAAAACGAGCCGGCTGCGCGACTGGCTCCGGCCGCGGAGGGCCCACGCGCACATTCCCTCGGCCGATCCGGAGGCGAAGGCCCGCGAGAAGATCGTCTGGGACCACCTCTCCGATCAACCCCACCAACATGCCAGCAAGATGGAGAAGCTCGGTGTGCGCCTGCTCGACGCCCCGAGCCATCTGCGCCAGAACGCGGCTTTCCTCGGCGCGGCTCCGCGAATCTGGTCGCGATACAAGGAGCTCATGGCCGGGCTCTACCAGGAGCCCGTGCCCTTCGACGGCATGGGCATCTGCGTTCGCCCCGAGCCCGAGAATCCCGGCGAGCTCCTGGCCGCCCTGGACGACCTCGGGGTCGAGAACGTTCTTCTCCGTCTCCATCCCTGGGAAGACGACCACACTCAGGAAGAAGAGCTGGCGAAGGAGCTCGTTCACCGGGGATACGACCTGACCTTCGCCCTGCCGCAGAATCGAGACCTGGTGCGAGATCCGGCTCGCTGGAGAGCAAAAATCGAAGAGCTGGCGGAAATCTTCGTGCCCTTTGGTACGAGCTTCCAGGTGGGGCAGGCGGTCAATCGCAGCAAGTGGGGTATCTGGCGGTTCAGCGAGTATTTCGAGCTCGCGACCGCCGCCGCAGAGATCCTGCGACGGCATCCGGGAGTCCAGGTGCTGGGGCCGGCGGTGATCGACTTCGAGCTGCAGGCCACCGCGGCACTCTTGAATCTCGATGTCGACCTGCATTTCGATGCCGTGGCCAGCCTGCTCTACGTCGACCGCCGTGGGGCCCCGGAGAATACCCAGCTCGGCTTCGACTCCGTGGGCAAGATCGTGCTGCTCAAGGCGATCGCCGAAACCGCCCGCAACAGTGGACCCGGCTCCTGGATCACCGAGGTGAACTGGCCGCTGTGGGAAGGGCCCCACTCCCCTGCGGGAAAGAGTGTTTCCGTCGACGAATCGACCCAGGCGAGCTACCTCACCAGGTTCTTCCTTCTCGGTCTGGCGACGGGTGCAGTGGAGAGGATCTACTGGTGGCAGCTGGTGGCTCGTGGCTACGGATTGATGACCCGCCTCGAAGGCTCCGGCGGTTTGCGTCGCCGGCCCGCGTTCTCCGCCATGGCAACACTCGCCCGGGAGGTCGGCGGCAGCCGATTCTTGCGGCCTCTCGTCGCTCCGGAAGGTGCCTGTCTCTATCTCTTCGAGAAAGAGAATGGTGATCGGATCGTGGCAGGATGGTGCAAAGAAAATGAATTGAAGGTGAAACTTCCGGGTTCCGTGAGCGCTATAGTAGAGAGGGATGGCGAAGTGAAAGCGGCTGATTTCACGCCGGAAGTGAAGGTCGGGCCGGCTGTTCGATTCTTTCGCTTTTAGCCTCAATTTGTGTGTTCTGCGCCACGCTTCAAGCCCTTTTGATGGCGCAATTCGGCTTTCCTCTGGTCGGGAGTATTCTCTAACCAAGGGATGAATCGGGAAACTTTTCGGGGTAGATCTATCTGCCTTTGATCACTTTGGTTTTCGACTTCGATGACGGAGATCCATCCACCCCAAACCGAAAGAAGGGAGGCTAAGAATCGATGCTGACCGAGCATTCCTACCAACTCTTGGCGGCAGCAGCTGAGGAATCTCTGGAGCGGATCCGCCAGGACCGCGCTCGAGCCCCCCAGCGTCTGAAGCCATTGTTGGCCTACATCGAGGACAATCTCTTCGACCCCACCCTCGATGTCAACCAGCTCAAGCGTAGCTGTGGGGTACGCGACAACTCGGTGCCGATCCAGTTCCATTCGGCGGTCGGACGCCCACCCCATGGGTACATCGAGGACCGACGCCTGGAGACGGCTTGCCGGCTCCTTGCGGATTCGACCCTGAAAATCTGGCAGATCTCGGAGCTCCTCGGCTATTCGAGCATCCAGGTTTTCAGCCGAGCTTTCTCCCGCTGGTCCGGGCAACGCCCGACTCTTTACCGGAAGAAGGCACGGCAACAGAACAATGGTGCTTCGAACAGCGCGGTCGCCGCAGCCTCGAAGCGGACGTCGCAAGTCGTCTACGGTCCCGATGCCCTTCGCCGGGCTCTTTCCGGAGAGCTCTCTCCGGACGAGGCGGGCCACCTGATCGATCGGTTGCTCAACCTCTACCCTTCCTGCCGCCGGTCGGTAGATCCGATGTCCAGTCGGCCGGCGAGCGAATCGAGTCGACGAGTCGGTGATCGTGCGGTTGCAGCCGCCGAGCGCTCCCCCCTCGAGTTCAACCTCGAAGGGGAAGAGATCGAGCGGATGCGAGCCGAAGAAATCGTCCGTGAGCTCGAGCACCAGGAAGTGGAACGGCAGCAGGCCCTGATCGACGATCTGCGCCTGACCAGCCCGACCCTCTTCAACCTTCTCTGCATCAAGAGCCGAGACCTGGCCCAGAAAGACCCGGCCAAGGGATTGCAGATCGCAGAGCTGGCCCTGAAGAGCCTGGAAACCCTGTCCCGCACCATTCACGACCGCACTTTGCTCTCCGATCTGCGAGCGCAGGGTTGGGCGTGTCTGGCGCAAGCCCAGGTGGCGTCTTCGGAGCTCGAAGATGCCGAACGAGGACTCGCCGAAGCGGAGCGTTATTCGCAGCTGGCGGGAAATCCACACCGCACGGTTGGAGACATTGCACTGGCCAAGGGCTCCCTGCGGCGGGAACAACAACGCTGGACCGAGGCGCGTGAGCTTCTGGAAATGGCCAGATCTCACTACGAAGCCTGCGGTCGGCGCGACCTGGCCAACCGGGCCCTGTATGCACAGGCCACGGTGGTCTACGAAGAAGGGAATCCAAGCGCTGCGATCCCTCTCCTCAAGGAAGCCCTCCAGGCGACCAACGGAGATGCCAAGGGTTCGGTGCGACTGTCCCTGCTCCTCAACCTGCTGACCGCCTACACGGAAGCCGACCAGAACACCGAAGCCGCGGAGATCGTTCCGCAAGCTCGGCAAATGGCTCTTGCGTATGGCAGCAGCTATCACCGGATCCGCCTTCGCTGGCTCGAGGGAATCATCTCCCGTGAGCTGGGGCGTTTCGGCGAAGCGGAAACCGCCCTGTTGGAGTCCCGGGAAGCCTTCTCGGAAATCCACGATGCGGTCGATGCGGCGCTGGTCTGCCTGGACCTGGCGGAGCTCTACTCGAAACAAGGCCGCCTGGCGGACCTCGCGAGGCTCAGCGCCTCCATGGCCCCGCTCTTCAACGGCCTGCAAAACCATGCAGAGGCGCTCGGATCTTTGAAGCTCTTTCATCGGGCCGCCGAGGAACAGAGTGTGACCCGAGTCGTCCTCGAAGAGGCACGTCTGGCACTTCGACACACCCAGCGTCGCCGCGGCGCCTGACTCTTTCGAGTCCGCGCTGCTCCCCGGAAGCCGGTTACCGGCTCTTGGGGACCGAAACCCCGGCTTCAGCCGGGGTTTCGACGTTTAGGGGGAAAAGAGAATGGGCCTCGAGCGAACGTCAGTCGATGTAGCCGAGGGCCCGCAGCTGCTCGATGGAGTCTTCGTCGAGGGAAGGTGGTGGTAGCTCGTCGGACGCTTCCAGGCCTTCCATCACCACTCGGTGCCATTCGGCGAGGGCTTCGGAAGGGGGGGCGTCTTCGGTGTCGAGATCCCGCAGCTCCTTGGGATCTTCGTTCAGGTCGAAGACCCGGCGCTTGCCGTTGGTCACCCGGACGATCTCTTTGATCCCACCCTCGAAGCGAGCAATCTCCAGCAGGCCTTGGCGGCGAGCCGAGGTGTTGCCGGCTCTCTTCACGGCGCCACGATGGGCCTGGTGCCAGGTGACGCGGTCTTCGGGGGCAGGCGCGTCTCCCGCGAGCACGGGGCTCCAGTCGAACCCTCGGAACATGTCGTCCGGCACGGTGAGGCCGAGCAGGCCGAAGACGGTGGGAGTGATGTCGAGAATCGAGGCGGGGGCGTCGATCGTCGAGGGCTCGAGCCGGGCCGGCCAGGTAAGGCTCAGGGGAATGTGCAGGGTCGGCTCGTAGAGGTGGCGGCCATGGCCCCAGTAGTCGTGCTCGCCGAGGCTCTCGCCGTGGTCGCTGGCAAAGAAGACCAGGGTCTGGTCGAGGTCCAGGAGCTTGCCGAGATCTTGCAGCAGGTCGCCGATCGCCCGATCGACGAAGGCGACCTCGGTGTCGTATTTCTCGGAGTCGGTGAGGTCGGTGCCTTCGCGAATTCCGAGTCGATCACCTTCCGCCTTGTGGTAGCGGTACGGCGCATGCGGCTCCACGTAGTGCACCCAGAGCAAAAAGGGCCGTCGGCGATCCTCACCGAGGTGTTTCTTCACCCAGGCCAGAGACTCCTGGTTGAGGTCCAGAGCCGTGGCTTCGTCGGCAAAGAAGAACCAGCGCTTGCGGCTGAAGACTTCCTGGTAGGTGGAGAAATGCTCGGCCAGGCCCGTGATCTTGTTGCGTAGAGTCCAGTTTCCGACAAAAGCCGCCGACTCGTAGCCGCGACGTTTCAGGACCGTGGGCAGGGAAGGTAGCCCGGGCCGGATGCGCAGGCCGTTGCGGGTCGCTCCGTGCTCGTGGGGGTGGAGAGAGGTGACCATGGAGCTCATGGACGGAGCGGTCAGCGGCTCCACGACCCGAGCCTGATCGAACCGCACGCCCCGTGCCATGAGCTCGTCGATGGCCGGCGAGGTGGGCAGGGAGTAGCCGTAGCCCGACAGTCGATCGACCCGAAGGGTGTCGACCGTCAAGATCACGATGTCGGGGAAGCGACGAGATCCCACGCCATCGCCCTCGGCCTGCGCAGGAAGCGAGGCGAAGAGGTGCAGGAGCAGGAGGATGGAGAAGAGGCGGCTCACTTGGGCGATCGGTCTAGCCTGGATTATTCATCAGGCTTCGTCGTGAGAGGCCGTAGGTTCTTGAATGTACAAGGCTTGGCGGCCT
>CAZMEL010000330.1:0-8756 GCA_964565225.1 uncultured Thermoanaerobaculia bacterium | reverse complement strand
ACTGAACGCGGGAGAGCAGGCCACCCTGGCCCTGGCGAAGCGGAAAGATGCCCTCGCCGACGCCCTCTTCGCGGCGGTCGGCGGCCAGGAAGACCAGGATCTGCGGCGCGCTCTGCTCAATACCAGACGCGACGTCCACAACCTGCGGCCCCCGAAAGAACGCCAGGTCCGGGTGTTGCGAGACGGCGGTTTCGAAGAGCTGGCCGAGGAGCTGGAGTCCTATCGGCAAGAGGCCCTGGAGCAACGTCGCTTGCTGCAAGCCTTCGAGTCGACCTTCCACCGAGAGCGCTCTCGCCTCCGCGCCCGCTTCCAGGAACAGATCACCGACGAAGATTTCCGCCGCGGCCTCCTGCTCTCCAGCCGGGCCCTCGCCGACGAGCTTCCGCGGTATCTCCGCGCCCCGGCCCGGAAGCCCAGGGCCAAGGAGCGCCAGATCGAACGAAGCCTGATGCGCTATTTCTCGCGCATGGCGATGAAGGCCACGCCCTTCGGAACCTTCTGCGCGCTCACTCCCGGCAGCTTCGACCCGCGGGCCACCGCGCCCGGATTTTCCGCCGACCCGCGCCGGAAACGCTCGCGGCTCCGCCTCAACAAGGTGCTCTACGCGGTGCTCGCCGGCCACATGCAGAGCCGCCCCGAGATTCGTCGGCACCTCGAGGTCGAGCTCAATCCGACCCTCCAGACCGAGGGCGAGAAATGGCTCTACCTGCAGGCCACGCTGGGCCGTGAGGTCTTCCAACGCCTGCCCCGCAACCCGGTGCTCGACCTCCTGGCCGACCGGCTCGCCAGACCCGGCCACTTGCCCCTCGCCGAGCTGATCCGCGAGCTGGGGACCCATCCCGAGATCGAGGCGACCCCCGAGGAAGCCACCGCGTACCTCGAGCGGCTGCTCGAGGTCGGGTTCCTGCGCTTTCGCCTCGGCATTCGCGAGCAGGAGGTCGACTGGGACCGCCCCCTGGTCGCGATCCTGGAGCCGATCGACGTCCCCGAGGCCCGGGCCATGGTAGCTCTCCTGCGGGACCTGCGAGCTGCGATCGACACCTACCCCGAGGCGGGCCTCGAGACCCGGCGCGATCTGGTCGATCGTTGCGCTTCGAAGATGCACGATCTCTTGCGGACCCTCGGCACCCGCCCGCAAGCCCCCGCCGACATGCCGCCGTTCTACGAAGACGCCGCCGGTCGTTCCCGGCTCCGCCTCTCCCCCGGCGATCTGGAAGAGATCCTCGCCGAATACCTCGGCCAGATCTGCCGTCTGTCCTGGTTTCACTGCGAGCAGGCCAACATGCGGCATTTCTTCGACCGCTACTACCCCGAGGGGGAGGCGGTCCCGCTCCTGCGCTACTACGAGGACTACTACCGCGAGCACTTCAAGTCCTTCCTGGAGAAACAGCGCAACCAGGGACGACAACAACCGCAGGTCGCCGAGGGTACCGAAGGCACCGAGAACGGAGAGGAAACCGGGGGCGCCGAAGAGGAAACCGGAGAGCCGACCCGAGAGCAGGAGGTGCCCGAGAGCCTGCGGAACCCCTTCGGCCTCGAGCTGATCGAGCAGGTCTTCTCGGCCCAGGATCGGGTCGGCGCCTGGATCCGCGAGCGCTGGCGCGAAGACCCCACCGCGGAAGAGATCACCCTCGATCACGACAGCCTCCAGGCCCTGCTCGAAGGTGTGCCCGAGGTCGCCGAGCCCTGCCGTTCGGTTTCGGTCTTCGCCCAGATGGTGCCGGGCGCCGGTACAGGCGCAGGCGCACCCCGAGATGACACGGGAGGTGACGACTCGAAGCTGGTGCTGGCCGGAATCTTCAACGGCTACGGCAAGTACTTCTCCCGCTTCCTCTATCTCCTGCCCGAAGAGGTCGCCGAGAGCCTGCGCGCCTCCAACCTGGAGCTCTCGGACCACCTGCTGGCCGAGATCTGTGGCGACGGCAGCTTCAACGCCAACCTGCATCCACCCCTTCTGCCCTGGGAGATCAGCTACCCGACCGGAGAGAGCGGTGCCGACGACGAGCAGATTCCCAGCTCGGAGCTGTTGGTGGAAGCCGACCCGCGTACGCCCCACAAGCTCCGGCTGCGCTGGGCCCGGGCCGATCGCGAGGTCGTACCCGTCGACCTGGGGTTCCTGAATCCGCGCATGCGCCCCCCTCTGTTCCAGCTCCTCTCCCATTTCACCCCCGCCTCCGCCTACACCCCCCAGGCACCGGCCGTGCCGATCGGCGGCCCGAACGAGATGGAGGGCGAAGAGGTTCCCGAGGTCTTTTCCGGCCCGGTTCTCTACCGACCCCGCGTCACCTACCGCGGGCGTCTGGTGATCTCGCGGCGCCGCTGGACGATTCCCGACGCCGCCTTTCCCTCCCCCCGCAAAGGAGAGTCCGAAGCCGCCTACTTTCAACGGCTCCAGGAGTGGCGACGGCGACTCGACATCCCGGAAGAGGTCTTCTTCAAGATCAACGTTCGACCGGCACCGCCGAAGCAAACCCCAAGAGCGGCGGAGGCGAGCACCGAGGTCCCGGCCCGAAACGAAGAAGCCTCCGCGGAGGCGAACGAGCCAGAAGCTGCCGAAAAACGCACGCCGAACGACCACTCGCCACCACCGGCCCGGGTGCGGCAGCACCTGCACAAGCCGCAATACCTCGACTTCGGAAACCCTCTCCTGGTCGACCTCTTCGGCCGTGCCACCGCCAACCTTCCGAGCTTCGACGTCCACCTCGAAGAGATGTTGCCGGGGCGCGACCAGCTCTTGGCCCACGAAGGGGACCGCTACGTGACCGAGCTGATTCTGCAGATCGATTTTCCGGGCGAGGGAGCCGAGCCATCATGAGCAGCGGACGAACGGATCTCTGCTGGTCGAGCCACTACCTCGATTTCGATAGCTGGGTCTACGGCGAGGAGGCCGACGAGGTCCTCCTGCAGGGAGTGCTACCGGTCGTCTCCCGAGGCGAGTCCGAAGGCCTGATCGACCGCTGGTTCTTCGTGCGGTACCACGACGAGGTCCCTCATCTGCGCATCCGTTGCCGGGGCCGCGAGCAAGACCTGCGCCGAGACTGGGGCCCGCGGATCCGCGCCGCGGCCGACGAGCTGCCGCCGATCCGCGGGATCCGAGAGATTCCCTACGAGCCGGAGGTCGACCGCTACGCCGGTACCGCCGGGCTGGCGGTTTCGGAAGATCTGTTCCACGCCTCCAGCCGCGCGGCCGCCGAGCTGCTCCGGGTTCTGCCTCCCGGGGAACGATCGGCACGCCTCGGGCAAGCGATGCTCTTCCAGGTCGTGACCCTGTGGGCCTTCGAGCCCGATCGCGACGAGGTCGCCGAGATGGCCGCCGCCTACGGCCATGGATACCTCCGGGCCCTGTCTCCCGATCCCGAGCAACTCAGCACCTGGATCACCGCCTTCGAGGCCAGCCTGGAGCGCCAGGCATCGCACCTCGCCGACTACCTCGAGGCGACCTGGGAAGCCCTGGAGCAAGAGGAGCCGCTCACCGACCGACTCGATCCCTGGCGCCGCGACCTGATCGACGCCGTCGGCCGGTTTCGAGAGCACTGCGAGCGCGGCGAGCTGAGCAAGGACGGCGAGCGCTGTACCAGCTGGCCGGAGATGAGCCGCTTCCTCGCGGCCAGCCACCTGCACATGATGAACAACCGGCTGGGGATCGACATTCGCGAGGAGTCCTACCTCTCCGTGTTGGTCCACCACACCCTGCGGCCGGCACCGGCTCCGGGGTAGAACGATCCCAAGATTTTCGACGTCCCGTGGAAGCTAGAGCCAACCAACTCCGAAGGAGGTCTCCATGAAGAAGATGAAGCTGAGTCTCGACGATCTCAAAGTCGAGTCGTTCGAAACCACTCCCGAGAGCAAAGACGATTCCCAGGGAACCGTCTTCGCCTATTTCACACCCGGCCTGGGAAACACCTGTGACCCCGGCTGCACCAATGCGACCTGTGGTCCGACCTGCGCGACCTGCGACAGCACCTGTGTCAACACCTGCGGCAATACCTGCGGCAGCACCTGTGAAGGCACCTGCGCCAGCAACACCTGTGGCAACACTTGCCTGGCGACCTGCCCCAACACCTGCGCCAATACCTGCAGCGCTTGTGGCAGCGGGCTGACCTGCGACTGCGGCACGTTCGCCTGCTTCTACTGTACCCGCCAGGGTTGCTAGCCGACCCGGCTCGACGCTGCCTCGGGACACCGGCTCGACGGGCTCCAAACCCGTCGAGCCTCCGACACTCTCGCCGAACACCGGAGGAAGACGATGAAAAAGACGAAGAAGATGAAGCTCCGCCTCGAAGACCTCGAGGTCGAATCGTTCGAAACCGCTCCGGAAGGGGACCCCACTCCCCAGGGCACCGTCTTCGCCTACATCTCGCCGGGCCCCGGCAACACCTGCGACGCCGGGTGCACGAATTCCACCTGCGGCGGCACCACGTGCCAGGCGACCTGTGTCAGCACCTGCAACCAGACCTGCCCACCGACCTGCCATACCTGCGCCGGCACCTGCGGGCCGACCTGCCAGACCTGCGGCGGTGCATGTGGTGTCACCTGCCCCGAGAGCTGCGGCACCTTCGCCTGTTTCTACTGTACCCGCCAGGGTTGCTGAGGCCCTCCCCGGTCGATGTTGGCTCCAGACTTCCTCTCCGCCGCTCGCCGGATCGCCGAGCGCATCGCCACCGGCGCCGAATGGTCCGGTGACTCCTGCACGTGGGGAGTGCGGACTCCCCAGGCTTCTCTCGGCCCCCGGCAGGCGACGGTACTACCCGCCACCGGTGGCGTGTACCAGGGAACCGCGGGGATCGCCTGGTTCCTCGGCGAAACGGCACAATACACCGGCTCCGACCCTCTGCGGCAAGCGGCCCTCGGCGCCATCACCAACGCGCTCGACCTGGCCCGAGAGCTTCCGGAAGGGGATTTCGGATTCCACTCCGGGCGCCCCGGCATCGCCTGGGTCGCCGTCCGCCTGGCCGAGATCTTCGAGCGGCCGGAGCTCCGAGCGCGCGCGACGGAATGTCTCGAGCCCCTGCACGGCCAGGCGGCAAGAGACCAGGGTCTCGACGTGATCGGCGGCGCCGCGGGGGCGATTCCCGCCCTGCTCGACCTCGCCCGGCGTCTCGAGAAGCCCGAGCTGGCGGACACCGCCATCGAGCTCGGCGAGCACCTGATCCGGCACGCACACCTCGAGCCCCACGGCTGGTCCTGGAACACCATCGGCCCCTCGGCCGCGCGCCATGTCTGCGGCTTCGCCCACGGCGCCGCCGGCTTCGCGCTCGCCCTGCTCGAGATCTACCGCGCCACCGGCAACAGCCGGTTCCTCTTCGCCGCCGAGATGGCGTTTCTCTACGAACGGCAATTCTTCGCCCCGGAGATGGGCAACTGGCCCGACCTGCGCAATACCGACATGGGAGACTTCATCTTCTACGGCCGGACCGACGATCTCCGCACCCTCGCCCGCGAAGGCCGTGCTCCCCGCTACGAGCGCCACTACATGTACGCCTGGTGCCACGGTGCGCCGGGGATCGGTCTCTCGCGGCTGCGGGCCTATGAGCTCACCGGGCAGGAGCTCTACCTGCAGGAGGCCCTCGCCGCCGTCGAATCCACGGTGCGGATGGTCGAGGGCGAGACCGAAGGCGGCGGCAACTTCTCTCTCTGCCACGGCATCGGCGGCAACTGTGAGCTCCCGCTGCTCGCCGCCGCCCAGCTCGGAGACCGGGACGAATGGCTCGAGCCCTGCCGGCGGGCCGCCGAGCACGGCTGGCGAGCCTTCGAGGAGCCGGGACGCCCCTGGCCGTGCGGCACCGCCAACGGCGAGCCCGACGCGTCCCTCCTGGTGGGCGAGGCGGGGATCGGCGCCTTCTTCCTGCGCCTGGCCGCCCCGGATCTTCCCTCGCTCTTGCTGCTGCGCCCGGCTCTCGACGCCGAGCCCGACTCGGATTCCGATGGATTCCAGGCTCTCGCCCGCGAAACCGCCCGCGCCTTCTTCGGTCCTTCTCTCGAGCTCCTGCGACGCCTGCGTCCCGACGCCGAGATCGACTTCCCCCGGCCCGGCGAAGCTCCGCTCGAGCTCTCGCCGGTGGTCGGCACCTACGAGGCTCTGCGGGAGATCGCCCGCACCGACGGAGATCCTCTGCTGGCCGACGCCTTCCGGCTCGACCGCAAGCGCTACGAGATGACCCTCGCACTCGAGGACTTCAACCTCGAGTTCCTGCGCAACCTCACTCGCCGGCCCTGGCAGGAGCTCGATCTCGACGAGGGCCGCTTCGAGCTGCCCGAGGGCACCCGGCTGCTCAGCACCGAGCACGACTGGTCGACCTGGCTGCGCCGGGAAGATCCCGCCGCGGTCGCAGACGCGCTCGCAGACGAGGTCGCAGACGCGGCCGCTCCCGAGCCGGGAGAGACCCACTTTCTGCTCCACACCAGCGGCAACCGGATTCTCAGCCAGAGAGTCGGAGCCTTTACCGCTATCATCTTGTTTCGGGCCAGGGAGCCCGCCAGCTTTGCCGAGCTGGTCGATCGAGTGGCCGATTCCCTGGACGAAAGCGTCGAGCGCTCCCAGCTGGAGCCCATGATCTATCGCCAGCTGGAGCAGCTGTACCGGGCCGGTTTTCTCGATCACCAGCCCTGAGCCGGAGCGTCATGGAGCCCCAGGAAGAAGTCCCCAGCCTACGCCAGGCGGTCCGTCAGTTCGGCCGACTCGTGCGGCTGATCCGGCCCTACTGGAAACCCCTCGCCCAGGGCATGATGCTGGCCCTGGTCCTCGGGTTGGTGGGCATGGTCACCCCGTACCTGACCAAGCTCCTGATCGACGAGGTCTACCCCACCGAGGACGTCAGCCTCATGCACGTGCTGGTGGGTGGGATCGTGGCCCTGGGCCTGAGCTCGACCCTCCTCGGCACCTTGCGGGGCTACTTCACCCTCTACATCGATACCCGCCTCAACAACGCCACCCGGTTGATGTTCTTCAACCACTTGCAGCACCTCACGGTGCGTTTCTTCGACCAGCACCAGGTGGGCGAGATCAACAGTCGGTTCATGGACGTGGGCCGCGCCCTCGAATCCATCAGCCGGGTGTTCCAGACCATCTTCGTGCAGGGCGCCTACCTGTTCCTGGTGCCGCCGGTGCTCTTCTGGCTCGAGTGGCGCCTCGCCCTGGTGGCGATCATCGGCCTGCCCCTGACTCTCTCGGTCACCGCCCTGTCGGGGCGGATCATGCGCAAGTACTGGAAGCGCACCTCCGAGTCCTTCGCCGATCTCAACGCTTTTCAGATCGAGACCCTGACCCAGATCCGCACGTTCAAGACCATGGGCCTCGAGCACCAGGTCTACCGCCGGGCCCACGGCCTGATCGAAAAAGCGATGGAGCAGCAGCTCACCGCGGGCGGCCTGGCCCAGGTCTTCGGCACGTTCAACGGCGTGTTGCAGATGCTCAACACCGGCCTCTTCACCTGGTTCGGCTGGACCCTGATCCTCGAGCGCGAGATGACCCTCGGCGACTTCATGGCCTTCACCGCCTACATCGGTTTTCTCTACAACCCGCTGAACCAGATGATCCAGCTCTTCTCCGACTTCCAGCAGTCGGCGGTGAGCCTCAACCGCATGTTCGAGTACCTCGACGAAGACGTCGAGCAACGGCCCGAAACCGCGTACACCGAGCCCCCACCCATCGGTCATCCTCTACGGGGCGAGTTCCGCTGCGAGCAGCTGCGTTTCTTCTATAGCGAAGATCGTCCGGTTCTCCCCGGGCTCGACCTCACCCTGCCCGCCGGCTCGGTGACCGCCATCATCGGTCCCTCGGGCTCGGGAAAGACCACCCTCCTGCGCCTGCTCTCGGCCCTCGAGCGGCCCACCTCGGGCCGCCTCTCGATCGACGGAATTCCCCTCGACCAGATACCTCTCAGCGACCTGCGGCAGCAGCTCGCCGTGGTCTGGCAGGACGTGGGTCTGGTCCGCGGCACCCTGTGGGAGAACCTGACCCTCGGCAGCGATTCGTCGACCAAGGAAGAGGTCGATCACATGGTGAAGGTGTGTGGCCTCGAGCAGCTGCTCGCCGAGATGCCCGAAGGCTACGAGACAGCCGTGGCCGAGTGGGGCACCACCCTGTCGTCGGGCCAGCGGCAGCGGGTCGCGCTCGCCCGCGCCCTGCTCCGCGGCTCGCCGATCCTGCTGCTCGACGAGGCCACGGCGAATATCGACGTCGAGACCGAGATGGCGATTCTGCGCGGCATTCTCGAGCAGCGAGGGCAGACGACCCTGATCTTCGTCACCCACCGGCTCGCCACCGCCGCTCTCGCCGATCAGATCTGTGTGCTCGAGCACGGCCAGCTCCAGGGCTTCGGCCAGCACCGCGAGCTGCTCGAAACCTGCCCCGCCTACCAGCGCATGGTCGGAGCCTCCGCCGGGCCCACCGAGGCCAGCGCACACCTGCGGGTGGTGGAGGCCGCGAGCGAAGACGACCTCTCCTCGGGGACACCATGAGCGCGCCACCGAAGATCCAGGCCCTGCCGCCCCTGCCCGAGTTCGAGGAAAAACCCACCTTCGGCGGCCGCATGGTGCGGCGCACGGTCACCCTCACCCTCGGCGGGCTCCTGGGGCTCGCTCTGGCCAGCGTGCTGGTGCTCAGCTTCGTGCGGGTGGAGATCACCGTCGAGGCCACGGGAGTGCTCGAGCCGCTGCACGTGTGGAAGGTGCACAGTCTCTCTTCGGGGCCGATCCGCGAGGTGCCGGTGCGCAGGGTCTGGCCGGCCTCGACCCGCTGCCCCGAGCGCACCGGC
>CAZMEL010000329.1:0-8775 GCA_964565225.1 uncultured Thermoanaerobaculia bacterium | reverse complement strand
GTCTCGGCCAGGGCCATGGCCAGGAGCTCGGCGCTGGCCACCGTCTTCGCCACCTGGTAGACCTGCTGGGCGAGCTCCAGCGCGCGCTCCCCATCGCGTACCGAGGGATCGGGGCTCGCCGCCAGCAGCCGGGCCAGGGCCATCATCAACCGACCTTCTCGGGGCATCAGCTCGTGGGCCGTCTCGAGTCGGGCGGTGGCTTCGCGGTAGCGTTCGAGGGCCACCAGCACCGAAGCCTCCTCGAGGCGCGCCGCTTCTTGCCCGGGATCGAGCTCGACCGCCTTCGCGTACCAGCGCAGAGCCGCTTCCAGCTTTCCGGTGGAACGGTAGGCCTCGGCCAGCGAGGTCGTGGCCCGCAGATCCTCGGGATTCTTCTCCACCACGAACCGCAGCTGGGGAATCGCCAGCTCGGTCCGGCCGGCTTCGAGCATCAAACGCCCGAGGTTGAATCGCGCGGTGAGATTGTCGGGCTCGAGGCGAAGGGCCCGATTCAGCTCTTCTACGGCTTGGTCCCGAGAGCCCGAGAGCGCCAGGGCCGAGGCCAGGTTGATCCGCGCCCGGGCGCTGTCGGGTCGAGCCTCCACCGCCGCGGCGAAGGCCTCCGCCGCTTCCGGGTACCGCCCGGCGCCGAAGGCCCGACGCCCACGGAGCAGGTAGACCCTCTCCCCCCGCTTGAGATCTTCGAGCCCCTCGAGCAGCGGGTCGGCCGGCTGCAGGCCCACCTCGCCACGCAGGGCCAGGTGTTTCGCCGCCGCGTCGCGATCGCCCAGGCCACGGTAGGCCAGGGCCAGGGGATAACGGTAGCGGTTGGCCCCGGGCACCTGCTCGAGAACTTCGGTGAGGCGGCGCACGGCCTCCTCGTAGCTGCGCTCGGCGAGAGCGATCTCTCCCAGGCCCGCGGCCGCGGCAGCCGAGCTGGGTTTGATCCGGAGCGCGCGGGTGAGAAGCTCCTTGGCCTCGTCCAGCCGGCCCTGGGCCTGCCGCACCTCCGCCAGCCGCACGAGACTCGGTACATGCTCGTCGAGCCCGAGCAGGGCCACCCGGTAGGCGTTGGCCGCCCCCGCCAGGTCGCCCGCCTTCTGCAGCAGCACCGCCCGCAGGTAGGGCCAGCGATGGTCCCCGGGCAACAGGATCTCGGCGTTGAGGTAACAGGCGACCGCCGCCGCCTCGAGCTCGTAGGCGTGGTAGATCTGCCCCGCGTCGGCAAAGATCCCGCCGCTGGTGCGCAGCTCTTTCGCGGGATCGAGAGAGCGCAAGAGCACTTCGATGTCCTGCAGCTGCTCCGCGACCGCCGGCTCCAGCGCCGAGAGATCGGGAAACGGAAACCCCTCGAGCCGCGGATCCACGAAATCCCGCTCGCTGGCTCCCACGGGATGAGCCTCCTCCGCCACGGCTCCCCCCGCCACCAGGCAGAGCCACAGGGCCATGCCCCCCACGATCCAAACACCTCTCGGGCTCCGGCTCCTCACGGCTTCACCTCCGCGGCCTCTTCTTCGGCGTCGGGTTTGCCACTCCCCCGCCGCAGCTCGTGGTAGCGCCCCGGAGCCGGCGGATCCCAACGCTCCACCTCCCCGTCGGGCCAGACCACCCGTACCTCTCGGATCTCGGGATCGGTGCCGAGCCCGAACAGGGCGCGCGGGTCGCGGGCCGAGGCGTAGCTGCCGTCGGTGGCCACCCAGCGCACCAGGGTGCCGACGGCTCGATCCACCTCCACCCGGGCGCCGAACGAAACTCGCGCCGGCTCGCCTTCCACCGGAAGCAAGCCGATCCACGGGTTGCTCTGGCCGACCGTGTTGATCAGGAGCCGGGCCGGGCCGTCGTTGTTGGTCAGCAGGAGATCGGAATCCCCGTCGTTGTCCACGTCTCCCATCGCCAGGCCTCGGCTCACCTCCACCCGTCCGAAGGCCGCCCCCGCCTCGGCCGAAACGTCGACCAGCTGCCTGCCGCCGCCAGATCTGGCTTGGTTGTGGTAGAGCTGGTTGGCCTGGCCGAGAGGATGGGGATCTCCCGCCCGCGCCAGGGCCTCGTCGATCTTCACGCCGCCGCTGGCGATGGCCAGGTCGAGCCAGCCGTCGTTGTCGTAGTCGAGCCAGGACGCGCCGAAGGAAGTAAAGGGTAGAGTGGTGGATTCGAGCCCGGCGTCGAGGGTGCGATCTTCGAACAGGCCGTCTCCGGCGTTCAGGTACAGGGTGTGGGTTTCGCCCACCAGATGCGCGAGCACGAGGTCGGGATCCCCGTCGCCGTCGAAATCCCCGGCATCGACCCCCATGCCCGCCTCGGGCCGCCCCAAGCGATTCACCGCCAGCCCGGCGAGCAGGGCCTCGTCGGTCCAGATACCGTCCTCGCCGAGGACCCAGAGCGGATTGGCCTCGCCGTCATTGGCGACGTAGAGGTCGATCCCGGGCCGCCCATCGAAGTTCCCGGCCACCACTCCGAGCCCGGGCCCCGGGTGCCCCGAGAGGCCGCTCGGGAGGGTGCGATCTTCGAAGGTGCCGTCGCCGCGATTGCGGTAGAAGGTGTCGGAAACCGGCGGGAAGGCATCGGGGCCACAGTAGTCGCGACGGCTGGAAGTGGCATAACAGACCACGTTCTCGGCCACCCGGTAGTCCACGTAGTCGACCACGTAGAGGTCGAGCCAGCCGTCGCCGTCGACATCCGCGAACGTAGCCGAAGACGACCACCGCGGATCCCCGACCCCGGCGCGGGCCGTGGTGTCTTCGAAAGTGCCGTCGCCGCGGTTGCGCCACAGCTGGTTGGCACCGAGATTGGTCACGTAGAGATCGGCGAATCCGTCGCCGTCATAATCACCCACCGCCACACCCATGCCGTAGCCGTCGGATCGCAGGCCGCTGGCCTCGGTGACATCGGTGAACGTCGCCTTGCCGGGTGCCTCGAGATCGTTGCGGAAGAGACGATCGAGGGGATCGCCCTCCCCCCCATAGGCCGTCACCGGAGGTTTGCCCGCCACCAGCTCGGCCCCCTGCACCAGGAAGAGATCGAGATCACCGTCGTTGTCGTAGTCCACCAGCGCAGCGCCGGCCCCGGCCATCTCCGGGAAGTGCAGCTCGCCCACCCTTCCGTTCCAGTGCCGGAACTCGAAACCTTCGTGTTGTCGGAAGATCTCGGCTCGGGCCGAGCCCGCCATCAGCAGGGCGACGAAGACCAGGGCTCCCGCACGGTTGCCCAAGAAAGCGACCCGCCTTCGATGAAGTAGGTTCCACATCCTCATGGGCCAAAGGTTACCAGGATCTGTGGAGGAGAAGGCGCGGGAGGCCGAGAGCCCCGGCGCCGGGAAGGAAGGTGGCGAGCGGCAAAAAAAAAGGGACCGCCGCCGGGACCCGAGCAGAACATGGGAGCTGCAAGCCCAGGCCCCGGCGACGGTTGGCGATCCAGAGATCAGCTGCGATGGTCCGGTTTCGTGGGAGTGACAGGCCGGCCGGTGAGAGAGAGCCGGACGTCCCATCTCCAGGAGGACCAGTCCCGGAACGGGGAATCAGGGATCAGAATCCGCGTGGTCCGCGGCCACCACCGCGTCCACTCCGGCCGCCCCGATGCCGAGGCCGCTCGGGCAGCTCGTCGGAGCTCAGGGCACCGTCGCCATCGGCATCGAAGCTGGCGTAGATCGAGTCGATATCGTCGAAGGTCACCAGACCATCGCCATCCTGATCGAAAACACCGGTGAAACGCCCTTCGGAGTCATCCGCTCTTCCCCGACCGCCCCGAGCTCGCGGCGGGCCGGGCAGGGCGGCCCGCAAGCTCTCGGGGGTAATCGCGCCGTCGCCATCGATCTCCAGAGCCGCACGGAAAGCCTCCCATTCCTCGGCGGTGACCTCCCGGTCACGGTCGGAATCGGCCGCATGCACCAGGATCACACCACCGAACGCACCCCGCCCCCGGTCCCGGGCCTCCCTCGCCCGAGCCCGCGGCAGCTCCTCCTCCTGCAAAACGCCGTCACCGTCGCTATCCATCGTCTCGAACATCTCGTTCGACCAGGCATCGAACTCCGCCCGTGAGATCTCGCCATCCTGGTCGAGATCCTGAGGCCCCCGCGGCCCATCGGGGCCCGCGGCCCAAGCCGCTCCGGCCAGAGAAGCGATCAATCCGGTGACCAACAAATGTTTCTGAAAGCTCATGATGTTCTCCTAGAAGTCGCGAGCCCGAAGGCTCTCTTTGCGTTCTTGCTCGTGTGCTGCTCGGGCCCGGAGACCCTCGTCGCCCGGCGGACCGTTCGTTTCCACCCAGCGTGAGAACATCTTAGGGCTGGTGCCGGGGGCAGGTCTTCAAGAGAACGCAATCCCTTTGTAAGGGATGTAAATTCGGGTCTTAAGCTTGTTCTCCATGCGCTGGGAGGATCTCGATCTGGAAGAGCGGGTCTGGATCATCCCCGCCGAGGTGGCGAAGAACGGCCTCGCACATCGGGTGCCGCTGGCACCACGAGCCCTGGCGATCGTCGAGGAGATGCGGCAACCGGCGAACGGCTCACCCTGGGTCTTCCCGAGCCCGCACCGGGGTGGCACGAGGCATCTCGCCGCAGTCTCCGTCGAGATGGTGGAGCGCCTCCGAGACCACGCCGACTCCCATTTCGTCATCCACGACCTCAGACGCACAGTGGCATCACACATGGCCGGGCTGAAGGTCCCACTTCTGACGATTTCGAAAGTGCTGAACCACAAGGAAGCCGGAATCACCAAGATCTACGACCGACACAGCTACGACGACGAGAAGCGGGAAGCCCTGGAGCGGTGGGCTGGTAGACTGGAGGCGATCCTGGGCCGTGGCCGCCAGTCGGCCAGGGTCGTCAGAGTCGCCTGACCAGGAAGGAACCCCGAGATGCCCCTTACGCTAGACCTTCCGAAAGACTTGGAGCACCGGCTCACCGCGGAAGCGATGCGCCTCGGGTTGCCGGTCGAGCAGTACGCGCTCCGCCTCCTTGGTGACATTCCAAGGGCCGGCCAGCGGGCAGCCAGTGGAGCCGAGCTGGTCGCGTTCTGGCGTCGCGAGGGCGTGATCGGTTCACGGCCCGACATCGAAGACAGCCAGGCCCACGCCCGCAGGATTCGCCATCGAGCCGAAAGGCGCCACGCGGGTTGATCAGCGGATGCAGTTCCTCGACACCGATGTCCTGATCGATGTCCTGCGCGGACATCCTCCCGCTGTCGACTGGTTCGGTGGCTTGAGCGACCTGCCGTCCGTCCCTGGCTTCGTGGTCATGGAGCTCATCCAGGACGCAGGCAACAAGGAACGAGTCCAGAAGGCGATGAAGCTGGTGGAACAGAATCCCGTGGTGTGGCCGGCACAGGCTCACTGCGATCAGGCCCTCGCCGATTTTCGCCAACTCCATCTATCTTACGGCCTTGGGCTCTTGGATTCCTTGATCGCGGCCTGTGCGGTCGGCCATTCCGCCACCCTTCTGACGTTCGACGCCAAGCATTACCGGGCTGTCCCCGGGCTGTCGGCGGAGTAACCGTACGACCGCTGAAGATCTGGAACCACGAGTACAGGTCACCTCGAAATGGCTACCAAGACCGCGAAGACACGCCGCAGCTGGGATGACAACTGGTCTTGGAAGAAACTGTTTCGAAGTCTTTCAGATGGCGACCCCAAGACCCAGCTACGGGTGGCTCGCCAACTTTGGCGTCTCCAATCTGGGTCGTTCCAGCAACTTCGCGAGGCATTTGCTCATCCCGAGCACGAAGCTTCCTGGCAAAATCCGTTTCTCTGTATCGAGATACCGTTCCCAATCGAGTGGGATACGAAGATCCCAATATCGCAAGTGACCGCGTGCAAGTTTCGAAAGCGTCGTGAGCTATTCGTCGCATTGGAAATACTGACCGCTGGCATCGCCGTTCAGATCGACGGCGACTCATATCGTCCACTTCTACCGCAGGCCGTCAGAAACCGGCTGGAGGGCTTCTCCAAGGCGGAGGTCAGTCGTTTAGAGATATGAAAATGGATACAGCGCGTGCTAAGTGAGATTAGAAAGTGGCTCCTCTTAGCGCAGTTGCGAGGGCCCACACCTGGCCCTGCTGCGCGGGCCCTTGCCAAGTCTGGTGACAAATCTCTGATTCCGACCTTGTTGAAGCGACTGCGCTCGGAGGATCGGAACGGTCTGTGGCTGGTTCTTGAAATGCTTGGCCAGCTCGGAGATCCTACGACGCCGCGAGCTATTCTGGATCAATTTCGACCGAGGGCGGATCTCTACCCTGCACTCCTCGAGACTTTCGAACGCCTGGGTGCCTCGGGCGACGAGTCGTTCGAACTGCTGGGTGCAATCGCTGAAGACACTTCCTATCGTCAGCGGCTGCGTGACGGGTCCTGCCGTTTCGATCACACCTCCGAATGCCACCGGCTAAAAGCCATCGAGCGGTTCGGACGGTTCGGAGCAAGGTCGATACCGATCCTCGAGCAGCTCGCCGGGAACCGCATCCGACCGGAAACGGGAGACGGCTCGAGTGAAGTGCGGGCCGCTGCCCGGGCCGCACTTGCGTTAATCCCGGAGTGGCAGCCGGCAACGCCAACCCGCGGTACCTACTCGGACGAGGAGATCCAATTCGTAATCGACACCTTGTCCGCGTGGTCGATCGCGACGCCTGAAAACTACAGCCCGAGCCTCTGGGATTACTCCAGAATCTTCAGACCGAAGCTCGCGGTGGCAGACGTCCGAGCCAAGCTGTGCCAGGCAGGCCTTGCCAAGGCGATCGAAGAAGCCACGATGTGCCGGTGGCTCGAGTACATAGCGGATCATCCCGACGCCGCGAGGGCCAAGGGGTTCGTCTTCCAGCCGTACTTGCAGGGCGAGGCCGGAGCGTTGGTGCGCGAAAGGGAAGCGTAGCCGTGCCCATCAACCTGTCAACTCGCGAGCGCACGCTCAGAATCTTCACCGACCCCAAGGGAACCACTGACTTCGGGTCCGCTACTTCCTGGAAGACACAGACTGAAACGTGCCTCAGTCAGATTTGCCGCTTTGGTAGTGAGCCTGTTGTGCGACAGTAAATGCTGTCGCAGGGCGTCTCGGTTTTGAAAGGGAAGCGCTACGTGTGGCTGTGGACCTCGGCTCTTGCCGCAAAAGTCCGACCCCTCAGGAACTGGCCACTTCTCTCACTCAGAATCTCTGCGTTAGACTCCTCCAGCGGAGATTCTCAACCTCCAGTGATGAAGAGGCCCACAACCGAACCTTATGGAAGGGTGAATTGAGAACCTGCGTAGAGAATGCTTCGTAGCAGAACTCAGAATAGTCGGGATGGATGACCTCGGCTCCTTCCTCGAGCCTGTTCTCTCCTTCAGGCCCAACTACTACTACCTTCAGAATGATTTCTCCGCCGGCACCATCCTCGATCTCGAAATGATCATCTCCAATTCTCGCCGGCAGAATCGGCGCAAAGCATAAGCCATGGCGATGAAGACCAGGAGTCCTCAATGGCTCAGGGACCTCAATGTCTGCCCAGACACCTCCTCTTAGCTCGATGTAAGGTGAAATCTCAACAATCTGTTGGAATTCCTTAGGCTTGCCGCAAGAATTCATAAATATCATAATTCCAGCAGAAAAGACCAGAATGCTCTTTGCCATATCGAAAAACGAACTCCTGTGCGTTGGATCTATTTGAATGGACACTCTTCATCATCCTCCCTGCAGGCTTTGGCTGCAGCCCTGGCAAAGGTCTTGCAATTGTTCCACAGTGGATTATAAGGATCATGGTTGATTCTGAACTCCTCGGCAAACTTGATAGTTGCTTCATAATCATAGTCTGCAAGGTACCTATAGGACACATCAGACCCCTTTCCATACTTTTCTGACAAGTAACTCATAAGATTTTCGAGAGACTCCGACGTTGGTTTCCCGTCATCTCCCATTGTGAGGTTCGGAATACCCGGACGTGGCCTGACACTTCCCTCGGGGCCATCATATCTCCCGAACTCGAAATACTTCGTGTACCCAGTCTTCGGATTCACAGCGACGACGGCAGCATGCCCGAGGGGCAGTTCCGTATCCAGAAAATCTACCCGGATCGGATAGTAGTCGTAGTGAATGAAGATCGAGTCGAAGCCAGTCGGATCTATGACGTTGATCGGATCGTTGGCCGAGTAGGCATACAGGTTCGTCTGTCTACCCTGGAAATGCGAGGGGTCTGAACTCGTCCAACGACCAATCTCAGGGTCGTAGTCCCGAGCCCCGAATCGCACCAGCCCGGTATGGTGGTCATACAAACCTCCGGCAAATCCGAAGGGCTGGAAGCCCGGATTCGTATCCATGGTAACCCGCCCGAACTCGTCGTAGCGTAGTTCCTGAGCGATCGTTCCCGTAGAGGAGTCTACGACAAGTCTTGGACTTCCCAGATGATCGGCGACCATACGGTACTTTCTTCCGGCCTTGATCATGTAGCTCGGTAGGTTTGATCTGGCGCCGTACACGAACCGTGACACCACACTATCAGAGCCGTCGAGCTCGGCGATCGGCTTCAGGCCATCTTGGTACAGCCAAGCATTCACCAGTACACCATCGACTTTCTTTCCGATCCGACGTTGGCCGGCGTCGATCACGTAGTCGATGGTGATTCCCGTATCGAGCACCACCTGGCGCAGGTTGCCCAGCACGTCGTAGTCGTAGGAGACGGTGTGATCGTTCGCCGACTTCGAGGTCAGCTCGCCGGCCTCGCTGTAGGTGTAGGTCACATCGCCGGACTGCAGAAGGCGGTCGCGGGCGTCATAGACCGTGGTGGTCACGGCGATCGGCTTCAGGCCATCTTGGTACAGCCAAGCATTCACCAGTACACCATC
>CAZMEL010000328.1:0-8852 GCA_964565225.1 uncultured Thermoanaerobaculia bacterium | reverse complement strand
TGCCTGCGTCGCTTCGGGCCGCCAAGCCTTGTATCTCCAAGAACCTACGGCCCCTAACGACGAAACCAGGTGAATTTTCCAGGCCAAGACCATCGGGCTTCCATGGACGAGGCAGGTTCTCCGAATCGATGACGACAAACTCCGCTGTGTCCGCTGCATCGCCTTCCACCGGGCGAGATCGATGGGGATTCGGCTTCTTCCTCGGCCACCTGGTGACGGTGTGGGGAATCGCCCTCTCCAACGTTCTCCTGGGGCTGGCGATTCTGCGTACGGCGGCGCGTATACGGAGCCTGCGGTGGGACTGGTCCCGGAACTACCCGCTGCTCCTTCCCCTCGGCCTCTACACCATTTTCTTCGTGGTGTCTGCTCTCACCTCGCTCGACCCCGCGATCAGCGTGCCCGAGCTGAAGGAGATCTTCTCTCTCGCGACCCTGCCGCTGGCCCTGGTCCTGGTGCGGGGCGAGCGTCGGGTCCGGCAGGTTTTCGATGGTCTGATCTGGATGGTCGGCCTGCTGGCCCTGCACGGGATCGTGCAGCACTACGCGGGCGACTACGGCACCCTGGACCGGCGGATCGAGGGGCTCTTCTCCCACTACCAGACCTTTTCCGGCATCCTGCTGCTGGGAGACATGTTGCTGGTGGCACGTCTGGTCACCGGCAACGGTTATCGGCGGCCCCTGAGCTGGTTGATCCTGGTATTGATCAACTGGGCCCTGTTGCTGACCCTCACCCGGGGTGCCTGGGTCGCCCTGGGTGCGGTGTTGACCCTGCTGGTGATCGCGCGGATGCGGCGGTTCTTCATCGGTTATCTGCTCCTGGCGGTCTTCGGGGCGGGCGTCTTCTTTCTCGCGGCTCCCGAGTCGTGGTCGCAGCGCATGCGTTCGATCGTCGACCTGCAGGATCCGTCCAACTACGATCGCCTCTGCATGGCCGACGCCAGCTTCTACATGATCGCCGAGCGCCCCCTCTTCGGTATCGGTCCGGAAATGGTGGAGGAGCGGTATCCGATCTACCGGCACCCGTCGGCGCCTCGGCTCACGGTTCCTCACCTGCACAACACCTTCCTGCAGATCGCCGCCGAGCAGGGGTTGCTCTCCCTCGCGGCCTACCTCGCCCTGACGATCGCGGCCCTGCGGCTCGCCTACCGAGCCTTTCACGACGAGGGAGAGAGCCGCGGACCCCGGGCCGATCTCTACCTCGGGGTGTTGCTGGGCATGCTCGGCTTCAATCTCGCCGGCCTGTTCGAGGACAACTGGCGCGACACCGAGGTGCAGCGCCTGGCCCTGTTCCTGCTGGCCGTGCCCTCGTGCCTCGCCGCGAGCGACCCGTCCCGCGAGACCGAACGACCCGAGGACATCGGAAAGACCGAACGATGAGCGATTTCGCGAGCTTTCTCGCCACCTTGAGACCCGAGGTCGACCACACCCTGGACCATCTCCTGCCGGCCGCCCGCGAGCGGCCGGCGACCTTGCACGAGGCCCTGCGCTACAGCGTCTTCGCCGGTGGCAAGCGGATTCGTCCGGCCCTGGTCGTGCTCACCGGCGAGATGCTCGACGTACCGCGAGCCGCCCTGCTGCGGGGCGGTGCGGCCCTGGAGATGATCCACACCTACAGCCTGATCCACGACGACCTGCCGGCGCTCGACAACGATGATCTCCGCCGCGGTCGCCCGACCCTCCATCGCCGGTACGACGAATCGACGGCGATCCTGGCCGGGGACTCCCTGCTCACCCTGGGGTTGACCACACTCGCCATCGAGCCCGCGGAGGTGGCCCCCGAGCAGCGCCGCCGGGCGGTGGAGATGGTGGGTCGGGCGATCGGCTCGGTGGGTATGATCGGCGGGCAGTTCGACGACCTGGCGGCGGAGAGCGATTGGCCGGACGACGCCGCGGCCACCCTCGAGAGAATCCATCGCCTCAAGACCGGGGCCCTGCTCGTGGCTTGTGTGGAGCTGGCGGCGATCTATGCCGATGTGGGAGCCGAAACCTACCGTCGGCTGGTCGCGGTGGGGGAGCGGATCGGCCTGATGTTCCAGATCGCGGATGATATCCTCGACGTAGAAGGGACCTCCGGGTCGCTCGGCAAGACGGCCGGGAAAGATGCAGCGACCCGCAAGCTGACCTATCCCGGCCTCTTCGGTCTCGACGAGAGCCGTCGGATGCTCGAACGCACCCGGGACGAAGCCCTGGCGGACTGCCGGGAGTTGCCGGCAGGCGGCGGATGGTTTCCGTCGTTGATCGGTTACCTGACCACCCGCGACCACTGAGCGGGGGCCCGGGCAGGAGCACAGCCATGCGTCTCGACCAGCTACTGCACCAGCGCGGGTTCTTCCCCAGCCGAGAAAAGGCGCGCCGCGCCGTGATGGCGGGCTCGGTCCTGGTGGGCGGGCAGCGGGTCGACAAGCCGGGGACGCCGATCGCCGAGGATGCCGCTCTCGAGATCAAGGATGATCGCGAGCCTTTCGTATCCCGCGCCGGACGCAAGCTGGCCCACGCCCTCGACCACTTCGCCCTCCCGGTCGCGGGAACGATCTGTCTCGATGTCGGCGCCTCCACCGGTGGTTTCACGGATTGCCTCCTGCAACGCGGGGCGGCCCGCGTCTACGCCGTCGACGTCGGCTACGGTCAGCTCGACATGGGGCTGCGGCAGGACTCCCGGGTCGTGGTCATGGAGCGGATCAACGCCCGGCACCTGGCCGCGGATGCGCTGCCGGAAGCGGTGGGTCTGGTGACCATCGACGTCTCGTTCATCTCCCTCGTCAAGGTGATTCCGGCGCTGCGCCCCCATCTCGCAGCCGGTGGACACCTGTTGCCGATGATCAAGCCGCAGTTCGAGGTGGGGCGCCGGCTGGTGGGAAAAGGGGGAATCGTGCGCGATCCGGAAGCACGACGGGAAGTGATCGAACGGCGGGTCGAGGAGATCGGCGCCCTGGGGTTCGAAAGTCTCGGGTGCTTCGATTCTCCGGTGACCGGGGTGGGTGGCAACCGGGAGGCCTTCGCGCTCTTTCGCCGCCGGGAGGTCGAGCCGTGACCGCTACGTTCCGGAAGGTGGGCATCGTCGCCCGAGAGCACAGCCAGGAAGCGTCGCGCACCGCCAGCGAGCTCACCGATTGGCTGCGGCGCAAGGGGCTCGAGGTGGCGATCGAGAAGAAGGATCTGCCCGCCGAGCAACGCAAGGCGGTGGAAGCCTACGAGGCCGGAACCCGCTATGACCTGGTGATCGTTCTCGGGGGCGACGGCACCTTGCTCTCGGTCGCCCGGTCGTCGCCCCAGGGGGTGCCGATCCTGGGGGTCAACCTGGGGCGGTTGGGATTCCTCACCGAGGTCTCCCGCGTCGATCTCTATCCCAGTCTGGTCCGCCTGCTCGAGGGCAAGTTCTCGATCGACGAACGGTCTCTCTTCGATATCGGAGTGCGCCGCTCCGGTCGCACGGTGGCCCGATACCGCGCCTTCAACGACGTGGTGGTCGCCAAGAGCGCCCTCGCCCAGATCATCGAGCTGGAGGTCCGGGTCGCCGGCAATCTGGTGGCGCGGTACCGCAGCGACGGCCTGATCATCTCTACCCCCAACGGCTCGACCGCCTACAACCTCTCGGCCGGCGGCCCGATCGTCTACCCCAAGCTGCCGGTGGCGGTGCTAACTCCGATCTGTCCTCACACCCTCTCGCTGCGGCCGATCGTCGTGCCCGACGAGGAGGAAGTGGAGGTGATTCTCCAGACGAGCAAAGAAGAGGTCTTTCTTACCGTCGACGGCCAGGAAGGTGGCGATATGCGTTACCTCGATCGGGTGTCGGTACAGCGGTCGAAAGCCACCGCGAGCCTGGTGCGGATCACCGAACGCACGTTCTACGATTCTCTGCGTGACAAGCTGAAGTGGGGGGGATGAGTTGATCCCCGACTCCGAGCCGGGGAGCTCCCGGCGGCGGCGGTGGCGTCGTCGGCGGGATCGGCGGTATG
The DNA here is from genome assembly GCA_964565225.1 of uncultured Thermoanaerobaculia bacterium. GTDB lineage: Bacteria > Acidobacteriota > Thermoanaerobaculia > Multivoradales > J023 > CAZMEL01. The sequence goes on along the minus strand of CAZMEL010000328.1, from coordinate 4,897 downwards.
GTCGATTTCGCCGCTACGTGGTGCGCGCCCTGGGTTGGGGCCTGGCGGCCCTGGCGGTGCTCGTCTTCCTGCTCCAGAGCCTCGTCGATACACCCTGGGCGCGAAACCAGGCCCGAGAGGTGATCGCCCAGCAGCTCTCCCGGTACTTCGACCGCGAGGTCCGGATCGCCGATATCTATTTCGAGCTCCTGCCTCTGACCGTGGAGGTCTGGGGTTTCACCATCGGTGGCCCCGAGGGGGTGGAAGATCCTTTCCTCCACGTACCCTGGGCCGCGATCGATGCCGACCTCCAGGCCCTGCGCCATCGCGAGGTTCGCCTGGAGCAGATCCGGGTCGAGCGCCCGCTGATCGCCATCGACTACTTTCTCGACGGCACCCACAACCTGATCCGTTTCCGGCGCAGCGGCCGCAACCGCCGGTTCGAGGTCTATATCGATCGTCTCGAGGTCGACAAGGCGGTGTTCACTCTCGACCAGGAGCGGGTCGAGCTCTCCCTCGCCGCCGACGCCCTGCAGGCCCGCATGCGGGGCCTGGGCGAGATGCACATGGGCGGCAACCTGGTGTCCCCGAGCTTGATCCTGCGCCTGCCGCGGGCGAATCCGGTGGAGCTGTCCCTGGCGGCGCAGGGAAGCTGGACCCGCAACCGGGTCGACATCGAGTCGGCGAGCCTTCGCGGCCCCGATTTCGACACCCGGTTGGAAGGGTACTGCCAGTGGATGGCGGGTATCGACGCCAACCGACGATGCTCGTTCCAGGCCCGGGGCTCGACCCGGGGCGAGCTCTTCGCCGAGCTCGGCTACCTGCCCGATATCTCGGGTGCCCTCGACTTCCAGGGACCCCTCGACTGGCGGCCCGACGTCGTGGGCTGGAGGAGTCGGCTCCGGTCCCCGCGCCTGGTGCTCTGGGATCGCGAGATGACCGACCTGCGGGGGCATTTGCGCGCCGATCGCTACGGGGTCCGGATCGACGTCGAGCAGGCCCGGTACGGCGGTGGCCTGGTGGAGGGGGAAGTGGTCTACAACCGGGAAGACGAGGGCAGCCCCTACGTGGTCGACCTCGATTTCCGGGGTGTGGATCTCGACCCCCTGCTCGCCGATCAGAACATCCCGATCGAAGGTTGCTCCTCGCGGGTCTCGGGGTCGTTGTTCTACCGCTTTCTCCAGGGTGCCTCCCGGCGCGGTGAGGGGAGGGCGGAGGTACAGCTGACCGGCGACCCCACCCAGCCGGGTATCGAGCTCGCAGGAGCCTTTCCCCTGCGGATCACCGGTGGCGTGGTCCACGGTGAGTCCATCAGCCTGGTGTCGGATCGCCAGAGCGTGCTCGCCGGCGGCTGGTACGACCTGGAAGCCCAGGAGGGGAATTTCGACTACGAGATCGCCTCTGCAGACCTGGCGGAGCTCACGCCCCTGCTGCCCCTATCGGAAGAAGACCAGGCCGAGCCTCCTCTCTGGTTGCCCACCTCCGGAGAGGGGCGTATCGAAGGCCAGCTGCGCCTGGCCGATCGCGGCCCTTCGAGCGACGTGCGGGTGCGCTTCGAGCGGGTGGAGACCCCGAGCCTCGCCGCTCGCCGGGTCAGCGGTCGATTCCACGTCGACCAGAAGTCCGTCGAGCGACTGCGCCTGGAGCTGATCGACGACGACCGGGCCCTGGAGCTCTCCGGTCGGATTCCCCTGGTGAGCGACGAACGGGGCAGTGAGCTGACGTTCGATGCCGTCGCCTGGCCCCTCGACCAGGTCCGGCCCTGGCTGGGTTTCGAGCTGCCCATGGACGGCCGGATCTCCGGGCGGCTCGATCTCCATGTCGACGAGACCACCAGCGACGGTGTCTTGAAGGCCACGGTGTCTCCCGCCCTGCTCGGCACCGGAGACGGCTCCGCGCTCGAGGTCGACAGCTTCGGCGGGCGTCTGCGTTGGCGCGGCGAAGAAGTGGTGGTCGAGCATCTGGTCACCCGGGCCGAGAGCGGAGAGCTGCAGGGCTCGGGGGTCTACCACTGGGATACCGGCGAGCTCTCCTTCGACGTCCGGCCCGCCACCCTGGAGCTGGGGGCGGCTCCTCTGCAGCGCTTCCTGCCGCGCTCGGACCTGCGCGGGGAGATCGACGTGGAGTTCACCGTCAGCGGGACCTGGGACCAGCCCCGGCTCGAAATGGCACTGGCCGCCGATGGCCTGGCCCTCGGCGAACGGGAGCTGCGCTCGCGACCCTCCCAGTTCGCCGTGCGCTGGTACGACGGTCGGTTCGAAACCGAGGGCCGCCTGCTCGACATGATGGCCCTCGAAGGGGTGGGTGAGATGTCGGGCGGTCGGGCCGATCTCACCTTCGCCGTCGCCGGTACCGATCTGGCGAAGCTGACGGAGCTGTTGGCCGCAGAGCCCCCGGAGATCGACGGATCGTTTCGCGGAGTGATGACCTGGCGCGACGAAGATCTCGGCCAGACCGGGGCCGAGGTCGGGCTCTCCTTGAGCAAGCTGGAGCTCCGGCTGCGGGATCGCCAGATCGAGAGCGTGGGGCCGGCGATTCTGCATTTCGGTCCCGAGCGCATCGACATCCGCTCTCTCGAGCTCATCGAAGAGGCCACCGGTAGCCGGTTCCGACTGCGCGGCGACCTCGGCTACGACCCCGCGGCACCCCTCGATCTCGACCTCGAGGCCGAGCTCTCCGCCCGCTGGCTCGAGCTCGTCGACTTCCAGCTCGATCTCGACGGCCGCCTCGACCTCGACGGCAAGGTGGCCGGAACAGTGGCCTGGCCCACCTTCGAGGGGCGCGGCGACCTGCGCGAAGGGGTGTTGAATCTCGGCGCCGGTTTCCCCCATCTGCTGGTGGGCCTCGAAGGAGGGATCACGATTCATCCCGAATCGGTGGAGATCGATCGCCTTCTCGGAGAGATGGCCGGCGGCACGGTGGAGATTACCGGCAGCGCGACGTTGGAGCGCCCCGAGCGTCCGCTGACCTACCGCCTGCAGATCCAGGCCCGGGACCTCGATCTCCTCTATCCCGACGGATTCTCCATGCGCGGCGACACCGACCTCACCATTCGCTCCACCTTCGACGGTGGCAGCCTGATCGACGGCCGGGCGGAGCTCGATGCCATCGAGTACATCGACGACATCCGCTTCGACTTCGAGCAGTTGATGCGGGGATTCCTCGAACGCCAGCGGCTCGAGGTCGAGCCCGCCGACAGCGTGCTCTCGAGCTTCCAGCTGGACGTCGAGATGCAGGGGCCGCTCGTGGTCGCCAACAACCTGGCCGATCTCGACGGCCGCGCCGATCTGGTGATCCGGGGCAATCTCGGCTCGCCGGTGCTCTACGGCGATGTGACCCTCGAACCCGGAGGAAGGGTCTCCTACAACAGCACCGACTACGAGATCGAGCGGGGACGCATCGTCTTCACCGACCCCTACCGCCTGAATCCCGAGATCGACGGGGTGGCCACCACCCGGGTGCGGGACTTCGACGTCACCGTCGGTCTCTCGGGTACCTTCGATCGCCTGGAAACGCGCTTCTCCTCGGATCCGCCTCTGCCCGATCTGGAGGTATTCCGGCTCCTGGCCACGGGAGAAGACGCTCTCGACGAGTCCTCGGTGCTCGAAACCCGTCTGGCGGAGCGGGTCGACGAAGATCCCGCTACCAGCGCCGCCTCGTTCCTCTACGGCCAGGCGGCCTCGGTGATCGGCGAGCGGGTCAACACCCTGTTCGGTTTCGACAAGTTTCGGATCGATCCTCTGACCGGCACGGGCGATCAGCTCTCGAAGGCGCGGATCACGGTGGGCAAGCGGTTGTCGAAGGATGTGTTCCTCACCCTCTCCACCGACCCTTCGTCCACCGAATCCCAACGCCTGCAGATCGAATGGCAGGTAGGCCCCAATCTCGTGCTGGTGTTGCGGCAGAACGGTGACAACACCTACTCCGGCGACGCGCGGTGGGAAACCAGCTTTTGATCGGCACCATCCGGCTGGTATCTGGGCGAGCCGGGCTGCTCGTCGCCGGATGGCTGCTCCTCGGGTGGGCCGGGGCGACCCACGCGCAGACGGACGAGGAAGCGGCATCGGCGCCGGTCATTCGTGCTGTGGAGCTACGGCTCGATGGCTCCCTGGCTCGCCCGGTCGAGCTGCGCTCTTTGCTCGCCTTCGGCCCCGGGGAACGGCTCACCGAGTCGGCGGTCCGCCGCACCCTCTCGAACCTGCACGCGACCGGGCTGGTGCAGGAGGCTCGGATCCTGCGTCGTCCCGCGCCGGAGATCGAGCGCGGCTTTCAATTCCCCGAGCTCGAGGAAATCGTCGCGGTAGTGGTGATCCGCGGCCGGGTGTGGGTCGAGGCGGTCGAGCTCGTGGGAAGCGTCGGTCGCCTTCGTTCCCGGCTCTCTCGCCAGCTCGAGCAACGGTCGGGTGCTCCCTTCGAAGAAGAGAAAGTGCTCGCGGGCCACTCCGCCATGCTGGAGCTTCTGCGCCAGAAGGGGTTCCACCGCGCCGAGGTGGGCGTCGAGGTGAAACAGCGCTCGCAGAAGCGCACCCGGGTGATCTACACCGTGGAGCTCGGGGAGAGGTCGCTGCTCGGCGATATCCGCTTCTCCGAGGATCCCGCCCCTCTGACCGCCGCCGCTCTGCGCACCAAGATGGGCCTGCGCTCGGGGTTGCCCTATCGCCAGGAAGCGATCACCGCCCGCCGGGAGAAGCTCGAACGGTGGTTGGTACGCCAGGGATTTCTGGAGGCCGAGGTCGGGGCTCCGACGGAGGTCTTCGCCACCGGCTCGCGGCGAGTGAGCCTGGTGTTCCCACTCCAGATCGGCCCGTAGATCGAGGTCCAGGTGGAGGGGGCATCTCGTCGCCGGCGCCAGCGCCGGGGTCTACTCCCCTGCCTCGAAGACGGGCGTTTCTCCGGGGGCCTGGTGGCTCAGGGCGGT
>CAZMEL010000327.1:0-8860 GCA_964565225.1 uncultured Thermoanaerobaculia bacterium | reverse complement strand
CCACCCGCTCGCGCCGCTCCCGAGTCCCCTCGGGGCCCTGCAGCCAGGCGTCGATGCGGGGGATCACCTTCTCGTCGAGAATCTTCGGGCGCCCCTCGCGCCAGTCTTCCCAGGGAAAATACTGGTACCAGGGCTGCCAGCGGGCCGGTGCCTCGGCTCCTTCCGGCGCTTCCCGCCCAAGGGTGAGATAGACGATCGAAACCACCCGGGACCCGCCGTGGCTCTCGCGGGGCTCCCGGTTGCGGTCGCCGAAGGTGTAGAGCTGCTCCACGTAGCCCAGCTCGATGCCGGTCTGCTGCCGCACCCAGCCCCGGAGGGTGAGCTCCAGGGTCCGCCCGCTCTCGGGATCGAGCGGACCGTAGGGCAGAGAATCGGCCGTGCGCTGGCCGCCGCCGCTCTCGCCTTCGGGAAAGGCCGGGGACAGGTCGTCCCGGCCGACCACGAGGAGTCGGGGCTCCTCGTCGGTCACGGCGAGAATCACCGCGTTGAGGCCGACGACGATCGATGGGCTCGGGCTGGTCATGGCTGGTTCGACCGAGGGTCGCGGAAGCCGCGACGGATGTCAAGGTCTGCCGGCGACCCTCTGCCCGCTCTTCTCTGCTCTGTCTCGCAAGGCAGTGGCGGAGCGGCGGATCAGCTCCCCCGCCTCCACCTCCCGGGAATCACGATCGAAGATCGCCAGGAGATGGGCCGCCGCTCGCCGGGCGACCTGCTCCAGCGGCACCGCGCGGCCGATCTGCTGCTCGATCGAGGTCATGCGCACCTCGGGAAGACCGCAGGCGACGATCCCCCCGAAGACCGCGAGGTCGGTGGTGACATTGAGAGCGAAGCCGTGGATGGTGATCCAGCGCGAGAGATGCACGCCGATCGAGGCGATCTTCGCCTCCCCCACCCACACGCCGATGTGCTCGCGCCCCTCCCGCGGGCGGGCTTCCACGCCGAAGTCGGCGAGGGTGAGAATCAACACCCGCTGGATGTCCTGCACGTACCGCCGCACGTCGCGGCGATCGGGATCGAGATCGAGGATCGGGTAACCCACCAGCTGGCCGGGGCCGTGATAGGTCACCTGGCCGCCGCGGTTGGTCTCGTGCACCTCGATCCCCTGGGCCGTGCGCCAGGCTTCGCCCGCCACCACGTCTGCCCGCGAGGCGTTGCGACCGAGGGTGTAGACCGGCGGGTCGTGCTCGAGCAGCAGCAGGTGCTCGTCGCCGGCACCGGCGTGGATCTCTTCCCGCAGATCCTCTTGCAGGGCCGCGATCGGTGCATAGGGCACGCCGCCCAGGTACGCCCAGCGCAGGGTGCGGCGAGGTAGGGATGCGCTCGCCTCAGACGACACCACGGACCTCCAGAAAATCGATGGCAAGCCGCCAGAGATGATCGAGCCGATCGGTGAGACGGTGATCGCCGTCCATCATGAGGTGTACCTCGAGCGCCTCGGAGACGCATTGGTCGGCGAAGTCCACCACGCTCTGCCACTCCACCGACTCGTCGTTGCGTCCCTGGAGCAGCAGGGTGGGGGTTCGGTAGATGGCCTCGAGCCGCTCCTTGCGGAAGGCCCGGAGGTCTTCCACGAGAGTCCAGCCCAGAGTCGCCACCCCCTCGGAATGCTCGAGGCCCACGGTCCCGGTCTTCTGCCAGCGTCGCATGCCCACGGCACCCAGACGCCGCTCGAGGCCACGCTCGATCTCGAGGGCAGGCGCGATGTGTACCGCCGCCACCACGTCGTCGGGATGGAGCCCCGCGTACCACAGGGCGGTGCCGCCTCCCATCGAAGAGCCGAAGAGGATCAGCCGCTCGACGCCCCGGGAACGCAGAAACCCGTGCACCCGGCCCACGTCTTCCAGGTTGCGGGAGAGCGTGAGGTCCAACATGTCACCCCCGGAGGCCCCGTGGCCCTGGAAGTCGAACGAGCAGAAGGCGAGGCCCCGTTGCAGAAAACGGCGGCGGAAGAATTCGGCCTTCTCCCCCTGCTTGCGAGATCCCAGCCCGTGCAGATACAGCACCGCGAGCTGCGGATCCTGCTCGCCGCTGGGCCGCGCCAGGGAGACCTCGAGGTGGGAATGGATCCGGCCCGTGAGGTCGCTCACCGGCAGATGCTCGACGATCTCTCCCATGGATTCGCTCCCGCGCGTTCCGTTCCGACCGGCCTGCAGGCCTCAGGTCTCGAGGGCCTTCAGGCGTTCGGGCAGGTCGGCGAGGAAGGGGCCGAGGTCGTCGCGGTCGGGAAGCACGATCTCCAACCGCCCGTTGGGAAGGCGGCGGGCGTCGCCTTCTCCCTGCATCTCGAGGGGCACGGTGATCGCCTCGCGATCGACCGGGATCTCGTCGGTCACCGCGAAGAGCTGGTTCATGATCTGCTGGTCGATGATTCTCATCTCGGGATCCTCAGCGGAGCTGGACGTCGTAAGGAGCTCGGTCGAGCTCGGAGAGGATGCGTTCGTTCTCGCGCCAGTTCTTGTGCACTCGCACCTTCAGATCGAGATAGATCCGGGTGTCGAGATAGGCCTCCAGGTCGCGGCGGGCCGCCATGCCGATGGACTTGATGCGCTCGCCCCCCTTGCCGAGGAGGATCTTCTTCTGGCCGTCGCGCTCGGCCATCAACGAGGCGAAGATCGCGATCACGCCGTTTTCGCGCTCCTCCCAGGAGTCCACCACCACGGCGACGCTGAAGGGGAGCTCGTCGCGGGTCTGCTCCAGCACTTTCTCCCGGATTCGCTCCGCGACCATGAATCGTTCGGGGTGGATGCTGACCAGCTCGGGATCGTAGATCGGCGGGCCTGCCGGGAGGCGCTGCCAGAGGGCGTCGAGCAGACGATCGGTGCCGTCGGCGTCGCGCGCGCTGATGGGGATGATCTCCTCGAAGGAGCCGTTCTCGGCATAGGTGGCGATCCGCGGCAGCAGGCTCGGTTTGGAGACCCGGTCGATCTTGTTGAGCAGGGCGATCTTCGGCGCCTCGGCCTGGGCCACCCACTCGAGCATGAACTGGTCGCCGGTGCCGGGTCGCTGGGAGATGTCGACCAGCAGGCACACCACGTCGGCCTCGTTCAGGGCTTCCTGGGCCGCCTTCACCATCTGCCGGTTCATCCGGTGCTGGGGCCGGTGGACCCCGGGGGTGTCGTAGAACACCATCTGCCCGCGCTCGTCGCTGAGGATTCCCACCAGCCGGTTGCGGGTGGTCTGCGGTTTGTCGGAAACGATCGCCACCTTCTCCGACAGCAGGGCGTTCATCAAGGTGGATTTGCCGGCGTTCGGCCGCCCCACCAGCGCGACCGTGCCGACCCGCGGCTCGGTGGCGGATTGTTCCTGGTCTTGCAACTCGTCTCCTCCGTTCGCTCGCTTCACTGGGCTGCTTCTCGTCGGGCCGAAGGTCACTGCGCTGCTTCGACGCTCTGCTCACCGACCGGGGCTCGGCGCACGACCACCGCCGTGACCCGGCGCTCGTTGGCCTCGGCGATGTCGAAGGTCAGGCCGTACCGCTCGATGGTCTCCCCGACCTTGGGAACGTAGCCGAGCTCGCCACAGATCAACCCCGAAACCGTTTCGTAGGGCAGCTTTTCGACCTCGGCCCCTGTCACCTCCTCGAGAGTCTCCAGGTAGGTCCGCCCCGGCAGCTTCCAGCTGTGCTCGTCGATCACCACCGGGTAGATGCCGCTGGTGTCGTGCTCGTCGCTGATATCGCCGACGATCTCCTCCACCAGATCCTCGACGGTCACCAGGCCGGCGACCCCGCCGTACTCGTCGACCACGATGGCCATCTCCTGGTGCCGATTCTGCAGCTCCGCCAGCAGCTCCGGCAAACTCTTCGACTCGGGCACGTAGAGCGGAGTCTTCGCCAGCTCCTCGGCCACCGGCTCGGCACCGGTGTGGATTGCCTCGAAGAGGTCGCGGATGTGGAGAATGCCGACGATGTGATCGACCGAATCGCGGTACACGGGCAGGCGGGCGTGTTTCGACTCGACGAAGGCCTCGCAGAGGGCCTCGGAGGTGGCGTCGACGGGGACGCTGGACATCTCCACCCGCGGTGTCATCACGCTGCGGGCCTGGGTGTCGCCGAAGTCCACGATGCTGCGGACCAGCTCTTCCTCTTCGGGCTCGAGAATTCCTTCCTTCACCCCGACATCGATGTAGGCCTTGATCTCACCGATCGAGACCTCGTCTTCCTCTTCCTCGTCGTCGTCCTCCTCCTCGATCCGCAGCAGGAAGGAGAGGAAGAGGACCAGCGGTTGGCTCAGCCAGGACAAGAGACGCACGGGCAGAGTCAGCAGCTCCAGAGCCCGCTCGGAGTGAATCGCCACGAGGGAACGATTGCCCCACTCCAGCACGAAGAGGAGCCCGGCCCCGAGGGCGACCGCCGAGACCCAACCCCCGGTGACTCCGAAACTCGCCGCGGCCAGCACCAGCAGCACGGGGCAGAGCCCCGCCGCCAGGCTGAGCAGGAATCGAAAGGCCTCGAAACGCGCCGGCTGGTCGTAGAGAATCTGAAGACTCCCACCTGCCGCCTCCGCCCAATGCCGCAGGCGAATGGGTCCGCTGCGCTCGATCAACGCCGAGAGTATGGTGAAGAAACCGGTGAGCAGGGCGAGAGCTCCCACGAGCACCAGCGATGCCCATTGAGGGATGACGACCGGGTCAGCCATGATCGAGCCACCTTTCCCGGAGCTGCTGCTCCAACCGCTCCATGCTGCCGTCGTCGGTTTCGTGATCGTGCCCGAGGCAGTGCAACATGCCGTGCAAGAGCAGTAGCCGCAGCTCCCGAGCCGTCGAGTGGCCGGCCGCCGCGGCTTGGCGCCGGGCCGTGGGCACCGAGATCGCCACGTCGCCGAGGTGGAGCTCTTCTTCCGTCTCGATGGCGGAGCCACCGAGGCCGGGATCGAGATCTCCGGGGAAGCTCAGCACATCGGTCGGTTGATCGCGTTGGCGAAAGGTGGCGTTGAGCCGCCGCATCTCGCGATCGCTGAGAAAACGGGCCGTGAAGGTCGACGCGGAAGGCGCCAGCTCGGTGATCAGGGTATGAACCCAGGGCCGCAGGCTCCGCGCCGCTACATCGCTGTAGCGGCAGGGGTTCTGTAGAACGATCTCACAGCTCCGGACTGCAGCCGGAGCTGCGATGGCCGACGAGGTGCCGGACACTCGGGACCTGGGGGACAAAGGGGGGTCGTTGTCGTTTTGCAAGGTGTAGACGTACGGTCGTTGGCGAATGACGGTAGCGGACGGAGAGTCAGCTGGCCCTTTGCTCGGGCTCGGCGGATTCCACGTCCGACGACTCCGTCGGGCGAGCGGTGCTCTCCTCGGCACCTGGACGATGAATCATGCCGCTGTCGTCTCGAGACGCTCGACGCGATCGGCCCTTGCCGCCGCCACCGCTATTCCCGGAGGCAGCGCGGGAGCCGTCCTTTTCGGCGCCTTCGCGGCGGTTGAAGTTGAAGCCCGGGTAGTCGATCCGACGGTGGTGGATGTTGGTCAACACCCGCAGAAAGGCTTCCTCCACCTTGCGCAGATCGCCGAGGGTCAGGTCGGTGTGGTCGAGCTGGCTGTCTTGGAGACAGTTGTCGAACACCGCCCGCAAGACGGTGCGGAGCTTCTGGCGGCTCGGATCCACCAGGGTGCGGCTGGCGGCTTCGACGGCATCCGCCAGCATCAGAACCCCCATTTCCTTGGACTGCGGCTTCGGCCCTGGGTATCGGAACTCCTCTTCCCCTACCTCGGTCTCGCCGTCGCAGCGCTCGCAGGCCTTGTTGTAGAAAAACTTGATCAGCTGCGTCCCGTGGTGCTGCTCGATCGCGTCCATGATCGGCCGCGGGAGGTTCGCGTGATGCCCCAGCTCGAGCCCTTCCTTCACGTGATTGGTGATGATCAGGGCGCTCATCGAGGGCTGGATCTTGTCGTGAGGGTTGACCCCCGCCATCTGGTTCTCGATGAAGTAGTGGGGCCGGTAGATCTTTCCGATGTCGTGGTAGAGCGCACCGGTGTTCACCAGCACCGAATCCCCCTCGATGGCCTCGACCCCCGACTTGGCGAGATTGGCCACCGCCAGGGAATGCTGGAAGGTGCCGGGGGCTTCGAAGGCCAGCCGCCGCAACAGGGGGAGATTGGGATTGGCGAGCTCTATGAGCTTGATCGAGGTGGTGATGCCGAAGGCCGACTCCATCACCGGCACGGAGAACGAGGCCACCGCCGCCGCCAACATGCCACCGGCGAAGCCGCAGAAGATGTCGAAGCCGAGCTGGGGCAGCCCGCCCAGGGTTCCCCCGCCGAGGGCCTTGAGGGTCAACAGACTGACGATGTTCACCGCCCCGACCACCAGACCGGCCCGGTTCATGGCCGAGCGCTGTTTGAACTGGTGCTGGTCGAGGGCGAAGACCGCCGCGAGAGAGCTGGCCACGGAGTAGAAGAGAGCTTCCCAGATCTGCTCTCCACCCGCGATATGACCCACCAGCAGCGAAAACGCCAGAGAGAGGACCAACGCCATGTTGCGGCCGTAGAGCAGAACGCAGATCAGCGCCAGTGAAGCCAGCGGAATGGCGTAGGTGTAGCTCTCGAGAGAGTTGTAGGGCGGGCGCTCGATCGCCCGGCTCAAGGCTCCGGCCACGAAGTAGGCGAAGCGAGCGCCGAGCAGGCTGACGGTGAGGAGCAGCAATCCTTCGCTGAGCTGGCGGCGACGGCTGCGATCGGTGCGTCCCTCGGCGTGGCTCGCCAGCCACACCAGGAGACCGGCGGAGAGCAGTAGCAACACCGTACCCAACCCGCTGAGGGCGAGCCGATAGACGTCTTTCGAGGCAGCCAACTCGTCGATCGACCGCGCCGCCAGGGCATCGACCTTCGCTCCCTGACGAACGATCACTTCGCCCCGGCGAATGGTGTGCGACACCGTGCCCACGTCGGCGGCGGCGCGCTGCCGTAGCTCGAGGGTGGCGCTCGAGTTGTAGTTCAAGTTGGGCTCGCAATTGGCGAGAATCAGGGCCGCCAGCTTGCGCCGCTGGCTCGAGGTCAGGCCGTCCCAGCCGAGGAGCTCGCGATCGATCGCCTCCTGCACCTGATCGGGATAGTCGAGATATTTGTAGAGATCGAGCTCGGTTCGCTGGGCGCCGGAAGGCAGGCTCTGCACCGTGATCCCCCGCACTCGGTGCTGGAGCAGGAGCTCTTTTTCACTCACCATCCCCTGGTTGTAGATCCGGCCGAGCACACCGGCCAGACGGTCTTCGAGCCCCTGTGCGAAACCGAAGCCGCGCAGCAGCTCCACCCCCTCGCTCGACACCTTGAACGGGCTCGCCTCTTCCAGCCAGGACATGAGGTCCGGAAGGCTCAGCTCTTCCTGGGTCTGCGCTTTGGACGGAGTCCGCGCCGATTCGTCCTCGGGACCGGAGAGCGCCGCGCGCCCGGCCTCGAAGAGGGCCGCGAGCTGCCGCCTTCGCTCCGTGCCCAGGCTGCGATCGAAGTCGAAGACCGGCAGCACCGCTTCCTCCGCCCGCTGCTGCAGCACCTGGGCGGCCACTTCATTGGGCACGGAGAGGTCGCGATCGGCAATGTAGGTTCGCGAGGCGATGTCGCCTTCTTCCACCGTCGGCACCAGGAAGGCGGTCCGCGGCAGCAGGCTCCAGGTGGAGACCAATACGAAGGCGATCACCCAGAACGGGCTCATCTCCAAGAGATCGGCCCAGCGATTGCGCATGTGGTGCCGGACCCAGGGCAGACCCTTCTCGGGCGGACGCCGCAACACGCCGGTTCGGGTCTGCCGGCTGCCGGTTCCCGAACCGACACGGCGCGACGACCCACCCCGCAGAGCTTCGACCCGGATCACCCCGGAACGGCTGCCGGGACGATTTACGCCCATCGCCGGCCTTTCGGACGCACGGAACCCCGGCCACCCTCGTGGAGCCCGCGAGGGTTGGCTTCGATCCGGCCTGGAATGTGGGCTACCACCGTCGACGACCGGCACGGGAATGCCGCGGGCCCGCGAGGCCTTTCGCGGGTCCGTGGACCGGTTTCCATCGTTGGCGAAGAGATCCGGGAGGCTCCATTGCACACCTACTCTACACCCGGTGCCTTCCGGGAGCCAGATCCCCCGTGTCGGCGATCGGTTCGGGGGCCCTCGTGGGCCTCGTAGGCGGCGACGATCTTCTGCACCAAAGGATGCCGCACGACGTCGGCCTTGTCGAAGTTGACGAAGCCGATCCCCTTCACTCCACCGAGGATCCGCTGCGCGTCGCTCAGGCCCGAAGGCCGATCGGATGGCAGATCGACCTGAGTGATGTCGCCGTTGACCACCGCCTTGGAGCCGAAGCCGATGCGGGTCAAGAACATCTTCATCTGCTCGGAAGTGGTGTTCTGTGCCTCGTCGAGGATCACGAAGCTCTCGTTGAGGGTGCGGCCACGCATGAAGGCGAGGGGAGCCACCTCGATGATCCCTCGCTCCAACATGGCTCCCACCTTGTCGTAGCCCAACAGGTCGTAGAGCGAGTCGTAGAGCGGCCGCAGGTAAGGGTTGACCTTCTCCGCCAGGTCTCCGGGCAGGAACCCGAGCTTCTCCCCCGCTTCTACTGCAGGGCGCGCCAGAACGATCCGGCGCACCTTCTTCTCCAGAAGTGCCGCCGCCGCCTGGGCCACGGCGAGAAAGGTCTTACCGGTTCCGGCCGGTCCCACCGAGATGACGATGTCGTGCTCCAGCATCGAGCGCATGTAGAGGTACTGGTTGAGGCTGCGCGGAGAGACCAGCCGCCGGGCCGCCTGCAGGGTCGGGTCGGAAGGACGGAAGAACTCCACCAGCGACAGGTCGGGCGCCTGGCGCGAGACCCGTATCGCGGTGCGCACGTCTTCCTGGCGCACCCGGTACCCGCCCTCGGCGAGGGCCGAGAGCTCCGAC
>CAZMEL010000326.1:0-8863 GCA_964565225.1 uncultured Thermoanaerobaculia bacterium | reverse complement strand
CCAGTACCCGTAGTTGCGCGATGGGGGAATCCGCTCGTTCATGCGTTCCCAGAGCTTGCGGGCGCCGTCGGGATCGAATCCGGCCTCGGCCGCCAGCCGTTGTCCTTCGACGTCGGCCTCGTCCTCGAATCCGCGGCTGTAGTCGCGCAGGAGCAACTCGGAAACCACCAGGCCGGTGGCTGCGGCGCCTTGCACCAGGCTACCCTTGCGGCTTCCCGGCAGGCCGTAGGGGTCGCGGGGATTCTCGGGGGAGTCGTCGACGCCGACCATCACTCCCAGGAGGAGCGCCTGGCTGAGCACGTTGAGCAGGGTCGCCCGGCGCTGCATCCGGGTACCGTGGCGAGCCGTCACATGGGCGATCTCGTGGCCGAGGAGGGAGGCGAGCATGTCGTCGTCGAGGTCGAGGCTCAACATGCCTCGGGTCACGAAGATATGTCCACCCGGGAGCGCGAAGGCATTGGGCTCCGGCATGTCCACGAGATAGAAGCTGAAGGGTACCTCGCGGAAGCTCGATTGAGCCGCCAGGCGGTAGCCGATGTCGGCCACTCGCTCGAGGGCCCTGGCGTCCTCGACGGGCGGAAACTGCTCGACCGCCTGAAAGGCGGCCTCCAGGCTCTTCTGGTACAGCTTGGGGTTCTCGATTCGCTGGGCCTCGCTGGGGATCGGGAAAACCGTGGTGAGCGTTGCCAGCAAGAGGCCGAAACCGGCGCGGAGTGGGTAGGGACGGGGGCAGGACTGGGTTCGGCGAGAGCGCATGATTCCTTTCGGAAGCAGAATTCATGCCTATGATAACTTGCCGAGAATGAGCGAATCGCTCCTGGCGGCAGATCGGCTCGGTGCCGAGCCTCCTCCCGGGGAGAATGCCCTGGACTGGCTCCGTACACGTGCCGCGGACCGGAGATTCGACCCCTGGCTGTTCTCCAGCGAGGGGATCCGCTGGCGGTGGCGCTCCTTCGAGCAGGTGGCCGATCACGTCGCCCGCTCCCGATCCTCGATCGAACGTGCCGTTTCGGCATCGGAGCGAACCGAAGGTGTCGCCTTTCGGGGGCGCAGATGTCCGGATTCGGTCGCCATCTCCCTGGCGATCCAGGCCGCGGGTGGTGCCGCGGTTGCGGTGGCGCCGGGCCAGCGAGCCGTGTCGCTGCCGGCCGGCCCGGATCGGCCACCGTGGGTGCAGATCGAAGGAAGCCCGGCGCCAGAGCTCGCCACCGCCCCGTGTTGCCAGGTTCCACCGGCCCGCTCCGGCCTCGAGACGTGGACCGCGGAATCATTGGCGGCCGGAGAAGGCTGGGTCGTGGTACCCGGGCCCGAGGGGGGGCGGTTTTCCACGGCAGAAATCGCCGCCGCCGCTGTCTTCCTCGAGAACCAGCTCGCTTCCTTCCTTCGCGCAGTCGAGATCTCGCCTGTCGTATTGCTCGGGCCTTCGACGGATCCGTTGCAGGCGGAGATCCTGACCGCCTGGACATTGCTGCGAGGTGCTCCGCTGGTGCTCGAGGCAGATGCCGACGCCGTGGCTGCGACCGCCTTGTGGGCTCGCCCTCACCTGGTCGTAGCCGCGAGTCCGGCCTTGGAGAGCTTTGCGCAGCTTCTCGGGCAGCGCTCCCACCTGAAGAACCATCGACTCTCCCTCCTGGTGGCGACCGACGAAGACGCGCCGTCCGCGCTGGCGCGCCTGCGATGGGAGTCGATGGGTGTTCCTCTCTGTCATTGGGTCGCGGCGACGTCTCGCTGGCAGGGCCCGCCGTCGAGGCGGAGCTGACCCGTCTTCGGGGCCAGAAATCGTCGGGACAAAAAAATAGCGCCGAAGACGAGATCGGCGCTTGGATAAGGAGGTCTTGGAGTCTTTGAGGCTGTGTTTTCTCGGAAATCCACACGATTTCCATTCGATCGATCGGCGACTCTTCTGGTTCGATCGATCGAAGCTTCCGGGTCTTGTTGGCCTCTCACCCTTCCGGAGGTTCGAAGCCCTGTCCCGTCAACGAGTTAAGACTACCGACTGATGGTTCGAAAATCTATCGGGGAAACCCTGAAACCCGCTGATGAATTCCCTCAAGACCGCATTTGAATGGGCAAATATGACGGTTTGTATCACGTTTCGACCGATCGGTTGGTATCATTGCCAAAGAACGAGGCTCCACCCTGAGGCTTCCGCGGGGAGAGAGCGCGATGTCGGCTCTCTGGAGTGAAGGCGAGAATGGAGAATGCCGCCGACTCTTTCGGAGCCGGAGGATCCCTGAGCTGGAGCCCATCCCTGAAGAATGGGAGCCCATAAAATTTGGGCGCCGGTCCGGAGCCGGCGCCCGAGAAGTCAAAACAGTTGATGGGTCCGATCGAGGATCAGGGGGATCCAGGGGGCTTTGCCAAGTCTGCAGAGAGGCGGACAAGGCAAAGTGTGCGCGGCTGTCCTGGCCGCGGAAGGAGGTCGTCGCAGGCTTTGAGAGGGGGGAATCCCGCGACTTGGGAGCGTTTGAAGATCTTCAGTAACTCCACTGCAAAGAATTATACTGGCCGGTCTGTGCTGCGCCTATAAGGGAAACCCTGAAAAAGCCTAAGGGAAAACCTTAGGACAAAGGGTTGTTTTGCCGATTTGTAGGGAAGAATGGCGCAGAGGTAGGGGTCAGCTGCTGGCGGAGAGATCGCCGCCTTCCTCGCGCTCACACCAGCGAACGGCCTGCCGAACCAGCTCGGTCGCCGAATCGAGCCCGAGCTTGGTCTTGATGTTTCGGCGATGCGACTCGATGGTCTTGATACTGACGTTGAGCTCTTCGCTGATCTGCCGTGTGCCATGGCCGAGGCCGATGAGACGGAAGATCTGCAGCTCCCGGTCGCTCAGGTCTTCCACCGGATCCTGGATCGGCTGGAAGAGGTCTTTGCCGCGGTTCAATCGGCCCCGGAGGGCGGAGGTCAGGTAGACATCGCCGCGCAGGATCGACCGCAGAGCGGTGAGCACTCGATCGCCGGCTTCCTGCTTGGTCAGGTAACCGCGGGCCCCGGCTCGCAGGGCTCTCTCGGCATAGAGACCCTCGTCGTGCATGGAGAGCACGAGCATGGGGATGTCGCGCTCCATCAGCTTGATCGCCTTGATCAGCTGCAGGCCATCGCCACCCTTGATGTTCAGGTCGATGATGGCGATATCCGGCTCCAGGGTTTCGACCGCCTGGAGGGCGCTGTTCAGATCTTCCTCGATCCCACACACATGCAGATCTGACTCGTGATTGATCAGCAGGCGGAGCCCTTCGCAGACGATCGGATGGTCGTCGACGATCAGAACTCGCTTCGCCCTGCCGGTGTCGTTCTCGGAATCGGCCGTCATGTGGAATCGCTACCATTGGCAAGAAGGGGACAGCGTACCTCGACCAGGGTTCCGCCTTCGGGTGGGCACCGCACGTCCAGCGTGCCACCCACCTTCTCCGCCCTCAGGTTCATGATCCGCAGACCCCTTCCCCTGGGATCCTTGGTCTTCTCCATGATACCCGTTCCGTCGTCGGCAATCGTCAGCAAGAGCTGTTTTCCCACGGTCATCAGGCCGAGATCGATCTTTCCCGGCGAGCCGTGGCGAATCGCATTGGTCAAGGCTTCCTGGGCGATCCGGTAGAGGTGCAGGGCCACGGATTCGTCGAGCTCGGGAATGTCGGCGGCGGTGAAACGGCAGGGAATCTCGAAGAGAGCCTGGTTCTTCGCCGCCAGGTCGCGGAGGGCGGCGGTGAGGGAGCCGTGGCGGAGATCGACGGTCGGCAGGCCGCGGGTCAGGGTGATCTCGACCGCGCGTTCACTGGTCTTCTCGATCAGACTGTTGATCTTGGCGATCTCGTCGGCCAGAGGAAGGTTGTCTTCCCGCATACGGGTCTCGATGCCGGTCAACATCATGGCGATACCGGCGAGGTTCTGGCCCACACCGTCGTGCAGGGCCTGCGAGATTCGTCGCTGGTCTCGGGACCGGGCCGCGAGAATCTCCCGAGTGAGGCGCTGGACCAGCTCGGAATCGGTCTGGGGTGTCGGATCCTGGCCTTCCTTTCGAAGTCGAGCCAGTCGATTGCGTTCGCGCCAGTAGAGAGCGACCAGGACCGCGACGAGCGCGGCGAGGAGCAGGGCCCCCAACGGAGTGAGCAGGATCCCCGGAGCCGAGCCGCCGTCGACAGAAATGTCGGAAGGGCCGGCCACCATGGCGACCGAGAAGCTGGCTGGCAGATGTCCGCTCGCTGGATCAAGAGAAACCATCATCCCTCGAAGTCGCCTCGTCCCGGGCGCCGATTTCGGCTCTCCGCTGGACTCCAGATGTTGCCCGGCGGGACGAGTATCCAAGCTCTGGCGTTGGATCGAAAGAGAATTCGAGTGTTGGATGGTCCAAGAACATCGAGCCAGGATTGTTCAGATTCTAGGTTCAATTCTTTGGGTCGTCAAGAAGAGTCACCGGCACAACCGGTGCCGCTGCGAACATCATACTCCGCTACAATCTCTGGGTCGAAATCGTTTTGTTGGAATCCGCTGCCCCTTTTCATCGACACTTTTGGCTGGAATCCCCGCAGACCACTCGGCTCGGCCCGTTCGAGCGAAGGAGGAAGGAAGATGACGACCCCAGTTGCAGAGAGCCCGGCGCTCGAGAGTCGGGCTCAGATCTCGAGAGAGCTCGCCGAAGCGGACGCGGTATGGACTCGCGGTCCCGGGGCTGCACCGGCGATTCCCAAGCGGCGCAAGCAGGCACTCAAGAGCTCCCGCGGCCGGGTGGCCATCGTCGACGGCTGCCGGACACCCTTCGTCAAGGCGGGTACGGTGTACTCGCGCATGGACGTGGTGGATCTAGCGAGTGTGCCGGCGGCGGAGCTCCTGAACCGCACGGGAATCGATCCCGCGGAAATCGATCTGTCGGTCTTCGGGGTGGTGGTTCCGGCCCTGCACGCACCCAACCTGGGGCGGGAGGTGGTCTTGCGTCTGCCTCTGCCCGCGGGCCTCACGGGAACCACGGTCAGCCTCGCCTGTGCCTCGTCGAACCGAGCCATCACCACCGGCGCCGAATCGATCCTGGCGGGCCAGGCGGACGTTGTCCTGGCCGGAGGGGCCGAGTCGCTGTCGACGGTGCCGATCAAGTACTCCGACAACGCCTCGCGCCGGTTGATGGAAGCGAGCAAGGCGAAGTCGGTGCCGGCGAAGGCCGCGGTCCTGAGCAAGATCAGGGCTCGGGACCTGGTGCCGGTACCGCCGGCCATCGCCGAGTACACCACGGGGCTCACGATGGGCGAGTCGTGCGAGAAGATGGCCAAGGAGAACGGCATCTCCCGCCAGGCCCAGGACGAGATCGCGCTGCTCTCGCATCATCGGGCGGCACGGGCGACGGAGGCCGGGTACTTCGACGACCAGATCGTCGCCACCTTTCCGCAGCCCTCCTTCTCGCAGGCGGTGACCATGGATTCGGGCATCCGTGCCGACACGGACCTGGAGGCTCTCGGCGGCCTGCGGACCGTCTTCGACAGGAAGTTCGGCACCCTGACCGCCGGAAACTCCAGCCCGTTGACCGACGGTGCCTCGGCGGTGTTGCTGATGAGCGAGAAGAAGGCGAAGGAGCTGGGCTACGAGCCCCTGGGGTACATCCGCAGTTATGCCTACGCCTCTCTCGATCCCGCAACCCAGCTGCTCCAGGGCCCTGCCTACGCCGCTCCCCAGGCTCTCGACCGCGCGGGGCTGAAGCTGTCGGATATCGACCTCGTGGAGATGCACGAAGCCTTCGCGGCCCAGATCCTCTCCAATATGAAGGCCTTCGCCTCGAAGAAGTTCGCGCGGGAAGAGCTCGGGCGATCTGCACCTCTCGGCGAGATCGACCTCGACCGCTACAACGTCAACGGAGGCTCCATCGCGATCGGACATCCCTTCGGAGCCACCGGCGGGCGGGTGACTCTGCAGCTGCTGAACGAGCTGGTCCGTCGAGACCTGCAGCTCGGCCTGATCACCGTCTGTGCGGCCGGCGGTACCGGCTTCTCCATGGTCGTGGAGCGGTGAGGCCGGAGGACGCCGACATCGCGCCGGAGGTCGCGGCCGGGGCCCGGCCCCTGGACGGGTTGTTGGTGGTCGATCTCACCCGCTACCTGCCCGGACCCCTGGTCGCGCGGCTCCTCGGCGATCTCGGGGCCCGGGTGATCAAGGTCGAGGAACCGTCCGTGGGAGATCCGTCGCGACAGGCGCCGCCGGTGGTGAGCGGCCGCAGCAGCCTGGCTTCCCTGCTGCTCAGCGGGCACGAGAGCCTGGCGCTCGATCTCCGCAAGCCGGTGGCCCGAGAAGCGCTGACCGAGCTCCTGGAGGGTGCCGATGTGCTCCTGGAATCGTTCCGCCCCGGTGTTCTCGCTGGCTGGGACCTCGCCCCCGAGGAGCTACGGAAGCAATTTCCCGAGCTGGTGATCGCCTCGGTGTCCGGATGGGGGCAGGATGGCCCGCAGGCGCACCGCGCCGGCCACGATCTCTCCTACCAGGCCATTGCCGGTAGCCTGGCCTCGGCTCCTGGAGGGTGCCGATGTGCTCCTGGAATCGTTCCGCCCCGGTGTTCTCGCTGGCTGGGACCTCGCCCCCGAGGAGCTACGGAAGCAATTTCCCGAGCTGGTGATCGCCTCGGTGTCCGGATGGGGGCAGGATGGCCCGCAGGCGCACCGCGCCGGCCACGATCTCTCCTACCAGGCCATTGCCGGTAGCCTGGCCTCGACCGCCACCATGCCGGCGGTGCAGGTGGCGGACATGGTGGGGGGTTGGAGCGCGACGACCGCGGTGCTCGCCGCTCTCTACCACCGGCAGCTCGGCGGCGGCGGTACCTGGATCGACCAGTCGCTGCACGAGGCGGCGGCACATTCGGCCATGACCGCCTGGGCCGCCGAGGCTTCGGGTCCCAAGGCGGTGGGGGAGGCCCTGCCGTTGACCGGATCGCTTCCCTGTTATTCCCTGTATCCCACCCGCGGCGGCGGACACCTGGCGCTGGCGGCGCTCGAGCCGAAATTCTGGCGCCGGTTCTGCGAGGTGGTGGAACGTTCCGACCTGATTCGCCACCAGTACTCGGAAGACCCGGAGGTACGCCGGGAGGTGGCGGAGCTGGTGGCCGCGCGCACGCGGCAGGAGTGGGCGGGCCTGATGCACGAGCACGACATTCCGGCGGAGCCGGTGCTCTCGGCCGAAGAGGCCCTGGGGCATCCGCAGCTGCAGGCGCGAGGTCTCCTCCAGAAGGCCTCGGATGGCTTCTTCCGGCTCGGCTTCCCGGCTCTCTTCGACGGACGGCGTCCCCGGGCCCGGGAGAGCTTCCCCCACCTCGGGGCTCACACCGACCAGCTGGTGGGAGAGCTCGGTCTGGCCGCCGGTCTCGGCCCCCTGTCCCGGCGCCGGGGAGGGATCGGCCGGCGGTTCAGCATGCGGCGCCTGCTGGCCCGTGCGGCGGCCGGCTGGGCCTCCCGTCGGCGTTCACCTTGACGGGCTTCCGACCCCTCGATACAGTCGTGGCCATGCCGTTGCAAGAAGGTCCCGGACGGCCCGATCCGCGCCTCCCACGCCATCTCTGGTGTGGATTCCTGGTCTTGTTCCTGGTCGCTCTCTCGGGTTGCTCCGTCCGCAAGATGGCCGTGAACCAGGTGGTCGGGGTGCTGGCCGGGGGAGGCTCGACCTTCACCTCCGACGACGACCCCGAGCTGGTTCGCGACGCTCTACCCTTCGCCCTCAAGACCTTCGAGGCCCTGCTCGCACAGGTGCCCGAGAACACCGACCTCCTGCTCTCTACCTGCCAGGGATTCAGCCTCTATACCTATGCCTTCGTCGACCTCGAGGCCGAGCGCCTGGAGCCGACCAGCTTTCGCGCGGCGCGCAAGCTACGAGACCGGGCGCTCAAGCTCTACCTCCGGGGCCGGGACTATTGCTTCCAGGGTATGGATCTGAAGTATCCCGGGCTGCGAGAGGCGCTGATCCGGAATCCCGAGCGCTCCCTGGCGGAGATCCGCAAAGAAGACGTCGGCTTGATTTTCTGGACCGCGACGTCTTGGGGCGCGGTGATTGCTGCCGGCCTCGATCGCCCCGAGCTGGTGGTCGACCTGCCGGCGGTTCGTGCTCTCCTGGAGCGTTGCCTGGCTCTCGATGCCGACTACGAACGGGGCATGATCCACGACGCGATGATCACCCTGGAGGGTCAGCCCGAGACCCTGGGGGGCTCGATAGAACGAGCCCGATGGCACTACGAGCGAGCCCTCGAGCTGAACGGTGGCCAGAAGGCGAGCACCTATCTCTCCTGGGCGGCCACGGTGAGCTTGCGTCTGCAGGATCGTGCAGAGTTCGAAGAGCTGCTCGGCAAGGCGTTGGCGATCGACCCCGCACAGGTGCCCGAGGCCGAGCGCCTCGCGCTGATCATCCAGCAGGAGCGAGCCCAGCTTATGCTCGACCGGATCGACGAGTATTTTCTGGAAGAGCTGGAGGATCTCGAGGATCTGGAAGAGGTGGACGGCTCGGAGGAATGAGCCCGAGCGCACGGAAGCCGTAAAACGGAATTCAGCGCAGATCCGTACCTGAGAGTAGGAGCCGGGTCCAGGCCCTCTGGAGCCGCTCCCTTATTCTCTTCGAGCCGAGTCTCGATAGACAACCCGAGGAAATCATCATGTTGCGATGGAGTCGATGGATTGCAATGCTGACGCTCGCCGTGTCGCTGGGCGTCAGCGGGCCCGTGGAGGCCCGGACCACTTTGAAGATGGCCACCCTGGTGCCCGATGGGTCGGTGTGGGACAAGATTCTCGAGGACATGGGCGCCGAGTGGCAGGAGGCCACCGACGGTGAGGTGTCGCTCCGCCTCTATGCCGGCGGGGTCGCCGGTGACGAGCCCGACGTGGTCCGCAAGATGCGGATCGGCCAGCTGCAC
>CAZMEL010000325.1:0-8883 GCA_964565225.1 uncultured Thermoanaerobaculia bacterium | reverse complement strand
TGTGGTTCCGCTACGGCTACGATCCGGACGCCGATCTCGGCTTCACCGGCGACCAGGTTATCACCAACATTCTGACCAACGCCCAGGTGGGCGGAGATCCCGTGACTCCGGTGTTCCAGGCGCGGCCGGGAGCTCCGGTGCGCATGCGGGTGCTCGATCCGGGCGGCCACGCACGGAACCATGTCTTCCAGGTGCATGGCCACGTCTGGCAGCAAGAGCCCTACACCGCCAACTCCACCCGGATCGGCGACAACCCCCTGTCCCTCTGGGAAGGCGCCAAGATGGGCCACGGCCCGACCAACCACTTCGACGCCGTGCTCGAAGGGGGCGCGGGCGGAGCCTTCGCGGTCGAAGGCGACTATCTGTTCCGCGACCACAGCTCCTTCCTCTTCGATGGCGGTCTGTGGGGCATCCTGCGGGTGAAGGAATGAGGCTCCGCAACCCCGGAATCGGCCATGGGTACGTAGTGTTGGCGGCCTGGACCGCCGCCGCCCTCCTGGCCGGAGCCGTCCTGGCCGACGTTCGCGAGCCGCAGCGTTTCGAGCACGAGGGCATCGCCGTGGCGCTGGAGCTGGAGACGTTGGGCCCCTCCGCCCAACCGCGGGAAGGAGAGCCCGCCCGCTTTTCCTTCCACATCACCGACACCGCTACCGGCACGCCGCTCTCGGGCGTCTTTCCCGCCGCCTGGATGGATCTGCGCCCTCCCGGCGAGGCGGCGGGAGGCATCGACTGCCAGCAGAAGGTCGAGGCCTTCGTCGGCGGTGGCCTGCTCAATCCACCGGAGCTCGATCTCAACGTCTACTACGTGCTCGCCCTGAACCAGGACAACACCATCTCCGTGGTCGACCCTCTCTTCGGCTTCGGCACCACCAAGCTTCTCGACATGGTGTTCCTCGATGCCCCGGGGGAGGACTGGGTGCTCTCTCCGAACGGTGATCGGCTCTTCGTGTCCGTTCCCTCGGCCGACCATGTGGCGGTGGTGGATACGGACACCTGGAACCTCACCGGACAGATCGAGACTCCGCCAGGACCCCGACGACTCCGGCTCTCCGAGGACGGGAGCCAGCTCTGGGCGAGCCTCGCCGGCGACGGCGAGGAGCCCGGCGGGCTGGCCGTGATCGACACCCGGCGCGGAGAGATGGCAGCCCATCTCTCCCTCGGAGAGCTGCCGGCGGACCTGGTGTTCGGAGCTGCCGACCACCGGCTCTATGCCAGCCTTCGGGGCCAGGGACAGGTAGCCGTGATCGACACCGGCGAGCCGACCGTGGCGGCCCGGCTCGATGTCGGTGGCTCCCCGTCGGCGCTGGGTTTCTCCGAGCTCGCCGAGACGGTCTACGCCGTCGATGGTGCCAGAGGCCGGATCACCGCCATCGGCGGCGAGAGCGGGCGGGAGATCGTCGCCACCATCGAGGCGGAGAAAGGTCTGGGCGAGATCTTCGTCGCTCCCGGCGGACGCCTGGCCTTCGTGGTCAACGGCCCCAACGATCTGCTCCACATCATGGACACGGCCTCGAACCGGGTCGTCCAGACCGGCCCGGTCGAGGACCATCCCGACCAGGTGGCCTTCTCCGACCACCTCGCCTACCTGCGCCACCGGGGCAGCGAGATCGTGCTCATGATTCACCTGCTCCAGGTCGGACGCGAGGGCGAGCCGATTCCGATGGTGGATTTCCCCGGAGGCCACACCCCCTTCGGCGAGGTCTCCCGGCCGAGCCCGGCGGCGGGCATCGTCCAGGCGCCCGGGGCCACCGCGGTGCTGGTGGCCAATCCGGCCGACCGCGCGATCTATTACTACAAAGAGGGCATGGCGGCCCCCATGGGCCATTTCCAGAACTACGGCCGAGAGCCCCGAGCGGTGCTCGCCCTCGACCGGAGCCTCGAAGAGGGCCTCGACGGGATCTACCAGACCTCCGCCATGTTGCGGCGGCCGGGCACCTACGATCTCGCTTTCTTTCTCGACGCCCCGCGCACGTTCCACTGCTTCGAGGTCGAGGTTCTTCCCAGCCCGGAGCTCGAGGCCGAGCGGGCGAGGATCCGTCGGGCCGAGCTGGAGCTGGTGGCCCCTCGGCGCCTGGAGGTCGGGGATCCGGCCGTGCTTCGGCTTCGGCTGCTGGAAACGGGGAGCGGCCAGCCGATCGGTGGGCTCGAGGATCTGCGGATCACCACTTTCCGGGGCCCGGGGTTGGAGCAGCATCGCCGCTGGGCCCGCCCCCGACCCGACGGTTCCTACGAGGTCGACCTGCAAGCTTCGGCCGCCGGGCTCTACCGCGTGCTCGCCCAGAGCGCGTCCGCCCGGCTGCCGGTCGACCGGGTGACCTCGGCCTCGATCTGGGCCGAGTCGGCTCCGGAATCGACCTCGCCTACCCGCTCTTCTGCCACCTCCGGCGTGACCACGGAGCCCTGACCATGCGAGCCCACCTCCACCTCTTCGCCCGCCCGCTCTCGGCGGTGCTCTTCCTCGCTCTTGCCGCCGGAGCCGACGCGGACGAGCATCGACACCACCGCGAAGCCCTCGACCACAAGGCCGGGGCCGACGCCAGTCAGCTCGAGGCTCCGGCCCTGCCCGACGTGCCCCTGCTCGACCAGGACGGGAACCGTGTGTGGTTCTACAGCGATCTCGTCGCCGGAAAGGTGGTGGTGATCAATTTCGTGTTCACCACCTGCACGACCATCTGCCCGCCGATGGGAGCCATCTTCGCCAGGCTGCAGCAGGAGCTCCCGGCAGAAGCTGCCGAGGAGGTTCGGCTGATCTCGGTGAGCATCGACCCCCGGGTCGACAGCCCGGAGCGGCTGGCGAGCTGGAGCCGGAAGTTCGGGCGGCGCCCGGGCTGGACCCTGCTGACCGGAGACAAGCAGGACGTCGACCGGGTGCTCAAGGCGCTCGAGGTCTTCACCCCCGACAAGGCCGACCACGCTCCTCTCGTCCTGGTGGGCGACGATCGCACCGGAAACTGGCGCCGAGCCTACGGCCTCGCTCCGGCTTCCACCTTAGAGCAGCTGGTGGCCGACCTGCGGGCGCTTCGCTCGTCCGAAGCTCTCGGAGCGGGGCGATGAAAGCCTACCTCTGGCTCGCCCTCGCCATGCTCCTCACACCGGGCCCCTTAGCCCTCGGGACAGAAACAACGAAACAAGAAGGGGTGGAGAACGAGACGGCCCGCCGCTACTTCACCGATGTACGACTGGTGGACCACGAGGGTCGCGAGCACCGGCTCTACAGCGACCTCATGGCAGGCCGGGTGGTGATCATCAATGCCCTTTTCACCACTTGCCAGGGGGTGTGTCCGGTCACCTCTGCCAACCTCCAGAAAGTCCAGAGCTGGCTCGGTGATCGCCTGGGAGAGGAAGTCTACATTCTCTCTCTCACGGTCGATCCCGAGACCGATACCTCCGACCGCCTCGCCACCTATGCCCGTGGCCTCGGCGCCCGGCCCGGCTGGTTCTTCCTCACCGCTCCCAGGGACCGGCTCGACTTCGCCCTCACACGGCTGGGGCTCGAGACCGAGAACAAAGAGGCCCATTCGCCGGTCTTCCTGATCGGCAACGTTCCCACCGGCCTGTGGAAGAAAGCCGTGGGTCTCGCGAGCTCCGAGGAGCTGATCCAGATCCTCGACAGCGTGCTGCTCGATCGCCTCGAGACGACTGCCGGCGCCCGCTGAGAGTCTCCGAGCTCCCTTGCCGTGAGGTTTTGCGTCACAAATCTGGCGCCTAGTCTTCGGATCCTCCTCGCCGCGCATCCGACTCTTCGTCTCGGTCGAATCACCTACTTATAGTAAAATAGCCAATTCCAATTGCCCATGCGGTAAGAGGAGGGGGAAGGAGCCGCGACGCGGGTCGCAGCTCCCAGGTTCTGACGGAACCGGAGGCTTCGATTTGTCGGGCCCACTCGAGATCCACGGCCCAGGCCGACCGACGGGGTCGCCATGAGGATTCTGCTCGTCGAGGACCAGCAGGAGACCTCGGAGGTGATCTGCGAGATCTTGCGAAGCGCCTGGTATGCCGTCGACCTCGCCGTCGACGGCTCCCAGGCCGACGAGTGGATGGCGGTTCACGATTTCGATCTGGTGATCCTCGACTGGCAGATCCCGGCCCCCGATGGTCTGGAGCTCGTGCTTCGCTGGCGGGGTCAGGGCCACAGCCTCCCGATTCTGATGCTCACCGTACGAAACGACACTCGCGACCTGGTGCGGGGTCTCGACGCCGGTGCCGACGACTACCTGACCAAACCCTTCGCCGTGGTCGAGCTCCTGGCCCGGGTGCGTTCCCTTCTGCGCCGCCAGCAGTCCCCCGGGCCCTCGCGGCTGGAGGCCGATGATCTGCACATGGAGCGTTCCGCCCACCAGGTCACGGTCGGCGGGGCTCCCATCGAGCTGTCGCCCAAGGAATTCGCTCTGCTCGAATACCTGCTGCTGCACAAGGATCGAGTGGTTCCGAGAGCGGAGATCGAGGAGCACCTCTGGGACATGGCCGCCGACCCCATGGGCAACGTGGTCGATGTCACCGTACATCGCCTGCGCAAGAAGATCGACCATCGGCGCCGCCGTCGCCTCCTCCATACCGTTCGTGGGATCGGCTACACCCTGCACAGCCAGCGAGCCGAGCCGTGAGCCGCCCCGGAGCCGCGGGACTTCCGGTTCAGGTCGCCCAGAGCTCCGAGCCCACTCGCCGCCTGGATGGATGGGTCTGGCCCGGCGCGGTCTTCTGCCTGGGCCTCCTCTCCATCTCCGCTCTGTCCTGGAATCGCTATCTCGGAGAGCAGCAGCTCCAGCAGGCCATTTCCTGCGACGACGCTCTACGCCGCCTCGAGATCGCGGTGATCACCGCTCATCTGTGGCTGGAAGAGCACTTGACCGGCGACACCAGCGTCGAGGTCACGGAGATCTGGCAAGATCTCGACCAGGCCTCCGAGCTGGTGCTGCTCGTACTCCAGGGAGGGCAGGCAACACCCGGCGAGCGGGCTCTCGAGCCCCTGGAAGACCCGGCCCTGAGGCAATCGGCCGAGAGCCTCCAAGAGCAGCTGGTTCGACTGCGCAGCGACTCGGTACAACGCTACCGCCACGGGGAGGGAGCTGGAATCGGCTCCCCCATGGACCAGAGCTTCGACGCCAGATTCCATCTCGTTCTGCAGGGCGCCGAATCCCTGCGCCAACGCCTGGGGGCGCGGATGGCCACCCACCGGGCCCGAGACCAGCGGCGAATGTCGTGGATCATGGTCTCCTGGGCTGTGCTGGTCAGCGCCGCCGCAGCTGCCCTCTGGCATCGGGAAAAACGCTGCGAGCGAGCCGAGCAGAGCCTGCGCCAGCGGGAGGCGGAGCTACGCCAGGCCCAGAAGCTCGAGGCCTTCGGTCGCCGGGCCGGTGGCATCGCGCACGACATCGACAACTACCTCGGAGCGGTTCGGGCCCACTGCGAGGTCGCGAGTCTCGAGCAGGAGTCCGGTGCCGCACTCGAACGGCGGATGCAGCGGGCCATCGCCACCACCACCAAGGCTTCCCGCCTGATCAAGCAGCTCCTGGCCGTCGGCCGGCGCCAACCCATCTCGCCCCGAGTGCTCGATCTGGATCGCGTGGTGGCGCGGCTCGGCGGCCTGATGCGGCGTTTGCTGGGAGAGAAGATCCACCTCGAGATCACCGGAGCCGAAGACCTGTGGAACGTCGAGATCGATCCCGGGCAGCTGGAACAGATCCTGGTCAACCTGCTCATCAACAGCCGCGACGCCATGCCCTCCGGCGGCTCGATCGAGGTCTCCACCCGCAACCTGGTGCGAGCCCGCGACGGTAGGGTGCCTTCCGGGCACTACGTCTGTCTGACGGTGGCCGACACCGGCCCGGGCATTCCGGTGGAGATCCGCGACCAGATCTTCGAGCCCTTCTTCAGCACCAAGACCGAGCGTGGCAGCAGCGGTTTGGGGCTCGCCACGGTGTACGGCATCGTGCAGCAGAACGGCGGCGCCATCATCCTGAACAGCGAGCCCGGCCGGGGTGCGCGTTTCGAGATCCTCCTGCCCGCCACCTCCATACCGGTCGCACTTCGAGAAGAGGAAGACGACCTTCCGGATCGGGTGCGGGCCCTGCGTGTCCTCCTCGTGGAGGACACGCAGGAGATGCGCAGCTCCATCGCAGACATGCTCGCGGCCCTCGGTCACGAGACCAAGGTCGTCGACGACGCCGAAACCGCCCTCGAGATCCTGGCCACGGACCCCGCCTTCGATCTACTCGTGGTCGATGTCGTGATGCCGGGCAGCTCGGGACCCGGCCTCGTACAACGCCTGCGCGACCAGGGTGACCGGATCCCGGGCCTCCTCGTCTCGGGCTGCAGCGACGATCCCATCCTCCAGCAGAGCCTGTGTCTCGAGAGCACCGGTTTCTTGCAGAAACCCTGCAGTGCCGGTCAGCTGTCGCGGCAGATGGCGGAGCTCCTCGAAGCACGCGGCCTCGAGGGTGGGTACGCCTCGTGAAGGCGGCACTCCGAGAGTTGCGGATCGCCACTCAGCCTTTATAATGCTGGGCTACGAGCACGGAATCGATCCATGAAGCGACGTCCTATCCCCCACTTTCTCGAGCCTCGAAGTCCCGGCCCCCCCGCGGCCGGCCGGCGAATGTGTCGCTCGCCCCAGCTTCCGACTTCGTAGCGGCTCCCGAGCTTCCTCGATCCGGCATCCGTCCCCAGCTCACGCAGAGATTCGCTATCGCGTCGTCCCGAATCCCGAGACTTCGAGGGAATTCTCCCCATCGGCGCAGGAGACCGAACCCATGACCACACCCCGAACACCCACCCTGCAAGAGCTCCTCCAGGAACGGATCCTGATCTTCGACGGTGCCATGGGAACCATGATCCAGGAGTACCAGCTCACCGAAGAGGATTTTCGCGGCGAGCGATTCCGCGACCATCCTCGCGAGCTCAAGGGCAACAGCGACATCCTCTGTCTCACTCGCCCCGACGTGATCGATACGATCCACCGCGCCTTCCTCGAAGCTGGCGCCGACATCGTAGAGACCAACACCTTCAGCGGCCAGGCGGTTTCCCAGGCCGACTACGCCACCGAGGATCTGAGCTACGAGATCAACGTCGAAGGTGCAAAGATCGCCCGGCGGGCCGCCGACGACTTCACCGCCCTCGATCCCTCCCGGCCCCGTTTCGCCATGGGCTCCATCGGCCCGATGAACCGTTCGCTCTCGATTTCCCCCGACGTCAACGATCCAGGGGCCCGTTCGGTCACCTTCGACGAGGTCAGAGGCGCCTACTTCGAGCAGGCCCGGGGCCTGGTCGACGGTGGAGTCGACGCCCTGCTGGTCGAGACCACCTTCGATACCCTCAATCTGAAGGCGGCGATCGTCGCCATCGAAGAGCTCTTCGAGCAGCGCGGCGAGCGCATTCCGCTGCTGCTCTCGCTGACCATCACCGACCAGAGCGGCCGCACTCTCTCCGGCCAGACCCTCGATGCCGCGTGGATCTCCATCGCCCATGCCCGGCCCCTGGCGGTGGGTCTGAACTGCGCCCTCGGCGCCAAGGAGATGCGGCCCTACGTAGAAGAGCTCTCCAAGATCGCCCCGGTCTACGTGAGCTGCTACCCCAACGCCGGTCTGCCCAACGCCTTCGGTGAGTACGACGAGCAACCCGCCGACACCGCGGCCGTCCTGCTCGAGTTCGCCCGGGAAGGCTGGCTGAACCTGGCGGGCGGCTGCTGCGGCACCCGGCCGGCCCACATCCGCGCCATCGCCGAGGCTCTCGCCGACGTCCCGCCCCGCCGGGTGCCCGAGCCCCGTCCCCACGCCCGGTTCAGCGGCCTGGAGCCCCTGGAGCTTCGCCCCGACAGCAACTTCACCATGATCGGCGAGCGCACCAACGTTACCGGCTCGAAACGTTTCGCCCGGCTGATCAAGAGGGGTGACTACGAGAAGGCCCTGGAGGTGGCGCTCGATCAGGTGCGCGGCGGCGCCAACATCCTCGACGTCAACATGGACGAAGGCATGCTCGATGCCCTGCACGCCATGCCCCACTTCCTCAACCTGATCGCCAGTGAGCCCGAGATCGCCCGTATCCCGATCATGGTCGACAGCTCGAAATTCGAGGTCATCGAAGCCGGCCTGAAATGTATCCAGGGCAAGGCCATCGCCAACTCCATCAGTCTCAAAGAGGGTGAGGACGCCTTTCGGGAGCAGGCCCGCCGGGTGCGCCGATACGGCGCGGGGGTGGTGGTGATGGCGTTCGACGAAGAAGGCCAGGCGGTCGACGCCGACCGCAAGGTCGCGATCTGCCAGCGGGCCTACCGCATCCTCACCGAGGAGGTGGGCTTCGAGCCCGGCGAGATCGTCTTCGATCCGAACATCCTGGCCGTCGCCACGGGGATCGAAGAGCACAACGGCTACGCCCTCGCCTACATCGAAGCCACCCGGCGCATCAAAGAAACCTGCCCGGGCGTCCACGTCAGCGGCGGCGTCTCCAACCTCTCCTTCTCCTTTCGCGGCAACGATCTGGTACGCGAGGCCATGCACGCCGCCTTCCTCTACCACGCCATCGCCGCGGGCATGGACATGGGCATCGTCAATGCCGGCCAGCTCGAGGTCTACGAGGAAATCCCGCCGGTGCTGCGGGAAAAGATCGAAGACGTGCTCTTCGATCGCCATCCCGAGGCCACCGAACGCCTCGTGGAGTACGCCGAGAAGGTTCGTGGCAGTGGCAGGACCCGGCAGGTCGACGACGCCTGGCGGGAAGAACCGGTGGAACGTCGCCTCTCCCACGCCCTGGTGAAAGGCATCCTCGACCACATCGAAGAAGACGTGGAAGAGGCCCGGCAGCGTTTCGAGCGTCCCTTGCAGGTGATCGAAGGCCCGCTGATGGACGGCATGAACACCGTCGGCGACCTCTTCGGCTCGGGCAAGATGT
>CAZMEL010000324.1:637-8890 GCA_964565225.1 uncultured Thermoanaerobaculia bacterium | reverse complement strand
AAGCAACACACGATTTCTTTGTTCAACCCGGCTGCGTTGTTCGTCGGCCTCTTTGCGTTTGCTTTCTGCCTCTGCCAAAGCAGTGGTTCGTTCGGAAAGCGCCGTCGATTCACGCGAAAGTGCGGCCGCCTTATCGGCAAGAGCCTGTGAAGTAAACCAATAGCCGGTCGCGGACACGATCGCTGTCAGCACTAGCAAGTCAATCGCAACGCTCGAAAGCAATGACAAAACCGGATTGCGTTGCACCAAACGCCAAACCTGTTGTGTGGCGCTCATGGGGCGCGCCGTAATCGGCAACCCCTGCCGATATCGATCCAAGTCGTCCGCCAGAGCCGATGCCGTCGGCGGTGGATTCTTGGTGGGCAGAGGCCGGAAGCTACCGATCGCCGTGCGGCCGAACAGAGAGACCCCCGCCGGCCCCGCCGCCGCCAGATCCAGGCGCCCGTCGTTGTCGGCATCGAAGGCCAGCAGATCGTCGAAGGGTCCCGTCGCTTCGACGTCCAGAGGCCAGGGCTCGAACCGTCCATCGACTCCCCGCCAGACCCGGAGCCCCTCCCCGGCAGCGGCCAGATCCAGGGTGCCGTCGCCATCGAGGTCGGCGCTCACCACCGCGCGCATCCCGCGAATCCGCGCCAGCCCGGCCTCGCCGCTGCGATCCCGGAACCGGCCCTGGCGCAGATTGTCGAGCCAGGCCAGCCCTTCGTCGTGCACGATCACGAGGTCGAGATCGCCGTCCCGATCGAGATCGGTGACGGCCGCGTCGCGAATTCCACGCCAGCTCGTGGCCGGCAACGCCTGCTCCCCCACGGACTCGAAACGATCGATCACATTGTGCAGCAGCTCGAGCTCGTCCTCGCCGGCCACGAAGAGATCGAGATCCCCTTCGATATCGACATCGAGAGCCACCGCCGTGGTGGCATGCCACGGAGCCGTGGCGGCCGCCGCAACAGCGAGCCCCGGAGTCTCCGCGGGCTCGAAACCTCCCGTTCCGCCCCGCCAGAGATGGAGCCCACCCGGGCCGAAGGCCAGCAGATCGAGGTGCCCTCGATTCTGCCAGTCGGCTGCCAACAGCCCCGACAGCCCCGGCGGTGCCGGAAGGGTCCGCTCCTCCCAGCCGGACTCGGCGAGACGCACCTCGAGCAGCGGCGGGGAAGATGCCACCAGCCGCGCCACGTCCTGCCGTCCGTCGCCGTCGAAATCGCCCACCGCCAGGCCGGTGCCGTCCGGGCCGGGAGCCTCCGACAGACGCTGCCCGTCGAAACGGATCGGCACCGGATCGCCGAATGCCTCGGGCGGCGGCTCCGAGGCGAAACGCAGCAAGGGCAGGCCCTGGATGTCGGTCCACAGCTCTCCCTGGCTGCCGCGATAGGCGGGGTGGGGCTTGAGCACCGTCTCGAGGCGCAACGCCGGCACCCGGGCCTTCTCGATCCGGCCCGCCTCCAGGGCTTCGAGAACCTGGGTCAACAGCGTCTCGGCCGCCGGTGGCCCCTGCCAGAGCAGCTCCCGAATCCGCAGATACGCGCCGCTGGCGGCGGCCCGGTCCTTCGCCTCGATCGCCCGGATCCCCTGCTGCAGCAAGACCACCAGGTTCTCCGGCCGCAGCTCGGCCAGGCGCTCCAGGGCGTGGGCCAGGTCGCCGGCCGCCCGCCGCGACCGCCCCTCGAAGGTCGCACCGTGGCGGTAGAGGGCGTAGAGAGTCTCCACGTCGTCGGGAGAAGCCTCGGCCGCCCGGCGGAAGTCCTCCAGGGCCTTCTCCACCTCGTTGGCCGCCAGGCGGATCTCCCCACGAATCGCCAGCAGAGAGCCGCGCGCTGCCGCCGCGGACGGAGTGGCCAGAGCCCGTTCGATCCACCGCGACGCCTCCTCGACCTTCCCTTGACGCAGAAGGGCGATGGCGAGGTTCGCCGGGGCCAGGGGATCGTCGGGGGCCTTCTCCGCCAGCTGCCGGAAGATCACCTCCGCCGCGGCCGGATCCTCGTTCTCGAGCTCGGCGATGCCCAGATTGCGCTGCCGGATCCACTCGGCCGGCGGCGGTTGGGCCGAGGCTCGAGAAGCCCACGGGGCGCTCAGCGGCGCGAGCAGGCTCAGCCACAGGACGACGAGACACGGGGGGCGAAGAGGCAGGCGCATCGAAAATCCCCTAGCGGATCGCTGGACTCGGCGATCCGTCCGTTGGTGAAGGCGTCTCAGAGAAACTTGCCGGCGAGGCGATTCTTTCGCCGGACGATCCAACGCCGTTTCAGGCTGCGAAACGGCTCCGGGAGCAGCGGCGCCGGCCCCGGAAGCGCGAGCTGGTCGGCCACCAGATCCGAGTCGACACCGGCCGCCAGCTCCCCCAGCCGTCGGCCCGCACCCACCCCCATGGCGATGCCCGCACCCGCGTAACCGCCCGCAGCGTACAGGCCCTTCCCGATCTCGCCGAAGAACATCTGGTAGTTGTCGGTCGAGCCCAGGAGGCCGCTCCAGGTAAACTCGATCTCGACCTCGCCGAGCCGCGGAAAGCGGTTTTGAAATCCTCGCTGGTGGTTCGCCCGGGCCCACTCCCTCTTCGCCTCCTCGACTCGCAGCCGCTTGTTGTAGAAAAGGCTGTTGCGGAGGAACAGACGCTGGTCGGGCGTGCGGCGGACCGTCGCTCCCATCGGATCGAGGCAGAGCATTCCCCACGACTTCTCCCCGCCGAGTCGTTCCTGCTCCTCCACCGACAGTTTCCGCGTGAGGCTGGCGAAGGCGAAGAGAGGGGTGATCTTGCGCGCCAGGAAACCGAGGCCGGGGCTGTACCCGTTGGTCGCCAGCAGCACCCGGTCGGCGGTCACCGAGCCTCGGGGCGTGCGCAGAAGAATCGGCGGGCCGGGCTCGAGCTCGACCACCGGCGTCTTCTCGTAGAGCTCGATGCTCTCCGGCAGCCGTGCCGCGAGCCCTCGCACCAGGGCGGCCGGCTGCACCTGCGGAGCGCCGGGAAACCCCATGCCGTAGCGATAGAACGTCGACCCGGTGATCGCCTCCAGGGCATCGGCCTCGAGCACCTCGTAGGGCACCTCGTGGGCCTCGACACAGGGCAGGAAACGCTCCAGTGCCCGGATTCCCTCTGCGCTGGCGGCCGCCCGCATCCAGCCCGACTCGTCCCAGCCGCAGTCGAGCCCGCCTTCCCGCACCACGCGACGCAGGTATTCGACCCCCGCCCGTGCCAGCCGCACGTATCGCACCTGGTCTTCCGGCTCCAGGCGGCTCGTCGCCTCCACGAGATCGACCACGAATCCCGCATTGCGGCTCGAGGCGCCACTCCCCACCCGCTGCGCCTCGAGCACCAGGACCCGCCACTCGGGCCACAGCTCCGCCAGGCGATGGGCGGCCGCCACGCCGGTGAACCCCGCGCCCACGACGACACAATCCGCCCGTTCGTCGCGGTCGAGGGTGCGTGCTTCCGGAAGCGGCTCCAGATCCGCGCTCCAGCCGCAAAAAGAATCGTCGTTTGGCAACGTATACATGTCGACAGCAACTCCGCTATGATCGACAGGATCTTAGACGAGCCTCGCGCCCGGCACAACCGGCGGGCGGCCTCGAAAGACGGGTCCGAGGGGGGACCCGTTCCAGGAGCTCGAAGCCAGATGAGGGGAAAATGAAAGATTCCGAGAAAACCTTTACAGATCCGCGGCTGCCCTTCCTCCCGCCGACGTCTCGCGCCGAAGGGGTCTTCAGCCAGCGGGCCGACTTCGAGAGCCGGGGCGAATCGGCCGCTCCGTTCCAGGGTGCCCGATTCCGGCTCGAGCCCGGAAGCACCTCCGCCCTCGACGTACATCCCGACCGCGAGTGTTGGATGGTGGTATCCGGCCAAGGGCTGCTCAGCTACGACGGGCAGCAGATTCGCGTCTCGGGCGGAGACTACCTTTATTTCGAGCCGAACAAGAGCCACCAGATCCACAACGATCGAGACGAAGACCTGATGATCTACACGCTCTGGTGGAATTGATCCGGGGGTAGTGCTCGACTTCGATCCGTATCGAATCCATTCCGGAGACCGCTCTTGACCGTATCTCTCTTCGAGAATCCGCAGCCCAGAGACCACCTGATCATCCCACCGAACCCGGTGCCGAACGGTGGGCTGCACCTGGGCCACATGGCCGGCCCCTTCCTGCGGCTCGACATCCTCGCCCGGCACCTGCGACGCCGGGGCGACCGGGTGTCCGTGATCTTCGGCACCCACCCCTTCGATGGCGGCGTGCCGGTGAAGTCCGAGCAGGCGAAGCGGCCGCCCCGGGAGATCGCCGCCACCTTCTACGGCGAGATCGAGCGCTCTCTGCAGAGCCTCGACATCGGCTTCGACACCTTCATCGATCCCACGGCTCCCGCCTGGTCGGGACGCTACGAACGCTCCTACCGAGACCTGGTCGCGCGCCTGCGCGCCAGCGGCCACGTGGTGGAGATCGAAGAGCAGCTCCCCTTCGACGAAGCAACGCAGAGCTTCGCCGTCGGCTGTGATCTGCTCGGCCGGTGCCCCGAGTGCTCGGGAGCAATCAGCGGCGCCATCTGCGAGGACTGCGGCTCGTTCTCGGAGCCCCGGAAGGTGTCCGGACCTTTTTCCCGCCAAAGCTCGAAGGAGACTTCCTGGCGCCCGATCAAAAACCTTTTTTTCCGGATCGACGATCCGGAGGCCATTCTCCGAGCCCTGGCCGAAACCGAGACTCCGCAACCTTTTCTCGAAGTCTGCGAGAGGCACTTCCGACAATACGACGAGCCGCGGATCCGGCTGACCCAACCGGGCACCTGGGGCGTCCCCTGGCCCGACGCGGAGCCCGTGCCGAGAATTCTCGTCGACTCGGGTTTCCTGTTCGGCTACTGCCACCTCTGTGGCGAGATCTACGCGGAGAAGGAGGGGAAGGAAAATCCTTTCCATTCGGGCTCCTCCACCGTGGTGATCAATGGTTTCGGAATCGACAACGTGATCACCCACATGGTCTACATCCAGGCCATGGCCCTGGCACAGTCGGAAATGCGTTCGTTCGATCGATTCGTCGTCAACCATTTCTATCTGCTCGAAGGAGAAAAGTTCTCCACCAGCCGTGGGCACGCGATCTGGGCCACCGACCTCGTCGGCCTCACGCCGGTCTCGAGCGACGCCGTGCGCTACGCCCTGGCCGCCACGACCCCTACCCACCAGCGGGAGAGCTTCGAGCTCGACGCCTTCGTCCACCTCCTGAACGAGCGCCTGGCCGGCAAGATCCAGCCCGCTCTCGACGGCCACTTCGCGCAAATGCTCGGCACGTCCGGCGCCGCTCCTCGGCCGGGCCCGGCCCCGGAACATCTGGTGCGGCGGCTCCGGGACCTCGTCTCGGCCCAGGAGGCGGCCCTCGAATACCGCCGCTTCGACCCCCGAGGAACGGTCGTCGCTCTCGACGACTGGGTCGAGTCTTCCTCGGCGGAGAGCGCGACCGCGGACGACGCCTACTGGTGGCTCAAGGGTTTTTCTTTGCTGGCCGAGCCCATCATGCCCAGGATCTCGAGAGAGATCTGGCTCGTCCTGGGCGCGGCGGACGCCCCGAGCCACTCCCGATTCCTCGCTTCGACACGGCCCCTCGGCCCTCCCGAGATCGCCGGCTTCGAGACCGTCCGCCTCGCGGACCTCGCGCCGTGTCTCCCGGCCACCCTCGACCCCGGCACCGTGGCGGCAAGGTAGCGACGACCCGCTGATTTTTCCTGGAGACGAGACCATTCTCGAGCCAACGAGCGAGCACCTCGTGTTTCTCCTCCGGCGGCGGGCGGCGGAGCATCCCCGGCGCCTCGCCTTCACCTTCCTCCGCGACGGCGAGGAAGACACCGAGAGCCTGACCTACGGCGAGCTCGATCGGCGAGCTCGGGCCATCGCCTCCCGGCTGCGGCGGAAAGGGGCCTTCCCGGGCGACCCGGTGCTCCTGCTCTTCCCGCCCGACCTCGAGTTCATCGCCGCCTTTCTCGGTTGCCTCTACGGAGGTTTCCTCGCCATCCCCGCCTACCCACCCCGAGGCGGCCGACGCGAGGATCGTCGCCCCGCGGCGATCGCCCGCGACGCCGGGCCGAAATGGGTGCTGACCCATTCCCGCATCCTGCAGCGCCACTGGCCTCCCGAGGCCCCCGAGCTCGCCCGGGCGCAGTGGATCGCCAGCGACAAGATCACCGCGGGCCTCGCCGGCACGATCGACCGCAGCGACGGCCCGGAGGACGACTGGCACCCGCCCGAGCTCGCCGCGGAGGCTCTCGCCTACCTGCAGTACACCTCGGGCTCCACCGCCGAGCCCAAAGGGGTGATGATCACGCACGGCAATCTGCTCCACAACCTGGAGATGATCCGCCGGGCCTTCGGCATGTCGGAGCGCTCGATCGTCGTCGGCTGGTTGCCGCTGTTCCACGACATGGGGCTGATCGGCAATGTGCTCGAAACCCTCTACGCGGGCGCCTCGGCGATCCTCATGGCACCCATGGCCTTCCTGCGGCGGCCGGTGCGCTGGCTCGAGGCCATCGCGCGCTACCGCGCCACCACCAGCGGCGGTCCCGACTTCGCCTACGAGCTGTGTTGCCGCAAGGTCAGCCCCGAGGAGCTCTCGCGGCTCGACCTGTCGAGCTGGAAGGTGGCCTTCAGCGGCGCCGAGCCGGTGCGGGCCGCAACCCTGGCACGGTTCACCGAACGCTTCGCACCCTGCGGATTCGAGGCCCGGTCCTTCTACCCCTGCTACGGCCTGGCCGAGGCCACCCTCTTCGTGACCGGCGGCGACCTCGACGCCGAGCCCACCTGCACCGCCTTCGCGGCGGACGCCCTCGAAGAACGGCGCGCCGTTCCCGCGAGAGCCGAAAACGGTGACGAACGCTCGACACGAGCCCTCGTCGGCTGTGGCCGTACCCGGAGCGACCAGCGGCTGGTGATCGTCGACCCCGAGTCGTGCCGGGAGCTCGAGGGAGGACGGATCGGGGAGATCTGGATCGCCGGGCCGAGCGTGGCCGCGGGCTACTGGCGGCGCGACGAGGCCGGCGAGCAGACCTTCGCCGCGCGCCTCGCCGACGCGCCGGGCGAGGGCCCGTTCCTGCGCACCGGTGATCTCGGTTTCCTCCACCGGGGGCATCTCCACGTCGCCGGCCGCCTCAAGGATCTGATCATCATCCGCGGCCGCAACCACTATCCGCAAGATCTCGAGCTCACCGCCGCCGAGAGCCATCCCGAGCTCGAGCCGGGAGGCGGCGCCGCCTTCTCGGTGGAGAGCCCCGAAGGGGAGAGGTTGATCCTGGTGCACGAGCTGCGCCGCCGCCGAACCGACCCGGCCGAGGTCGAGGCCGCCGTCGGTGCCGTGCGCCAGGCCATCGCCGAGCAACACGAGATCCAGGCATACGACATCGTGTGTATCCGTCCGCGGACCCTGCCCCGCACCAGCAGCGGCAAGGTCCGGCGCCGCGCCTGCCGCGACGCCTACCTCGCGGGGACCCTCGCGGTTGAAGGCTCCGGCGCACCGGCGACAGCCGAGAACGACGGCGCGAAGCGGTCGGGCGAACCGGCCCTCGATCTCGCGCGGCTGCTCGCGACTCCGACCGCGGAGCGTCCCGACCGACTGCGCCGGGACCTGCGGCACCGGGCCGCCCGGGCCGCCGGCCTCGACCCCTCGGCGGTGGATGGGAGGCAGCCGCTGGTCGTCCTGGGGCTCGACTCGCTCCAGGCGGTGGAGCTGAGCGCCGAGCTCGAAGACACTTTCGGTGCCGCGATCTCTCCCCCGTCCCTGCTGGCTGCCTCCGGCCTCGACGATCTCGCCCGCCGGCTCCTCGAAGGTCTGGACCCCGACGCCGCCCCCCCGGGCCGGGAGATTCCCCTGGCACCGGCGGCGGAGCACCACGGCCTGTCACACGGGCAGCAGGCTCTCTGGCTCCTGGAACGCCTCGACCCCGGCAGCGCGGCCTGGATTGTCGCCGGGGCGGCCACCGTGCGCGGCGAGCTCGACCCGACGGCCTGGCTCCGAGCCCTGGAGCGGGTCGCCGATCGCCACCCCGCCCTACGCACCACGTTCCACTCCGTCGGCGGCCAGCCGCGGCAACGGGTGCATCGTTCCCTGCCGCCGGAGCTCTTCGAGGAGGATGCCTCCAGCTGGAGCGAGGAAGAGCTGCAGGCCCATCTCGAGGCGGCGGCCTTCCGCCCCTTCGATCTCGCCACCGGCCCTCTGCTCCGTGCCGGCCTCTACCGCCGCGGGCCGGGCGAGTGGGTCACCGTCCTGGCCGAACATCACATCGTCTCGGACCTCTGGT
>CAZMEL010000324.1:0-627 GCA_964565225.1 uncultured Thermoanaerobaculia bacterium | reverse complement strand
AGAAACCGGCGGACCGGCGGCGGCTCTGGGCAAGGCTTCTCCGAGCTTCGTCGACTACGTGGCCTGGCAGGAAAAACGCCTGACCGGAACCCGTGGGAAGCAGCTGTGGCGGTTCTGGCGCGACCTGCTGGCCGGCCCCCTGCCCGTGCTCGACCTGCCCACCGATCGACCCCGCCCGGCGGTCCGCGGCACCCGGGGAGCCAGGGAGCTGCTGCGCCTCGCCCCGGAGCAGACCGCCGCGTCGCGGAGCCTGGCGAGGTCCCACCAGACGACCGTCTACACCCTGACCCTGGCCGCTTTCGCCACCCTTCTCCACCGCTACTGCCAGCAGGACGATCTGCTGCTCGGCTCACCCACGGCCGGACGCGATCGCCGGGCCCTGGGTGGGATCGTCGGGTACCTGGTCAACCCGGTGGTGCTGCGGGCCGACCTCTCCGGGCAGCCCGGTTTCGCCCAGCTGCTCGACCGCCTGCGGGCGTCTGTATCCGCGGCCTTCGAGCACCAGGAGCTTCCCTTTCCCCTGCTGGTCGAGAAGCTCCGGGCCCACCGGGACTCGAGCCGCACCCCGCTCTTCGAAGCCTTCTTCGTGTTCGAGCAGACGCGCCGGCCTCGCGAGCAGGATCTCTC
>CAZMEL010000323.1:0-8892 GCA_964565225.1 uncultured Thermoanaerobaculia bacterium | reverse complement strand
GGGTGGTGGTGCTGGTTCACGCGGTCGTCACCTACGGCGGCGCCCGTCTCCTGCGCCTCGACATCGAAACCACCTCGGTGGCCTCCCAGGCGGCGGTGGGGGGCCCTTCCACCGCCATGGCCCTGGCCGCCGGTCGCGGCTGGTCGGACCTCGCGCTCCCGGGCCTCGCGGTGGGCCTGCTCGGCTATGCCGTGGGCACCTATGCCGGTTTGTTCATCGCCTCTATCGTTCGCGGCTTCGGCGGTTGAGCCGAAGCCGACGGAATCAGCCGAAGGAATCACGCCACGCTGTTGCAACGACGCCGGCTCCTGCGACGTATTCGAGA
This sequence comes from uncultured Thermoanaerobaculia bacterium, assembly GCA_964565225.1. GTDB lineage: Bacteria > Acidobacteriota > Thermoanaerobaculia > Multivoradales > J023 > CAZMEL01. Next base: position 8,567 of record CAZMEL010000323.1, on the reverse strand, counting down.
GTATCGACAGAGCCCGCGGCGCATCTGATCCCCCGCCCCGGGCGTAGACATCGACAACCGGTCCACCTTCCGGCCGGATCTTTCCCACCCACCCGACCTCGGAGCTCCCGATCGCCATGAGCGGATCCCAGCCTCATCTCGACCTGCGCGGCCTCACCCTCCGCCTGCCCTCCGGCGGCCGCCAGCTCACCATTCTCGACCACGTCGATCTGCGCATCGAGCGCGGCGAGTTCGTAGCCATCCTCGGCCCTTCCGGGAGCGGGAAATCGACCTTGCTGGCCCTGATGGCCGGCCTCGACCGACCGAGTAAAGGTGAGGTGCGGCTCGATGGCACTCCCATTCACGATCTCTCCGAAGACCACCTGGCGATTCTGCGCCGCCAGGAGATCGGTTTCGTCTTCCAGTCGTTCCAGCTGCTCCCGAACCACACCGCACGCGAGAACATCCTCCTGCCCCTGGAGCTCGCCACAGCCGAGCGCCCCGGCCCCCGGGCCGACGAGCTCCTGGCACAGGTCGGCCTCGCGGATCGCGGCCACCACTACCCGGTCCAGCTCTCCGGCGGCGAGCAGCAGCGCGTGGCCCTGGCCCGAGCTTTCGCCACCCGACCGCCGCTGCTGCTGGCCGATGAGCCCACCGGCAATCTAGACAGCGTCACCGGCCAGACCATTCTCGGCCTGCTCGAAGACCTGCGCCGGAGCGCCGGCACCACCTTGGTGCTGGTGACCCACGATCCCGACGTGGCACGCCGGGCCGACCGGTCGATCCATCTCCGCGACGGCCGGATCGTGCGCGAGGAGCGGCGTTCCGAGGCGACCGCCGGAGCCATCGCCTGATGGGCCCTTCGACCACCCTGCGCCATCTGCGCCGGGAAGCCCGCGGCAGTGGCGGAAGGCTGGCGTTCATCGTCGCCAGCCTCGCCGTCGGTGTGGGTGCCGTGGTGGCGGTGGCCGGCTTCTCCGAAGGGCTCCAGAACGGCGTGCGCCGCGAGGCCCGTTCACTCCTCGCCGCCGACCTCACCGTCCGCGGCCGCCAGCCGGTACCCGACGAGGTGCACCGCGCGATCGACCAGGTGGCCGGCACTCGCCGCACCCACGTGCGCGAAATGCTCACCCTGGTGGCGCCGGCCGCAGGCCCGGAAGCCTCCGCTTCCACCGGGCCCGGAAGCCTGCTGGTGGAGCTCAAATCCGTCGACGGCACCTACCCGTTCTACGGCGACCTGGAGCTCGAGCCCGTCGGAACCCTCGAAACGCTGCTCGACGAAGCTCGCACCGCCGTGGCCCCCGAGGTTCTGAGCCGGCTGGGTGTGCGGCTCGGCGACCGGCTGAAGATCGGCGCCGCCGAGTTCGAGATCGCCACCGTGGTGCACGAGGAGCCCGACCGGATCGCCGGGGCCTTCAGCATGGGCCCCCGCCTCTTTCTCGACGCCGACGGTCTGCGCCGCGCCGAGCTCGAGCAGATCGGCAGCCGGGTGGTCTACCGCACCCTGGTGCAGCTGCCGGCGGACCGGGCCGACGACGTGGACCCGGTGGCCGAGGCCCTGAAGGAATCACTCGCCGGCAACATCTACTACACCGTCGAGACCTACCGCGAGGCCCAGCCGGCCCTGCGCCAGGGGCTGCAGCGCATGGATCGTTACCTCGGCCTCGCCGCCCTGCTCTCGCTGCTGATCGGCGGAGTCGGCGTGGCCCAGACGGTGCGTTCATGGATCGCCGGCCGCCTCGATTCCATCGCCATTCTGCGTTGCCTCGGCTACCAGCCACGGCAGGTCGTGGTCCTCTACCTGGGGCAGATCGTCGGCCTCGCCGTGCTCGGCAGCCTGGCGGGAGCCGCCCTCGGAATCGGCGTGCAGCTGGTGGCGGTGCGTTTCCTCGCCGGGGTGTTGCCGGTGGAGCATCTCGATCCCTGGCAGCCCTTCGCCCTGCTCCGCGGCCTCGCCCTCGGGGTCGGCACCGGCCTGATCTTCGGCCTGCCGCCGATTCTCGACGCCCGCCGGGTGCCGCCCATCCGGGTGTTGCGCCGCGACGCCGAGCCCCTGCCGCCCGGTCGCCGGGTGCGCCTCGCCCTTGCCGCCTTCGTCACCCTCGGGATCTTCGCCCTCGCCGCCTGGCAGTCGGCGTCGTTCCTGGCCGGGGCTCTGTTCACCGCCGGCCTCCTGCTCACCACCGGCCTCTTGTGGCTCGCCGCCGGGCGACTGATGAAGCTTGCCGCCGGCCCCCGGGGCACCCGCGGACGCCTGTGGTGGCGCCATGGGCTGGCTTCCCTGGTACGTCCCGGGGCGGCCACCCGCAGCGCCGTGGTGGCTCTCGGGGTCGGCGTTCTGGTGGTCCTCGCCATGGCCCTGGTGGAGCGACGCCTCTCCGCCCAGCTCGCCCAGGATCTCCCCTCGGAGGCACCCACCACTTTCCTGCTCGACATCCAGCCCGATCAATGGAGTGAGCTCGAAGCCCTGCTCGAGGCCCGGGGCGCCGAGAACCTGAGCTCCGTACCGGTGGTCAACGCCCGCCTGGGCTCGATCGACGGACGCCCGGTGGCGGAGATCGCCGAGGAGCTCGAGGAGGAACGCCGCGACTCGCGCTGGGCCCTACGCCGCGAGCAGCGCATTACTACTCTCGACCAGCTCCCCAGCGACAACGAGCTGGTGGCCGGCAGCCTGTGGAGCGATCCCGAAGCCTTCGAGGTGAGCATCGAAGAGGAGTTCGCCGAGATCCTCGGCGTCGAGCTGGGCTCGAAAGTGACCTTCGACATCCAGGGCGTGCCGATCGAGCTCACTGTCACCAGCATTCGCACGGTCGACTGGAGCACCTTCGGCATCAACTTCTACCTGGTCGCCGAGCCCGCGGCCCTCGACGCCGCCCCCCAGCATCGCATCGCCGCCTTCCGGGTGCCCATGGCCGACGAGCAGACCGTGCAGGACCAGGTGGCCGCCGCCTTCCCCAATGTCACCGCCATCCAGATCCGCGAGGTGCTCGAAAAGGTCGCCGAGATGTTGCGCCGCCTCGGCCTCGGGGTCCGCCTGCTCGGCTGGCTCACCGTCGCCGCCGGCCTCGCCATCCTCGCCGGTGCCGTCAGTGCCGACGCCGTGCGCCGCGGTCGCGAGGTCGCCCTGCTCAAGACCCTCGGCATGACCCGCCGTCAGGTCGCCCTCGCCTTCGCCACCGAATACGCCCTGGTCGGCCTGGTGGCCGGCGTCATCGGCAGCCTCGGCGCCGGGCTGCTCGCCTGGGCCGTGGTGACTCGGGGCATGGAGGTCGAATGGGCCTTCGAGCCCCTCGTCTACCTCGTCGCCCTCGCCGTCGCCGTGCTCCTCGCCGTCGTCGCCGGCCTCGCCTCCAGCCTCACGGCCCTGCGCCAGCGGCCGGTGGAGGTGCTGCGCAGCGCGGGCTGAGCTCGATCCAGCCTTTCACAGCTCGAAGGGCTCGTCCGGCCAACGGACTTCGGTGCGACGGGGGAAGCGGGAGAAGTCTTGCTCGCTCAGCCATTCGAGGATCTCCGCGAAGCTCATCCGCGGTCCTGCCTCGCGCAATCGCCGCAAGACGGCTAGATCCTCGACCGTGGTCGGCAACTCGAAGTCGAGAGGCTCGGCGGCTTCAGAGGGTTTCTTCGAGCTCATCGAATCGCTCCAACATCCCGTGTTTCTCGAAGCTCCGCCGCACTTGGGAACGATCGACCCCTGGGAGCAAACACAAGTTACGAATATCCGCCAAATCCTGGAATGCCCGCTCCGGCTGATTCCTGCAGGCCGTGACCTTCATGGCCACCAGGTGCTCCGGGCGCGGCACCAGGATCTCGAGACCACCCGGGCCTGGGAGGAACGTCGCCTCCGAGAAGAGCTTTCGAGCCGTCTCTCCACGAACGTAGACGACATCGATCCGGCCCATCGCCGGCTGCTCGTGCAGGTGGCTGGAGTAACCCTCGGATCGATGCAAGGTCTCGTATCTCCTTCCCTCCAGGATACGTACAACGAAGTCCTGTGACTCTCGATCCACTACGAGATCCAGGTCGAGAGTGGTTCTCGGAATACCATGGGCAGCGAGGGCGATTCCACCAATGACTCCCCAGCGAATCTGCTCGGCCCTCAGTGTCGGATCGAGCCATTCCAGTACCTGGGCGAATCTCATGGGCCAATCTTCGCCGATCTACCCAGGGTTGACCAGCTCCCGCAGCCAGCGAGGTGGATCGCCGTTTCGCCGACCGGGCTCATCCGGTCCGTAAGCCTCGACCAGCGTCCTTGTCTCATCCCCCGTCTCCCTTTCGGCAACATCGCTCGGAAACCTCGAGGCGGAAATCCTCGATCTCCGTCTCGAGAACCTTCTCCTCAGAGTACACCAGCTGAGCCAGGGACAGCTCGAAGTCCGAGAGCTCCTTGCTACCGGCCCGCTCGAGCGCCTGCTCCGAGTAAACCAGGGTCGAGTGCTCGAAGTCGAGCCGAGAAAAAGGCACGAGCAGCCGTTCCTGGGCGGTACTCCCTGAATAGCCGCCCATCCAGGGTACGGCTCGAGTCTCTCGATACACGAGGTGATAGGCCGGGGATCGAGAAACCCGCCCCTCGTTGAACAAACCCGAACGCTCCTGTAACGAGAAGCGCGAGAAGTGAAGCCTCACTTCGGCGGCCTCCCGGTCGAGCTCGATCCCACGCAGAACCGTGGTTCCCCAACCCTCTTCCAGCGTCATGCCCACCTGTACCTGCTCCCGCTGCACTCGCTCCTGCAGTGCCCGAACCCGCAAGCGAAGCCGGAGCGTGCCTGCTTCGTCCTCGGGCAGGGCCAGGAGATCGTCATTCTGCTCGAAGAGCATTAGCCACAGCCGATCGGAGCATAGGCTGGGCCCCAGCGGGAGCCTCAGAACAGCATCCTGCAGGGTTCCCGTATACGAGTCGGAAGCTACACAGGCGGACGCTCGACACCCCGGATCGACAGGAACCGAGACGCCGGAATGGGACCTCCACTCTCCCTCCTCTACCGAAACTTCGAGACCGAGGGAAGGATCGAGGCCTTCGTATTCGAATCCGAAACCCAGGAAAGGCTGATGGTTGCATTCGCCCACCGAACCACTCTTCGGCGCAAGGCCCAGAGACAGATCCGCCAGGCTCTCGACGGATGGCCGCTCGCTCGGCGTGAACAGCCCGAAGTCGTGTACCAACCATGACGCCATGGGCTGGGGAATCAAGGCCGCGGCCGCCAGGGCCGGCAGGAAGAGCAGCATTCGCGAAGGGTTGCGACGGCGGAAGAGATCCCCCAGAGCCCCCAACAGCACCAGGACGAGCAGCGAAGCATAGAGGCAGCTCGCCAGGCTCAGTTCCCAGGGATCCGAGCCCGACCGATGGGCGATCCACGAACGGAAGGCCTGATCGACACCTCGGAGCACAAAACCACCCACCGCGACGACGACCACATACGCTGCGAAGCTCCGGGTCACGAAGGCCAGGACGAAGAGAACCAGGATCCACAACGTTTCCGAGGTGAGGAAGTCGAGCGCGGTCCACCAAAACACGGGGGTTCCGTCGAGCCCGAGCTGATGGAATCGCAGCAGCTGGCCGATCCCCCTCGGCAGCCAGAGAAACCCCATTGCGAATATCAGCTTCTCGGCGTAGAGAGTTTGCCAGGCGACGGGCCGGGTAGCCGCCCACGAACGGCGATCACCGGGCCTTTCGATCGTCACCAGCAAGCCCACGACCAGCACCAGCAAGAGCTCCTGGAAGACCACCCAGGTCTGTTCGCCACCGATCCGTTCGCCCCGGCGCCCCAGCATCCAGAGACCCAGGGCCAGCACCAGGGCGTGGAGGCCGATCAGGGGAGCGAGCCGCTGGAGATCGAACCGAAGAAGATGGAGTAGCCGCGACATGTCAGGCCTCCTTGCCTTCAGAATCCAGACTCGGTTCGGAATCGCTCCCCACCTCGGATCGAACCCCGGGTTGGCGGCACACCGAGACGAAGAGCTCACGCAGACCCAGGTTCGACGTCTCCAGACTTCGAGCCCCCGGCCAGGCGGCCCGCAGGGCCTCTTCCGACTCGAACCGCGACTCTACGAATCGCGCCGTGCGCCCCGCACGGCGAAACCCCAGCCAGCTCGAAGGCAGAGAATCCGGCGCACCGGCCTCGTCGTCGTAGACCACCTCCACCTGGCGGAACCGCTGGCCGAGCTCGTCGATCGCTCCCGTCAGAATCGTCCGCCCCTCGACCAGAATACCCACCTGATCCACCAGCGGCTCGATGCCCCCGAGATCGTGAGAGGAGATCACCACCGTCCACCCTTCCTGTTGCGTGGGATCGAGGATTCCCTCCACCAGATCGTCGCGGGTGAGGACGTCGAGACCGCTGAACGGCTCGTCGAGGATCAAGATCGCGGGTCGGTAGGCCATCGAAGAAACCAGCGCCGCTTTCATCTTCTCGCCCCGCGACATCTGCAAGAGCTTGCGCTTGCGGGGAACCTGTAGCTGGCGCACCAGCTGGTCGGCGAACGCCGGATCCCAGGTCGGGTACAGGGGCCCGAGGTAGGCGAAGAGCTGGTCGAGGTCGAGGTGACCCGGCAGCCGCTGATCGGCCGAGACATAGCCGATCTTCGCCAGCTGCTCGGGCCCCAGAGACCGACTCGGCGTGCCGAGCACCCGGGTCTCTCCGCCGCTCGGACGCAGCAGGTTCATGCAGATGTCGAGAGTGGTGCTCTTGCCGGCTCCGTTGGGCCCCAGCAGGCCGAAGAAACTGCCCTCGGGCACCTCGAGATCGAGATCGCGTACCGCCCAGCGGCGCGCCCCCCAGCGCCAGCCGTAGCGATGAGAAAGGGAACGGATGTCTACCGCCGCGTTCATGATTTCCTCCCCTCCAGTCGGTTCCAGTGGGTCTCCAGCTGCTCGCGTAGCTCGTCGAGATCGATCCCCAGCTGGTGCGCCTCCACCACGATGCGCTCGAGCTCTTCGTCGAGCCATCGCGCCCGCTCCCGCGGCCGCTCGGCCGGCGCCTCCCGCACCAACGTGCCGATCCCCGGTCGTACCTCCAGCACCCCCTCGTCGACCAGCGCCGCCACCACCTTGTGGGCCGTGTTGGGATTGATCTTGAGCTCCTGGCTCAGCTTGCGCACCGAAGGAAACCGGTCGCCCGGTCGCAACGCTCCCGACATCAAGGCCTTTTTCACCGCGTAGATCACCTGTTGGTAGGTCGAGAGGCCGCTCTTGGGTCGGAACGAAAACGGAAGCATTATTTCTCCGGCACGATCGAGTCTTCGGTCACCTGGCCGTCGGGTGCTCTGCACCGTGATGTCCTGCACCACGAGCTTCTGCACCGAGGTGTTCCATGTGTTCTATGCATCCTAGAACACCTGGAACAAAAGTCAAGAGGCAGACAGCACGAAACGTCTCGCTGCCCGCGGACGGCTCCGGCTCGGTAGCCCGGCTCGGAGCCTGCCGTCTATTCCAGGTAGCCGAGGCCGCGGAGCTGCTCGAGATCCTCGGGCGCCAGCCCTTCGGCTCCGCCGATGTCCTCGATCTGCCGTAGCGGGTTGGCTTCCAGCTGCCGGGCGAGCAGGCATTGTTTGTCGTGGATGCCTTCGATGTCGGCCAGAGGAGTCGCCTCTGCGGGATCCTGCCCGAGGTCGAACAGCCGAGCCGGCGGTCTCTGGTCGCCGAAACCTCGACCGTAGCGGGCGATGAAGAGCTGGCGGGTATCGGCGAACGGGTTGCCGCGGCGGCAGGCGAAGCCGCGGTAGGTGCGGTAGTTGGCGAAGAGCTTCTTCTCCGGGGTACGCAGGCTGACCTCGGCCAGGGAGAGGAACGAGAGGGCCGGGCGATCGTGGTCGCTCGCCAGCTGCAGGGCCTCGCCGTCGAGCCCTTCGGTGGGAAGCTTGGCGGCGGCGAGGAAGGTCGGCGCGACATCGAGCAGACGGGCCTGGCCGTCGATTTCGACCCCGGCTTCGAATCCCGGGCCGGCGACCAGGAAGGGAACCCGGATCAGCTCGTCGTAGAGGGTGTGGGAGTGCAGGAGCCCGCCGTGGTCGAAGAACTCCTCGCCGTGGTCGGCGGTCACCAAGACGACGGTGTTCTCGAGAGTGGCTCCGAGTGTCTCGAGGTGGTCGAGGAGGCGACCGATCTCCCGATCGCTCTGCAGGATCTCGGCGTCGTAGCGCCCGATCAGGTAGTCGAGCTCGCCTTCCTCCAGCTCCACGTCTCCCCGTGCCAGGGCTTCGAAGTGTTCCGTCATCTCGTTGCCGGAATAGGCGTAGTAACGCTCGGCGAAGGCCTTGAACGTCTCGGACTCGGTGTCTTCCCAGGGACCCGGCTCGGCGGGCTCGTAGGGGTGGTGCGGATCGAGGATGTGGGTCCAGAGGAAGAAGGGCGCCCGGCTGGTGCGCTGGGTCACCCAGTCGATCGCGGCATCCACGATTTGGGTGGCGTTGATCAGGCGCCCGGGGCCGTCGAGTTTGTAGAGGCCGGTTTCATCGTCATATTTCGAGAAACCCTGTCCGTAGCCGTTGGCGGCTTTGAGGTACGGGTTCGAGATGAAGGCTCCGGTCTCGTAGCCGGCGGCCGTCAGGCGTTCGGCCAGGAGGTGGAACCCCTCGGCGACGAAGGCTCCCTC
>CAZMEL010000322.1:0-8902 GCA_964565225.1 uncultured Thermoanaerobaculia bacterium | reverse complement strand
TTCTTCAGGCCTTCGTTGATGTAGAGCATGGCACGCTGGTTGCCGCTACCGCCGAGCGCATCGTAGAGATCGGGATCGAAGCCGTGGTGGTCCACCAGGGCCCAGTAGACCTCCCAGGCGGCCTGGGCCCACACCGAGCCCACACCGTGGGGCACGCTGAGGCCGTTGATGCTCTCGTAGGTGTAGTTGTTCACCGCGGGGTCGGTGCTGTAGGGCTGCGGACGGATGCCCGGGCCATCCGTGGGCTGACCGAGAATGTAAGTGCCGGCGCCGCGGGTATCGGTGCCGGCATCGCCGACCTCACCGGTGTAGGCCAGGGACCACCAGTCGCTGTACCCCTCACCGCCCTGCTGGGTATTGCCCAGGCAGCTGACGTTGGAGGGGCCTCCCACCAGCCGGTTGGAGATCCCGTGGCCGTACTCGTGGGCCATCACTCCGGCATCCCAGGAGAAGTCCCGGCGCGGGGTCGAGGGGGTCCAAAGGCACATCAGCATGTTGGGTTCCTGGCCGTCCGGTGGCGTGCCGAAGAATGCATTGTTGGGGCAGGGGGCGCCTTGCTTCTGGCCCAGGGCCTGCACGGCGTCGTTGCCGAGGCCGCCGTTGGAGAAGTTGTCGACCTGGAAGTTGCCGGCCGCCTCGTCGAAGCCGTAACCGTACTGGATGTCGTGGAGGATGTTCGCCCAGTAGAAGAGGTTGGTCACCGAGGCGCTGGTGTAGTCCACCGGATCGGCGGTGCCGAAGTCGATCGGGAAGTCGAAGTCGCAGTCGAGCAAGGCACCGCAGTCGGGCTCCACCGCCGGCGGCAGGTTGTTGGCGTCGAGGTCGTCGAAAGCGTGCACGTTGTTGCCGCGCAGGATCGTGAAGCTGGTGGTGCCGTCGTTGTGCCAGCCCAGGGGCGAGCGGGTGGTGTCCTGGGGATCCACCTGCAGGCTGCGGCCATCGGCCGGTGGCGGCATGCTGGAATGGTTGGGGCTCTCCACCGGCTGCTCGAAGACCCGGTAGCTGGCGTCGGCGACCCAGTCGAAGCGGGTCCACACGGCACCGCTCCGGGCGTCGACGGTGAAATCCCAGTAGTTGAACCGGTCGTCGGTCTGGATCTGGTACCGCCACACGAGGCGAGCTTCGCCCCGGCGGATCGGCAGCCACATCAGCTCGGCCTCGATCTCCCGCGCGGAGATCTCCGGTGCCCGCAGCCGGGTCCGGCTCCGGGGGCCGGCCTGGGCCGACACCAGCTCCGGCGCCGAGCTGGCGGTAATGCCGACCTGGGCGGCACCCGCCACCACCGCGTCGGCAGCGCTCAGTCCCGGGGTGGTGCTGCCCACCGCTGCGGCCAGATCGGCGAGGAAGCTGTTGGTGACGCCGAGGATGCGTCCTTCACGATTGATGTGTACCTGCAGCTGGCCGTTGTACACCGGCAGGCCGGCGTGGGTCTGGCGGTAGTAGAGGTGGGTGGCACCGGTGATTTTCGAGAACACCCGATCCGTGAGCTCGAGCTCTTCGATGTCGGCGGCGGCGAGCCCCAGACCTTCGAGGTTCGCGGTCACGAAGTCGAGGGCGATGGCCTCGGGATCGCCGGATTTCGCGGCGGTGAGATGACCCACACGGTTGTTGATCGAGCGCGTGACACCGGTCGTGGGGTCGAAGGAGACGCCGAGCTCGATACCTTCGGCGCGCAAACCCTCGAAGGCGGCCGACTTGGCGGCGAAACCCTCGACCCGGAAGTCCTGGTTGTAGGCAATGCGCGCATCGAAGTGACGCGCGCCCTCGGCGGCACCGGCAGCAGACGACACGAGAGTCAGAGCGAGCACCGGTAGCCAGGACCGGGCACCCGTGAGACGTACGGGAACAGTCGACATAGGAAAGCTCCTGAGGGGGCGTGGCAGCGGGGGAAGGGTTCGACGAGCTCCAGAAGTCGCCGAACGACAAGGACCGTACCACGAAGAGCGAAGCGACGGGAAGCCCCGAGGATCGATGCCCAGGGTGGAGGAGGGAGGCACGTTCCGAGCTCAAGGCCGGCCGCTACGGCGCGGATCGAGCCGCGCTTCGAGAGAATCCCCAAGGAGATTGAAGGCCATGACCACCAGCAGAATCGCCAGGCCGGGCACCATCGCCACGTGGGGCGCCTCGAGCAGAACCCGGGTACCCTCGCTCAACATACCGCCCCAGCTGGGCGTGCCGGGAGGAGCCCCGAGGCCGAGGAAATGCAGCGACGACTCGGCGATCACCACCCCGGCGAGCCCGAAGGTCGCCTGCACCACCACCGGAGCCAACAGGTTCGGCAGCAGGTGGTTGAGAAGGATCCGGTGCTCGGGAGCTCCCAGTGCCCGGGCGGCGAGCAGGAAGGGGCGTTCCTTCAGAGACAACACCTGCCCCCGCACCAGGCGGGCGAAGGAAACCCAGCCCATGGCGCTGAGAGCGATCACCACATGGCCCGGATGGGGGCCGAGCACCGCCACCAGGGCGATCGCCAGGAGCAACCCGGGAAACGCCAGCAGGATGTCGACCACCAGCAACAGCAGGCGATCGGTCCAGCCGCCGCGATACCCCGCCAGCAGGCCCAGAGCGGTGCCGATCCCGGTCGAGAGCAGGGTCACGAGCAGGGCAGTGCCGAGGGAGAGACGTCCGCCGTAGAGCAGACGGCTGAAGAGATCGGCGCCGTTGTGGTCGCGGCCCAGGGGGTGCTCCCAGGACGGTCCCGCCAGCTGCTGGGCAAGGTCGATCCGGCCCGGATCGTGGGGCGCCAGCCAGGGAGCGAAGGCCGAGGCGAGAGCTGCTGCGAGCAGCAGCAGGGCGGCGGCGAGAGCGGGCGCACGAGCCTCGAGACGAAGGCTCACAGACGAATCCTCGGGTCGGCCCAGGTGTAGAGGAGGTCGGTGAGCAGGTTGATCACCACGTAGATGGCCGCGATCACCAGCACACAGCCCTGCACCAGAGGGTAGTTGCGCGAGCCGATGCCCTCGAGCAGGAGCGTCCCGAGGCCCGGCCAGCCGAAGATCGACTCGGTGATCACCGCGCCCGAGAGCAGGTTGCCCGCCTGCAGGCCGACCACCGTGAGCACCGGCAGCAGGGCCGCCGGCAGGGCGTGCACCAGGAGAACCCGCCCTTCGCTCAGTCCTTTGGCCCGGGCGGCGTGTACGAAGTCCTGGTCCAGAACTTCCAGGAGAGAGGTGCGCACCATGCGCGAGACGATCGCCGCCAGCGACGTCCCCAGGGTCACCGCCGGCAACACGAGATGCGCCGCTCCACCCCGGCCGTCGATCGGAAGCCAGTCGAGGTGGATGGCGAAGACCAGGATCAGCACCGGCCCCAGCCAGAAGTTCGGGGTGGCGAGGCCGAGCAACGCCGCGAGCCGGGCTCCGGTATCGATCCACCCATGCGGTCGCAGCGCCGCGAGGATCCCGAGGGGGAGGGCCACGGCCAGAGCCACCAGCAGCGCCGCGGCCATCAGCTCGGCGCTGGCCGGCAGGCGGGTGGCGATCTCTTCGGCCACCGGTCGGCGGCTGTGCAGAGAGGTACCCAGGTCGCCTCGGGCCAGCCGGGAGAGGTAGCCGGCGAGCTGCTCGTGCAGGGGACGATCGAGCCCCAGGTCCCGACGCAGGGCCTCGCGGTCGGTGACGAGAGCCTGCTCGCCGAGCATCGAATCGACCGGATCTCCGGGGATCAGGTGCAGAAGAAGGAAGACCAGGGTGGTGACGCCCAGGGCCACCGGTACGAGCTGGAGCAGGCGGGCCGCGAGGTATCGCTTCAAGGAGCCTCCCGGATCTCCGTCGCCAGGGTCAGGTCGCGGAAGGAATAGAAGCCGGCCTTGGGATGGGGCCGGTACCCCTCGAGGCGCCGGTGGATCACCGTGGCGTTGTTCGGGTGCCACAGGGGAAGGAAGGGCAAGGCCTCGGCGACCCGCTCCTGGACCTCCCGGTAGATCGCCTGCCGCCGAGCCGGATCGGTCTCGTGCCGACCGGCGACCAGCAGCTCGTCGAGGCGCTCGTCGTGGAAACGTCCGCGGTTGCGCCCGGCGGGAGGGAAACGCGAGGAATGCAGGATGTCGTAGAAGAAGTCGGGATCCGTGACCCCGACCCAGCGCATCAGGCTGAGCTGGAAATTCCCGGCCTGGATGTCGCCGTAGAAGGTTCCCCACTCGTAGGAGCGGATCTCGAGCTCGATCCCCACCTCGGCGAGCTGGGCTCGGAACACCTGGGCATGGCCGATGGACTGGGCGTTGGAGCTCACCTTGAGCTCCAGGCGCAGGCGCGGCAGCGGCCCTTCGCCGTCGGGGTCGGGAAAACCGGCGGCGTCGAGCAGATTCCTGGCCTGCTCGGGGTCGTAGACCGGGAAGGGAAGCTGGGGGAGGTGGAATGGGTTGGCCGGGGCGAGCAGGCTGTTGGCGAGGGTGGCGTGCCCCTGCAAGCGATGCTCGATCAGGGCGTCGCGGTCGATGGCGAGAGAGAGGGCACGGCGGACCTCGGGGCGACCGAGGACGGGGTGATCGACCTGGATCCCCAGGTAGTTGAAGCTCAATCCCGGGGTCTCGATCAGCTCATAGGTCTCGGAGAGCGGAGGGCGGGTGATCTCGTCGAGCTTCGATTCGGGCAGGGCATTGATCAGCAGGTCGAGCTCGCCCTTGAAGAGCTTCAGGAAGCGTACGTTCTCGTCGCGGGTGATCTCGAATGCCAGTCGGGGGATCGCCGGACCGCCGCCGGGGTACCCCCGGTGGGCGGTGAGCAAGATGCGATTGGGCTCGTTCGACTCGAGCCGGAAGGGACCACTGCCGATGGGGGAGCGGGCGAAGTCGTGGCCGGTGGCGAGCAAGTGGGCGGGAAGGATCGGCGAGATCAGGGTCTCGAGGAACGAGCCGGTGGGCCGGGTCTGGACGATGCGCAGGGTGTGGGCATCCGGCGCCTCGATCGCCGCGATCTTCTCGCGGAAAGTGGCGCCGAGCGGGGAAGCCGTGGCGGGGTCCATCAGGTGCTCGTAGGTCGCCACCACGTCGCGGGCGGTCACCGGCCGGCCGTCGTGAAAGGTGTAATCGGAGCGCAGGTGGAACACCAGGGTCGACTCGTCGGGAGCCTTCCAGCTCGCGGCGAGGTCGGGCACGATCTCCAGCCGCTCTCCGTGTTGCACCAGGCTGCTGAAGAGCAGGTGACGGGAGATCCTCTGGCCGTGCACGTCGGTGGCGAAGCGGGGATCCAGGGTCTTGGGCGGATCTTCGAGCCCGACCCGAACCGTGTCGGAAGGCGGAGCCGAAGACGAGCTGCCGTTGCAGCCGAGCAGAGCCGCGAGCACGAAGACCGAGAGAAACCACGAACCGACCCGCGACCGGGAGCGCTCGAGCATCCGTGGTCAACTCTCTCCCGCTTCGATGGCCCGCTGGGCCTTGCGGGTCAGCTTGGCGAAGACCAGCTGATACGACTCCCGGATGTGCTGCTCCAGGGCTTCGTCCGGCAGCACGTCCGGGTTCTCGAGGGCCACCCACCGGGCCCGGGCCAGGTAGGGGGCGGGGCGGATCCCGGGCTGGTGGGTCAGGGCTTCGAACACCAACGGCTCGGTTTTGAACGAGAGGCTCGGCGGGTCTTCGTCGAAGCTGATCACCATGTACATCTTGCCACCGACGCTGAAGACCTGGTTGTGGCCCCATTTGGTGTCTTCGGTGGTGCCCGGCAGCTGCTGGCAAAAGGCCTGGATTCGGGAGACTTCCACTCGTCGGCTCCTCGAATGGCGACGGCAAAGAGAAAGGCGGCGCCGGAGACGCCGCCTCGGATCTTCGCGAGTCGAAGCTCGATCAGTCGTCGCCGAGAATGAAGGAGACCTTCATGTTGACACGCCAGGCGGTGATCTTGCCGTTTTCGACCGTGACTTTCTCTTCGTTCACCCAGGCACCTGTGATGCCCTTGAGGGTCTGGTTGGCGCGAGCGATACCCTTCTCGATGGCATCGTGGAAGCTGACGGGGGAGGAAGAGCTGATTTCTACGACTTTTGCAACACTCATCGGGTCTCTCCTTGCATTCGAGATTTCCAGTTCGGTTCCGCCCCATCCCATCCCCGAGAGACCGGAGGTGATCGACAGACCCGACCCTGCCGGAAGGTCTCACCGGCAGCGGCTCGAGGCCCTACATCGATCTGCGGAACTCTTGCGAATCCTACCATAGGGACCCTTGCCCCCCACGGTCGGAGCCGAACGCTCGAAGAAAGTGGAGCAGGGGTTCTGTTGCAATCCGAGTCGACGACTCTCGACGACGAGAATCTCTGGTCTCCCTCTCTTCGAAACCCGAAAAGGCCCCCATGAGCGACTATTACGACTACCACCCCCTCGTCTCCCTCGATCGTCCCCTGGTGCTGTCGGGTTACCTGGCCGCCGAGTGCCGCAAGATCGGCTACCAGCTGGCGGCGCTCACCGGCCTCACCGCCACCGACCTCGACCGTGCGATCGAGCACGAAGCGGGCCGGTCCGTGAGGAAGCTGATCCTGATGGAAGGAGAGAATCGCTACCGCGAGCTCGAGCGGGAGATCCTGCAGCGCCAGCTGCGGGAACGGCCGGCGGGAGTCCTCACCCTCGGAGACGGAACCCTGATCGACGCCGAGAACCGCCGTCGGGTGCGCGCCGATTCGCGCTGGGTGCTGATGGACCTCGACCTCGCCCATTGCTTCTGGCGTCTCACTGCCCGGTCCGAGACCCCGATCGAGCACTGGCACCCCCTCTACGGCGGTCCGCTCACCAGCCCCGACCTCATGCGCCCTTTCTACGACCTCCGCCGCCCCGGCTTCGAGGAGGCCCCGGAACGGCTCGACCTGCGGGGCAAGTCGAGCCAGAAAGCGGTGGAGGAGCTCTTGGAGATGCTGGGCTGAGGCGAGACGGCACCGTCGTTGGCCAGAGCTGACTTACAATTCGCAGATCGTGCCTCCGCTCCCTCGGGCGAGGCCAGACCCTGACATAGAGAGGACAGAACATGATTCCCATCGAAGAGGCGCTGGAGCGTCTGCAGGCGGGCAACCAGAGATTCGTGTTGGATCGAGACCAGGAAGCCATGACCGACCCGGCGCGGCGGCGGGAGCTGGTGGCGGGGCAGAAACCCTTCGCCATCGTCCTGGGGTGCTCGGACTCCCGGGTGCCGGCGGAGATCGTCTTCGACCAGGGGCTCGGCGACCTGTTCGTGATCCGGGTAGCGGGCAATGTGGTGGCACCGTCGCAGGTGGGGAGCGTGGAGTTCGCGGCCGAGGTCTTCGGCACCCGGCTGGTGGTGGTGCTCGGCCATTCGTCCTGCGGAGCGGTGCAGGCCACCCTGGAGGAGCTCGAGCGGCCGGTGGAGAACCGCTCCCCGAATCTACGCTCGATCGTCGACCGGATCCGCCCGGCGGTGGAGCCCCTGCTGGAGGGGAGCTCCGGCGACGCCTCGGCCTCGCTGCTGGACCGAGCCGTGCGGGCCAATACTCGCGCCTCGGCGAATCAGTTGCGGCACGGCTCGGAGATTCTCGAGCGCCGCATCGCAGACGGAGACCTGTTGGTGGTCGGTGCCGAGTATTCCCTGGAGTCCGGAAAGGTCGACTTCTTCGACGGTCTGCCCGCCGGCTCCACCGGCTGAAGCTCGAGCGGTGGGGGCCGGCGTCGTCGTTCGAATCGGCTCCGAGGGGGGGGCTCGGCGGCGGCGGTAGGGGAGGAGATGCTGTATGCTCCGCCCTCATCGGCCCGCGGCTGTGGCGGATCTTCCGCGGCGGACGACGGCGGAGAGCGGGGTGATCCATGCCAGTGATTCCATTTCGCGACAAGACACCGAAGCTGGGCCGGGGAGTCTTTCTCGCTCCCTCGGCGGTGGTGACCGGCGATCTCGAGATCGGTGACGACGTCTCCTTCTGGTTCCACACCGTGGCTCGGGGGGATGTGCACTGGATCCGGATCGGTGCGGGAACCAACATCCAGGACGGCAGCGTTCTGCACGTCTCCGCCGGTACCCATCCCCTCGAGATCGGCCGCGGAGTGGTGATCGGCCACAGCGCCGTGGTGCACGGCTGCACCATCGAAGACGGGGCTCTGATCGGCATCGGAGCCCGGGTGCTCGACGGGGCGGTGATCGAAACCGGTGCCCAGATCGGCGCCGGTGCGGTCGTCACCCCGGGCACCCGAGTCGCCGCCGGGCAGCTGGCCGTGGGCATTCCGGCACGAGTGGTCCGGACCCTGCGGCCGGAAGAGAGCCGCGCCATCGAGGAGATCCGTGATCGTTACATCTCCCTGAAGAACGACTATGCTTCGGTGCTGCGCTCGGACGATTCCCCGGTGACGTGAGGTCACCCGCAACGCTCGCACCGTTCGATTCCCGACCCCTTATCGATGAAGAAGGCCCTCCAGGAGGGAGAGGCCGAGGAGCCCGACCATGGAACGACAACCATCTGGAACTCTCACCCGCGAGGACATCGGCCGCCGGGTCCTCTTGCGCGCCTGGGTGCATCGCCGACGCAATCTCGGAGGCCTGCTCTTTCTCGACCTCCGCGACCGTAGCGGTCTGGTGCAGGCCGTGGTCTATCCCGACGAGCAGCCCGAGGTCGTACGTGTGCTCGATCCGGTGCGGTCGGAGTGGGTGGTGGAGCTCGAGGGCGAGGTTCTGGCCCGGGAGAAACCGAACGACCAGCTGCCGACCGGGCAGATCGAGGTGAAGATCGATCGCGCCGAGATCCTGGCGTCGAGCGAGACGCCGCCGATCGGGGTCGAGGAGAAGACCGAGGTCTCCGAGGAGATTCGCCTGCGGCACCGCTACCTCGACCTGCGTCGGCCCGAGCTGCAGCAGAACTTCCTGCTCCGCGACCGGGTGTCGCTCGAAACCCGCCTCTTCCTGCACGAGGAGGGGTTTCTCGACCTCGAGACGCCGATCCTCACCCGCTCGACCCCCGAAGGAGCGCGTGACTACCTGGTGCCGAG
>CAZMEL010000321.1:0-8941 GCA_964565225.1 uncultured Thermoanaerobaculia bacterium | reverse complement strand
CTCGACCAGCTCGTCGGGGTCGCGCCCCTGGTAACCGTATCGGATGCGGGCGCGATCGGCCTCGGTGTTGTCGGCCGCGAGCAGGCTGGCCTGGGTGAGGAGGACCGGCGTGGCGCCGAGGTTGCGGGCCGCGTCGACGACGAGGGAGACGTTGAGTCGGTACTGGTCGAAGGCGAGGGGCGAGATGCGTCGATTTTCTGCGCGTTCGGCATCTACGGCCCCCTCCGGGCCGACGTCGTGGCGGCTCAGGAGGTAGCGGGTGCGGAGCTTGATGTAGAGCTGGGAGTGGCCGAGCAGACGGTCGAGCCAGCCCTGGTAGCTCTGGAAGGGGTCGGCGGTCGGATCGTGGGTCGGGATCTGCCACACGAGAGGACGGTCGCGGTCGAGCTCGGTGAAGGATTTGATGTCGTTCCAGGCGTTGTAGAACAAGACGGCGTCGGGCTCGTAGAGCCAGAGCTGGCCGTAGATCTTGCCCACGGCGTCGAAGCTGGCGTGTCCGGGGACTCCGGCGTTGATCACCTCGACGCCGCGATTCCCGGCATCGCGCAGGGCTCGCTCTACGAGATGTGGCCAGTCCTCTCCTTCATCGGCTCCGAGGTCGAACACCGCGGAGCCGCCGACGATCACCAGCCGGCAGGCGCCGGGTGGTTTCTCCGCTTCGAAGGGAGCGCCGCGAAAGCCCATGCCGTTGACCCGGTAGCTGCGGCCGCTGCCCTGCTCTCCTTTGCGCACCCCCCAGGCGGCGTCGAGGTCGATCTCTTGCTCGGGCCGGAGCAGGTGACGGGTGAAGGTGGACGGGCGGTATTGCAGCGAGTTCTCGCGCAGGGTGTCGGGAGAGTTGTAGCGCAGCAGCAGACGCACGCCGATCTCGGCCACGGCGAGCACGAAGAAGAGCACCAGCCCGGCGGCCATGGCCATGAATCTCCGCTTCTGCGCCGGAGAGAGCGGAGGGGTGTCCTGCGAATCCGCGGGGGGCGCCGGCTCAGACATGGTCCTTCTCCTGTCCTTCCTTTCCCTCGTCGAGGGCGCCGGGCTCGAGCCCGAGCAAACGGCGCAGCTCGCGCATCTCCCGGTCGAGGGTGAAATGCTCCCGCGCCCGCTCCCAGCCCTTCCGGCCCATGGTCCGGCGGCGTTGCGGATCGTTCGCCAGCCGGAGGAAGGCCTCGGCATGGGCTTCGATGTCGCCCGGCTCCACCAGCAGGCCGTGCTCTCCGTGCTCCATCACCTCCGGCAGCGAGCCGTTGCGTCCCGTGATCACCGGCAGACCGGCGGCCATGGCCTCCACCACGGCCACCCCGAAAGCCTCTTCCTGGCGGCTCACCGGGCCGAGCTGGTTGTGGGCCGTGAAGAGATGGGAGCGGCGGCGGAGGGCCTCGCCGGTCTCGCCGCTCACCGAGCCCGGGAGCGCGATCCGGTCGGCCACCGGAGAGCGGGCTCGCAGCTCTTCGCAGGCGCCGCGCAGGGGGCCGTCGCCCGCCAGGGTGAGGCGGGCGTCGAGGCCGTGCTGGCTGGCCAGCTCGAAGGCCCGGATCACCAGGTCGGGACCTTTGCAGTCGATCAGGCGCCCGAGGTAGAGGATCTCCAAGGACCCGTCCTGCGGCGCGGGGCGCGGGGGGGTTTCGGGCACCGGAACGCCGAGGTACTTGACCATCACCCGATCGGCCGCGATTCCCAGCTGGAACAGGCGCCCGGCGGTGGCATGGGAATTGGCGATGAAGCGCAGATGCTCGGGCAGGGCTCGCACGCGGTCTTCGTAGTCTCCGGGATGCTCGCGGGTGCCGTCGGCGATTCGCAGATCCCAGGTCACGTCGTAGCCGTGGCAGTGCACGTAGATCGGCTTGGAAATGCGCGTCCAGGCGCGGTCGTATTTCACCGCCAGGGTGGTGTAGTGCACCAGCAGGGCCGAGATCTCCGGGGCCTCCGCAGCTGCCACCAGGGCGTCGAGGGTCGGACTCGGCACCGGCACCCGCTCGTAGAAATGCAGCCGCCGGGCTGCGCGGCGGAGAAAGGAGCGGGAGCCGTCGTCGAGCACCAGGGTGGAAAAACGTTCGCGAGCCTCGGCACCCGGCGGCTCCTCGAGAACGAGGCGCTGCACGTGGTCGGCGAGACCGTCGAGCATGCGCCGCATCCACAGGACCGACGGCAGCTCGAGATCGATTCCGAAGTAGAGAATGCCCATTCAGGATCTCTGGGCCGCGCCGTCGAAGGAAGGCTCCGGCTCGTGCCAGGGGTACCGGCTGGCCGGCGGCAGCTCGTCTTCGTGCCCCAGCCACTCGTCGCGCTCCCGGGTCTGGACCTGGCGCAGTGCCGCCTTTTCCTCGGCGGTTGCGAGCCGGTGGGGATAGAAACGGGAGAGGGTGCAGAAAGCGCAGAGGATCCAGAAGTAGTTCTGCAGCAGGGCCTGGGCGGTGAGGGTCGACTCGATCATGTTGTGGGCCATGATGCCGACCAGGGGCGAGGCCGCCGCGATGGCGAAGACCTTGAGCCGCGTGATGCGGGTGCGGAAGAAGGCCTGCACGGCGATGCGCATGGAGTTCAGGCCGAAGAAGGTGTAGAGCAGGGCCACCGGGAAACCGTAGCGCACGGCGAGGGCGATGTAGCCGTTGTGGGGAGTATTGGCATTCTCCCCCAGGCTGAGGTCGACCGCCGTTCCGGTGCCGAGGATCGGTTTCTCCAGGGCCAGGCCGATGAAATGAGGCCAGCGTTCGGTCATGCGCCACTGCATGGTGCTGGCCTTGGTGCCGTCGGTCACCGACATGGCGTGTTGTACCGACGGCCGGTAGATGATATCGGGGCGTACGGCGAACACGGCGAGAAAGAGCGCCAGGCTCACGGGGATCAGCTGGGCCAGGCGCCGCCGTCCCTTGGTGAGGAAGATCGACCAGAAGAAGAAAAACGCCAGGCTGAGGGCGATCGAGGCCATGCCCGCTCTCGACTCCGAGAAGAGCAGTGCCCGGGCCATGATCAACAGGCTGATGCCACAGAAGATCTGCTCACCCGCGGAACGGCTGTAGAGCACCGACGCGAAGCAGAGAATGAACGGAGTGACGAGGATGCTGGCGAAGGCGTTGCCGTGGCCGAAGGGGCCGGGGGCGGCGGAGTATCCCTGGAAACCCTGCTGGATGGCGTTGAAGGCACAGATGTCGAAGCCCACCACCATGGTGAAGAAGGCGATGCGGATCTTGCTCGCGTCGCGCAGGAAGACCACCGCCAGGGGGTAGTAGAGCAAAGGCTTCCAGCAATACCGGTAGAGCTGGTATCCGATGCGGATCGGGTCCGTCAGGTTGCGCTGGTTCTGGGGAGCCACCAGGTAGGCGAGGGAGAGAAAGATGCCCAGGAGCAGCCAGGGCACGAGGTAGGGGATCTTGGTTCCCTGGCGATCGAAGCGGCCGCGTAGAACGATGGCGAATCCCAGGCAGCCGACGATCACGTCGGTATAGTCGATCCGGGTGCCGCCCAGGGTCCAGAAGCCCTGGAAGATGGAGAGCAGGAGGTCCCAGCAGAGCAGCAGGTAGAACGGCGCGAAGATCGCGAGGATCAGGCCGATGCCGGCGATGATTCCGAGAAGGGGAAACGACAACATGCGAGGAATGCCCGAGAGCTCGAGAGGCGGGCTAAATGCCGGCCCTCTACTACTTTACACGGTCCGGTGCGAGGGGGCCAGAGGTAGGGGCGACGGGAGATCACCCCCGTCCAGGTCTCAGTCGCGGCGCGGCTGGCGGCGGATCAAGCGGGGGTAGGCGTTGAAGAAGTTGCGCAGCAGGCCGGGGAGCCAGTGGGTGTGGCGGCTCATGACGAGACCGAGGAGAAAGCAGCCGGCGGCCTTGGCGCGTTCGACGGCGGTCTCGAATTGTGCCTGGGTGGTGGCCATGGGCTCGACCACGATGGCGAGGCCGTCGCCGGCCCGGGCGAGCAGGGCTGCGTCGACGGATTCGCTGAGCGGAGGGGCCTCGACGATGAGGAGATCCTGCCCGGTGGTGGCGCGTTCGAACCAGCTGCGGAGGGTGTCTTCGCTGACGGTTCGATTGATCTCGAGACGATCGGTCGGGCCGGGGCCCTCTCGCTCGAGGAAGCGCTCGCTCTCGGAGACGACCAGCTTCGCCAGCAGCAGTCGAATGCCTTTGCGCCGGGCCTGCTCCTCCAGCCCTTCGAGCACCCTCTGCACGGCGGCGTGGTCGCCGGCCGCCGCGAGCACGACTCCCGGAGCGGTGAACGGGGTCTCGAGAGCTCGCAAGCTGTCGAGGAGCTGGGCGAAGGCGAGCTCTCCCACCGCATCGGGCGCCTCCGAGCGGGTCTTCCGGCCGCGCAGCAAGGGCAAACGTCCGAGGGTCTCCAGCACCCGGGCGACCAGGCGTCGCGGGCGCTTGCGGCGGCGCTCTTTGCGCGGCCTCTGGACCACGTCGGGCCAGGAAACCTCGGGAGCCGGCCTCGGGGCCTTCGCGGCGGGCCGGGAAGCCGGCTCGGAAGTGTCTGCGGCTCCGTCCTCTGCCGGCGGCCGGTCGGCGACGTCGTCGGGGGTCCGACCCTTTTCCAGCCGGCGCAGGGAGCGGATGTAGTTACTCATGCCTCGGCCGGCTCCCGTCCATGTCGCGAATCGCCTGGGCGACCAGGCCTCGGCGAATGTTGGGGAGGTTTTTACCGAAGGCGAAGAGCATGGCGTTGTGGCAGTAGATGTTGATCCGTCGGGGAATGCCCTGGGATTTGCGGATCACCAGGCCCAGAGCAGGGGTGGTGAAGAGATCGGCCGAGCCACCGACGGTCTCGAGCCGATGCTCGATATACCCTCGAGCCTCGCGCCGGCTCAGGGGCCGCAGATGGCAGCGCACGGCGATGCGGTCGCGCACCTGGCGCAGGCCGGGTCCGGCCAGGCGATCGGAGAGCTCCGGCTGGCCCACGAGCACGATCTGCAGCAGCTTCGAATGGTAGGTCTCGAAATTGAGCAGCAGGCGCAGGCCCTCGAAGGCCTCGTCGCTCAGGTTCTGGGCCTCGTCGATCACCAGGGCCACGGTCTTGCCGGCGTTGGCGCAGGTCTTGAGAAAGCCGTTCAGGGCCTCGATCAGGTCGAGACGCTCCCGGCTCTCACAGAAGATCCCGAAATCGGTCAGGGCGCTGTGCAGGATCTCCTCGAAGGAGAGCAGGGTGTTCGAGAGGTAGGCAGTCTCCACGTCGCCTTCGAGCTGGCTCAACAGGGAATAGAGAAGAGTGGTCTTGCCGGTGCCGACCTCGCCGGTCATCACCAGCAAGCCGCGGCGTTCCCAGAGACCCAGCTTCAGCCCTGCCAGGGCCTCGGCATGGCAGTCGCTGAGGTAGAGAAAAGCCGGGTCCGGAGTGAGGGCGAAGGGGTCGGCGGTGAGGTGGAACTGGTCTTGCCAGATGGCGACGGCCGCGGGGTGTGGGGCCGGCGACCGCAGGGTGTCGTCGCTCCCGGGCCCTTCCCCGGACCCGTTCGCCGGTTTCTCCGGTCCCTCGGCGGAAAGGTCTCGCTCCGTGGGCGTTGCCGGCTCGCCATTGGCCGCCGCGTCGGTTTTCGTCCCGGCACGGTCGGGCTCCGAGCTCGCGGCTTCGGTCTTCTCCGGATCGCTCGACTCGGCGTCGCCGGTTTGGGTGGAGGGCTCGGCGGAAGACTCCTCGGTTTCCGGCTCGGCCGCTTTCAAGGCTTCTTCGCTCTCTTCGCTGGCGGCCTCTTCGCTGATCGGAGTCTCGGCTGGAAGGTCGCGGACGTTGTGGATCTCGGCCTCGAGCAGGGACCACGGAAGAGGTCCGCAGCATTGCTCGAGATCGGGCCGGCTGCGGAAGCCGAAGGTGTCGAGACGGCAGGTGGCGAGGACGGCGCCGAGGTGGGCGAGGGCGCCTTCCATCTCGGTGGCGGGATTCTTCATCGCACGCCGGATTCGCTCGGTCTCGGGGTGCTCGGGACCGAGGAAGATCTCTCCGTCCTGCAGGGTCAGGCGAGATTCCTCTCCGTCCGGGCCTCGCAGCTCGAACACCCCGCTGTGCCTCCCTTCCACCGCCCAGCGCAGGGTCGTCTCGAGATTGCTTTCATCCACCATGGATCTCCTCACCACCACACCCTTGTTCAAAGTCCTACCTGGAAGTCGGAATCTCGGCGATCACCGGCAGGCCGCTGAGCCGGTGTGCCTGCGCGCTCCCCTTGATGGAGGAGTCGAGCAGGTCTCGCGCGAAGGCGATGAAGATACCGATTACCATGCCGACCAGGAATCCGGCGATGGTGCGGCTGCCTCTGCCCGCGGGCAGAGGCGCGGTGGGCACCAGAGCAGGCTCGTGGATGGTGAGATTCACCAGGCCGGACTGGTCGAGAAATACCGCTTGCCTCGCTTCTTCTTCTTTCTGCCGGTTGGCCTGGTAGGTGACCCGAGCGGTCTCGACGTCGTCCTTGAACCGTTCGAGCTCGGCCGCGGTGGCCTCCAGCAGGCTGATCTTGTCGCGATAATCCTCGATCTGGGTATCCAGTGCCTCGAGCTTGGCCTCGGTCGACGATACCTGGGCCCGAGTCTCGACGAGCTGGATCTCGAGCGCCTGGTACGCCGGGTTCAATACGGTCTTCACCTCGGAAAGGGTCTCTCGTTCCTTGGTGGCCAGCAGGCGATTGGCCTCTTCGATCTGCCGCTCCAGGTCTCGAACCTTCGAGCTGGTGGGGGTGTAGCGCGAGAGGAGCTCGCTGCGCTGGATCTCCAGGGTGAGGATCTGGCTGTTGAGAAATTTCACCGACTCGTTCTCGGTGACCCTGGACTCGGAGGCGATGGTGTCGGGGTGCAGGTTGATCTCGCTCTCGAGGAACTGGACCCGGGCCATGGATTCGAGGAGCTGGGTCTGGGTGGCGACCCGGCTGGCCTCGAGGTCGGAGAGCACCCGCCGGAGGTGGTTCTCGTCCCCCGCGAGAAGGTAGGAGCCGTTCTCGCGCCGGAAGCTGGTCAGGGCTTCCTGGGCTTCTTTCCAGCGGTCGGCGCTGACGTCCACCTGCTCGCGAAAGAAGCCGCCGGCCTTGGTGCGCTCTTCGTTGAGCGTGGCGATGCGGCGCACATGGTGTTGCAGGAGGTCGTTGACGAAACCCGCCGCCCACTCGGGGTCGTGGCCGACGTAGGAGACCTCGATGATGTTGGTGCCGGGGATGTCGTCGATGTCGATCTGGCCGCGCAGGGGCGGGGGCTCCGAGCTCTGCTTGGGGCGGTCGTCGCGCCGGATCACCTCGTTGACCAGCTTCTTGGCGGTGCGCTTGAGGCGCACCATGGGTGCCTTGTTGGGCTCCATCGGGTGGCCGTTCTTCTGGTACTCCACCAGGACATTGCGCACCAGGGACGGGCTCTGGAGAAAGGAGACCTCGGATGCGATCTGGCGCTTCGACATGGACTCTTCCCGAGGGCCGGCCATGGGGCTCTCGGTGACCAGGATCTGGGCCCTGGCCTCGTAGGATGGGGGCTGGATCATGGTGGCCGCCAGCGCCAGGATCGCGCCGAGCAGGGCGGTCCCGGCGATGATGAATCGGCGCCGGAACAGGACTTCCAGCAGCTCCTGCCAGGGTAGGGGTTTTTCCTCGATCATCTGAATCGTCGACCCGACTGGGAGCCCGCGGGCTCTTCAGTCGTTGTTGTTGTTCGAATCCGAGTTGCCGCGAAACGATTCCAGAGCGATTCCGGTGGCGATTCCCTGTACCGGGATGATCTGGTTGATGTATTGCTGGACGAAGAGGTTGACGTTGGCGATCTTGGTTCTCGGTACGAAGACGATGTCGGAGTTCTCGAGAGTCAGATCCGCCTGGGGCACCTCGCCGCTCAGGACTTTTCGTAGGTCGATGCTGCGTGCAACCGGCTCTCCGTCGGGCGGTCGGCGGATCAGGAGGATTTCCCGACGCCGGGCGGTGGTGAGGAAGCCACCGGCCGACTGTACCGCCTGCAGCAGGGTGAGGCGCCCTGTCAAGGGCACCGGCCCTTCGTTGGGTACCTCTCCCCCGACGTAGACCCGGGCTCCGGTCTCGGCCACGATCACGGTGATCTCCGGATTGGCCAGCTCGCTCGAGTAGAGGTCGACGAGCGTGTCGTCGAGCTCCTGGGGAGTCAGGCCCGCGGCCGGAACGTCGTCGACGTAGGGCAAGGAGATCTTGCCGTCCGGGCGGACTCGAACCCGTGTGTCGAGCTCTTCCAGATTCCAGAACTTGACCTCGAGCAGGTCGTTGACCTGCATGCGATAGGTCTTGATCGCTTCCTCGGCCGGAGGAAGGGGCTCATTGCCGATGGGCGGAGCGTCGATGGGAGTCCTCCCGGCGCAGGCCACGAGGCCGCCCAGGAGGAGCGCCACGACCCAGATCTGAGGCCAGACTCCGCAATCTGTCGATGGGATCGCAAGAGTCTTGTACATACATCGAAGCATACCAAATCTCGACGTCTTCGGCGGTTTTCTTCCGAAACGCCCTTCGATCCTCGAAAGGTAGAGATCTCGGCGACCGAGACGGCTCAAGCAGTGAGCTTGCGAGAGACGAGGGCGGTGATCGACTCGAGGTTGCCGAAGGCTTCGAAATCGAGCTCGTGGCTGGCCAGCTCGATGTCGAACTCTTCTTCGAGCCAGGCTCGCAGGGCGAGGATGGTCATGGAGTCGAGCACACCGCTCTCGATCAGGGGTGTCTCGGCGGTCAGCTCCTCGGCGGCGACGCCGGGGAGGAGCTGCTGCAGCATATACGTGTGGACCCGTCGAAAGATCTCGCTCTTGGTTTGCACGGGGGGATTCTAGCTCGATCCCATCCAGGAGCGCTTTCGGGGAGAGGAATCCTGAGATCCTGCGTGCGGCCCTCCAAGCTCCTCGGCTCGGCTTCAGATCGAAGGGTCGGCCCCGATGGAGTCGAAGAGCTTGCGGGTCGCGGCCTCGAGGTCTCGGCGCAGGGCCTCGGCGACGAGCTGGTGGGCTCGGGCGTTGGGGTGGTAGTCCCAGG
>CAZMEL010000320.1:0-8947 GCA_964565225.1 uncultured Thermoanaerobaculia bacterium | reverse complement strand
CCGGCCGGCGCGACCCTTCGAGGCCTGGCGGAAGGAACGCCGACTCGACCCCGCCCGGTAATCTGACAAAGGAGAACTAATGACGACCGGTTCTATTGCACCGCCCCGTCTTCCTCCCAGTCACCCACCAGCACGAAACCGGCCCAACGCACCGGGTGCTCGAAACCGGGAGCAGCTCGCAGATCGAGCTGGGCGTGGCGCAGGGCCGAGGCGGGCGTCGCTCCGCTGGAGAGGGCGGCGTAGAAACGCTCCATCAGCTCGGCGGTCGCGCGGTCCGGCACCGGCCAAAGGCTCGCCACCACCCGGCTGCCCCCGGCTTCGAGGAACGCCTGCACCAGACCCGCCAGCCCTTCGCCCCGGATCTCCGGCCCCAGCGCCGTCCGGCAGGCCGAGAGCACGACCAGCTCGGCTCGCAGCCGCAGCTGGCGCAGAGCCGCGCTCGCAACGAAACCGTCGCGAGGCTCACCTGTATCGGACACGGCGGCCAGCTCGAGGCCCGAGCGCGTGGCGACGCGGTCGTCGATCCGCGCGTGGGTGGCCAGGTGCAAGATGTCTACGTCTTCGACGGACGGTGAGAACAGCCACTCCCGGCTCGCCTCCGTACCGGTAGCCACCCGGACCGGCCGGCCGGCGGCGGCACGGGAAACGGCTTCCACCTCGCGACCGCTGGAACGCAGCCGAGGCAAGGGATCGGGGGAATCCGCGGAGGCCGCGTGGATCGCGCCGGCACCCTCGAAGCCCACGCCGCCGAGGCGCAGATCTGCGGGCGAGAACACCGGGTCGGCGAGCACGGCGGCAAACGCCGAAGCACGTGGGCGAGCCGCCCGGCGCCGGCGCTCGAGGGCGAGAACCCCTGCCGAGGGGATACGCACGAGCTCGAATCGCTCCGCCAGGACCCCGCTCGGATCGGACGGCTGCGGCAGGGCGGCGAAGGGCAGGTAGTGCAGCGGCCCGTCGAGCACCAGGGCCAGGCGGGAGATCTCCGGCCGATCGAGGAGCGGCCAGACCGCGCCGAGCAGCCGCGCCGAGAGCTCGATCGCCTCCTTCCGAAGGCCCGGTCCGACGCCCCGCCGAAGTCCTTCGAGCACCGGCCGAACCCGGCTCTCGAGCTCGGATCGAGCCGGCAGAGGAACGACGTCGACCTGCCTCTTGCCGACCACGAAGAGGAAGGAGGTCTCCTCACCCACCAGGAAATGCAGGAAAAGCGTTTCCTCGTCGAGCAGGCCCTGTATATCCTCGAGAGCCGCGGGTCGCCCCGCCAGGCCGGCCGCCTCGCGGCTCGCCGCGCCGATCACCGAACGCAGGCCCCAGGCCCGGGCGGCTTCACTCACCTCCAGCGCTCGGGTCACCTGCCCGGCTGCGACCAGGCGGGCCGCCCAGCGCTCCTGCACGGCGCGCCGGGAACCGGCGAAGAAGGCGCGGGCGTCGGCATCCGCGAGATTCCGGGTAACGGAATCGACGACCGCGGAGGCCTCGGCCAGCAGCTCGAGCTCGCGCGCGGGTGCCTCCAGGGCCGAGAGCGCCAGCAGGGCATGGCCACGGCCGCCGGAATGCCCCAGGCTCACAAAGGTATCCAGAGCTCCCCGCATGGCGGCTCTCGCCTCTTCGCGGCGGCCCAGCTCTGCAAGGGCTCGACCGCGCAGCAGCTGCCCGATGGCGACCATTTCCAGAAGGCTTCCGGCTTCGAGCGCCCCCACCGCTCCATCGAAGAGGCCCAGGGCCACGGCGGCGTTCCCCCGGGCCAGCTCGGTCCGGCCGAGAAAGAGCTCCGCCACTGCCACTCCCTGGGAGTCACCGGCCGCCCTCTCCAGCTCTCTCGACGCATCGTAGGCCTCGCGGGCCGCCGACCAGTCGCCAGCTTCCACCGCCACGTGGCCGAGAATCTTCAGAGCGCTGGCCTCTCCCCCCCGGTTCTCCACGCGCCGATGCAAGCCGAGGGCCTTCTCCAGGCTCCGGCGCGCCGATTCGAGGTCTCCCAGGTGCAGCTGGGCGGTGGCCAGGTTGTGCAGGCTCCGGCCCTGCCAGCGCGAGTCGCCGAGACGCTCGAACGTCGCCGCGGCCTGCTGGTAGGCATCGATCGCCGTCTCCAGAGCCCCCCGCTGCCGCTCGAGGCCGGCCAGGTTGTTGAGGGTCTTCGCCTCCAGCTTCTCCAGTCTCTCCGCCCGCTGGATCTCCAACGCATCCTGGTAGAACGCGATGGCGGCTTCGAGATCGCCGAGAGCGCGCTGCGCCTGCGCCAGATTCACGAGAAAGGCCGACTCCGTCTCCCGGTCGCCGATCTGGCGGACCCGGGGCAAGGACTCCGAGTAACAGCGGATCCCTTCCCGGAGTCGATGCTGCATCAAGTCGAGGAGGCAGAGGTTGCCTGCGAGAACGGTCTGGCGAAACGGATCCGCGAGCGCTCGGGCCTCCACCAGCCCCGCCGTGAATGCCTGCCGCGCGGCATCGAGCTGGCCCTCGACTCGCAGAGACAGGCCGAGCTCGTTCCAGGTGTCGGAAAGGCGAGGTCGGTCGCCGTGCTCTCGCCACGCTGCGAGCAGCGGTCGGGCCCGGTCCAAGGCTGCCGCGGATTCCCCGAGCAGGCGATGCAACAAAGCGGCGGCGTAGTCGGCCTGGGTCACCAGCACGGCGTCGGCCGGATGGGGCGAACCGATTTCGGCCGCCCGGCGATAGTGCTCGAGAGCCTGCCGTCGACCAGCCCCGTCTCCCCGCGACCAGGCCCGGCCGGCCGCGGTCAGCAATCCCAGGAGCTCGAGACGACGGCGATTTTCGTTGCGCTCGGCGATCGATTCGAACCGGGCTCGGAGATGGCTTCTCGGACGTCGCAGCTCCGCGGCGGCTCTCCCGGCTCCTGGCCCGTGGATGGTGAGACGAAAGACCACCGGGCCACGGACCGAGGGAGGCAGGAGCACGACCTCGACACCATCGAAGTCGAGAGGTGCGTCGACCGTCCAGGCGGCTTCGGCGGGCCCTTGGAAGTCGGGCCAGGCCAGCTCGATCCGCACGTCGGCGGCCCGTTGCTCGACGAAGAGCACGCCTCTCTGCCCCACCTCGATCTCGGCCCGGAGCTCGACCTCCAGGCCGTGCACGACCGTTCCTTCCGTCGGTTCCCACTCGCCCGACGTGCCGAGATCCTGCACGGGAGAGGGGCTCTCGGCCCGAGCCGCGGGAACGAGTAGCCCCGCGAGCAGCAGAAAACCAGCCACCGCCCGGGGAGCCTTCGGCATCACGGCGCTCGGGCTACCTCGAAGTAGAAGGGCCCGACCGGCTCGACCCGGTTCCCCGCTCGAAGACTCGTGTCCAGCCGGTACGTTCCGGGAACGAGCCAGCGTCGAGGAATGGTCAGGTGGAACGGGCCCGTGAGGGGCGGAGAGAGGCCGTCCTGATGCCACAGGATCTCGCCTTCTTCACCGGATAGAAACACTGCGACCTGCTCGACCCGGTCGAGCCCGACGCCTCCGAGATCACCCAGATCCACGGCCAGGTGGATCCACAGATCGTCGGGGCTCGGAGTCACTCTCGAAACGGCGCTTCCGGAATTCCTCTGCAGCTCGAGCAAGGCGTGGGGCGAGGCCGAGAACGGACGCTCCAGGCGCTCCACCTGGCGCCGCAGCTCGGCGTTGCGATCGGCCAGCCACCACGACGGCAGAAGCGCCACCACCAACACGGCGACCCAGCGCAGCCACTCCTTGCGGGAGACCTCGGCCGGTGGTTGCGGCTCCCGTGCTGCTGCAGGGGGCGTCTTCTCTACGGGAAATGCCACCACCTCGGCGCCGGACGAGTCGGAACCGGGGAATGCGGTCGCTTCGTCCTCGGCTCGGGCCCGCAGACCCTCTCTCAGATCCTGTGCTGCTTCGACGGCTTCGAGGCAACGCGGACAGTCGGCGAAGTGATCTTCGAACCGCTCCTGCTCCTCGGCCGGCAGGCGCCCGAGCACGTAGAGCTCCACCAGATTCTCGTCGTCGATTCTCTCGTGTCTATTCATCCTGTCGTTCCTCGAGGGGCCGTACCGATCGGGCCCTGCCAGGTGGTCTCGAACCGATCTTCATAGAGCTGCCGATATCGAATCCTCGCCCGATGCAAGACGCGATTGAAATGCAGCGAGCTCAGGCCCAGATCATCGCAGATCGACTGCTTCTCCTCCTCCTCGAGGTAGAAACGCACCAGGATCTCGCGGTCGCGAGCGGTGGGTAGCTCCTCCATCAGGCTCCGGACCAGGATTGCGCGTTCGAGGGTGAGAAGGCGAGTATCGGCCTCCGGGAGCGACGCCGCATGCCGCGACACCTCCTCCGAGTCGGGCTCGGTCTTGCGTCGCGATTGTCGGCGGTAGTGCTCGGTCAGGAGATTGCGGGCCAGCGCCATGATGAAGGCACCGACCTTGGTCGGCTCTCGCACCTGCCCCGTTCGAACCTTTTCGAGGGCCAGGCCGAGAGTGTCCTGGAGATAGTCCTCGACATCGGCAGGCTGCGACAGGCGCTGGCGCAGCAACGCGCGCACCGGCCGCATGTAGCGTTCGACCAGCAGCCGTTCCGCCTCCCCGTTTCCCGCCTGGATCTGCATCACCAGAGTTTCCGGGGCGACATCCTGGGGCGCCACCGGCTCCGAAGTCTCGTGTCTCATCGCTACACCAGACGTTAGCAGATCCCCGGCCCTGGGACCTCGCCCGAGGGTAGCGCCCGATCATGCAGAGGATCAGGGTGTATGAATCGTCCCTAGCGAGCTGAAGCCGTGAGATGCTCGTGATGGAGCGAGAGCCCGTCGCGGCGGGCCGACACAGGGATCGGGGGGCGCTCTCGAGGAGGCGCAAGGCCGCCAGGCGTGCCGGGAGCCGCTCAGGTGCCAGCAGCTCGAGTGGTCCAGCCCGCTAGACACGATTCGAAAGACACGAAAATGAAGCTTTCGAGATGAGTGGCGTACTCCGTGGCCGACGTGATCCTCATGGACATCGACCTGCCCGGCATGTCGGGCATCGAGGCGGTGCGCGCCCACAAACGTCAGGGCTCGCCGGTGCTGGTGGTGATGCTCACCGTCTACGGCGACGACGAGCAGATCCTCCAGAGCCTGCGAGCCGGCGCCTGTGGTTACCTGGTGAAGACCACGCCACCGGCCCAGCTGGTCGACGCCATCACCTCGGTGGTCGGCGGCGGCTCTCCCATGTCCGAGGCCATCGCCCGACGGATCGTCGCCTCGTTCCACGAGCCGACCGCCAGAGACCAGCGCATGGCCGAGCTCACCCGCCGGGAGAGCGAGGTGCTGGATCTCCTGAGCCGCGGATTCCGGTACCGTGAGATCGCCGAAGACCTGCACATCGGCCTCGAGACCGTGCGCACCCACATCCGCCACATCTACGACAAGCTCGAGGTTCGTTCCCGCACCGAAGCCACGGCGAAATACCTCGGCGGCCCCTCGAGCTGAGCCGGCTCACCCGGAGCTCGGTCGGCGATTCTTGCTTGGACCTCGTGGCCGGTTTTTCCGCGCTGCCGTTCTCAGGCCGCGGTGAGGGCCTTACACGCCTCGAGGTAGTCGAGGCAGGCCAGGCTTTCACCTACCTCTTCGTCAGGCCGGAAGCTTCTTCGACTCACTGCCGGTGGCGCCTACGACCGCGGGGCGGTCCATCGTGGTGTCAAAGAAGCCGGACTGCCCCAGGTAAGGTTGGTGATTCCGCCCGGTTGTCGAGCTGTATTCTCCGAGTCATTGGGAGATTCAGAATCAAATCCGCCAACGGCGAAGCGACGAGACGAGGCCTTGGAAGTGATCACCGCCATCGGCCGGCTCGGGGCAACGAGAGTCTGGGTACCGGAAGCAGGGTCGTGTCGAGAACACTTTTCCGGATCAAATCGACTCTCGGTGCTGGGCTTCGATCCCGAAAGCTGAATTCCCAGCAAAGGCAGGCGCTAGTCCGGTGCCATGTGGTGAATCGGATCTTCGAATTGGGCGGACCGGATGGAGCGGCCGGACTCTGTCTCGATTTCGGCGCAAACAGAACGAGATAGGGCCGAGCACGGCCACGCTCGGATTCGTGCAACAACGCCATACGGGGAGGGGACGGATACATTGTTTCTCGTCCCCTCCCGTTATCCTCACTGCGTGGACTGTTCGAGACTAGGCAGGGTTGTTGGTGCCGCAGACGAGATTGGGGCAGCTCTGAAGACTAGGACAGTCGATGCCACATTCGTCGTCTATTCTACCACCACCAGCGACTGAATCCAGATCTTCATCGCTCAGGTCACTCATCTGCACAGGCTTGTCGTTGAAACTCTTGAGTTCAGTTTCGGGACGGTTATCACTTGACATTCTTTACCTCCTTTGTTGATGACGTGAGCCACTGGTCGCCTACACGTCGCAGGCGGCTCCTGCAGCTCGCCGAGTAGTGGACTCTCCTTTTTTGTGGTCCTCGTACGCTTCTGCTACCCGCGCCCGGAAGCGCGAGGCGTAACCGTCGCAAAAGTTGGCGTGATAACGACCAGTCTTGGCCTGAGCAAGGACGGCGCAACCGCCGCCGCAGTGGAGTGCGTAGCGGCACTTGCTGCAGGCAGGATTGCTGGCTACGGTGCGGCTCTTCCAGAGGCTGTTTACAGTCTCGTTTAGCTCGAGCTCGCCCTCCGGTCCGATGTTTCCGATCCGTAGCCGCTTGTCGCCCGTCCGTTCCCAGCAAGCGTAGATATCGGCAAAGGCGTCGAACAGGTACATTTTGGTGTGGGCGCCGCAGAAGCTTTCCTTGAACTCAGGTAAATTCGAGCTGTCCGCGAAAATTTGCCGGGCTTTGGCGCCGATGGCACCATCCGGTCGAGAGATAGCGTCCAGTTGAGGGTGCTCTTCGCGAAGCTCTTGGAGCGCTACGTTTAGCTGCCAGGTGTCGAAGGTCGTTGCCTTGTCTGTCTTGTCGTTGTTGGCATGTATGGCGGCCGCGTAGGACGAGAAGTGATCATGCTCGGCCCACCCTCGCTCGTAGAAGACCGTGGCGAGGCGCGGTAGATCGGCAATGTTGTTGCGGTCGACATTGAGCCGAACGCTCACGTGGACCTGACGCTCGAGGGCCCGATCGATGTTACCTGCGATCTTCGAGAAGGAGCCCGAACCGTCTGCGTAGATTCTCCGTTGATCGTGCTCGTCGGGGGGGCCGTCGAGAGTGATCTGAAGGCTGGAGAGCAGCCCGGGTCCCAGGAGGTCGTCATAGGCTTCCAGCTCGGTTGCGTTAGAGACTGCGTAGAATGTAGCCCGCCCGCGCAGCAGTGCTTCGTTGATGATCATCTCGACGATCGAACGGGACATGGCCAGGAGAGGCTCGCCTCCGAAGAAACCGATAGAGCGCAACATATCCGTAGACGGTTCGATCTCGTGTTCGGCTTCGAGAGCCGGGAACGCATCGAAGATCCTGGTGACCGTCTCTGGAGTCATGACCCGCAGTAGGTGGGCGAAAGCTGGATTCGTCCGCATATGATCTTGAAAACAATAGGAACACCGTAGATTGCACTGGTAAGTAGGCATGAAGAGGTAGCTCGGCGGCTGCCGAATCGACCGTCGGTGCAAACGAACAGCGATGTCCTTGAACTTCTCTTCTTCCTCCTTGGGCGAGAGGTCGGTGATATAACCTCGCTCAGTGAGCGCGTCGATGGTGGATTCTTCCAAGGTGGGGGGGGGGACATCTGAGTTCCGAGGAGGGTCCTGCCATTCACCGTACAAGGGGCGTGGCGGGCGCTTTGCTTCGTGGGCTCGCAGGAAATCGGCGATGCGTTTCGAAACTTGATCATAGGCGCCTGTATAGCCATGCACCAGGAGCATCGAGTCACCATTATCGAGGAGGTCGACGTAGATCGTGTAGCTACTAGTCCGCATGGCTGCTCCTGTTTTTATTGCCCTGAACCAGGAATATAGAGGTCGTTGGACTAAGTCTTGCCTACATTCTGCAGGTAGTACCTCTTATGCCGTAAGAATGCCTGCTACCGCTCGAGATCACCCACAGTAGAAGTCTCACGGTTCATCCACTTTCAAGAAGCATTGACTCACCGTAGTCTGCCCTACGAAAAGGATACTTTCTCCCAATTCGTGGCCCAACTCGACCAACCAAGAGCTAAGAATCTAACCAAGCTCTTTAGCTCACTGCCTAAGCTCAATGACTGGCCATATCCTATGGCCAATCCAGAGAGACTGTCAAGCTGTGTGCCGACAAAAAGCTGAAGGATTCTGCGGAGTCCCGCAAGTCGAGTCGGCGGATCCTTCGTGTGTTCAGCGAAAACTAGATTTGCCGGTCGTGCTGACCCTTCGCCAGGTCTTCCACTTGCCTCTTCGTCAGGCCAATGGCTTCGTCGACTCGCTACTGCGATTGATGGATCTCGAGGTTCCTGATCACTCGACGCTCTCGCGACGAACTCAGGAGGTCGAGGTTCCGAATTCACGCCCCAGGCCGGCCGCCGATTCACTTGATCGTCGATTCACCAGCTCCGGAAACGAATCTCCAACTTTCTGTACTGTGGTATCATTTAGGACATTCAGATCTGCTGAATCGTCATTGCAACTGGTGCTCTCCTGGGTCGGTGTAGAGATTCTTTCCACGAGGAGCTTTCCGAGATGAGTAGCGTAGACGCACAGAGGTTGATGGCAGATCTCCAGACCGACTCGGACCTTCTGGACGAGTTTCTCGCCCTCGGTTCCGATATCGATGGCTGGGTTACGCTGGCGGCTTCGCGGGGGTACTCTCTGACCTTCGAAGAGGCGGAGGGCCTGAGCTCGAGCTACGAGGAGCTCTCCGACGACGATCTCGAAGAGGTCGCCGGTGGCTGGTCGGGGAACGAGGGCGGTCCCTGACCGCCGCTCCTGAGGCTTCCACCGCGGAGCCCTGAAGACGAACGAGCCCATGCCCACCACCGGCTGGGCGGTCTGGTTGCCGCTCGTTCGCCCACACCTCCCTCCCCACCTGGTCGGTCCCTCTTCCTGGCGATTTCTCGAA
>CAZMEL010000319.1:0-9014 GCA_964565225.1 uncultured Thermoanaerobaculia bacterium | reverse complement strand
TCGAAGGCACCGACGGCGCGGGCAGCGGGGTGACGGTGCGCACGAGGCGCACCGCCGTTCGAGGTCGGATTCAGGGGCACTTCGAGGTCGGGTACGACCCCGAGCCGCTGCAGCTCAGCCAGGGCAACACGCGGCTGATCTGGCGAGGATTGGCGAGATCCGGGTAGTACTCCGGATGGTCGGCCACGCTGGATCCGAACTGGGTGGTGCTCCAGAACGAGAGGGCCGCGAGATCCCCTCGCAGACCGTCGACATCGGTGCAATCCACGACCTGGCCGCCGGGAATCGCCGTCGGGCTGGCGCCCGAGACTTTCGGCACGTTGCAGTAGCCGCTGCCCTGACCGTTGTACGCCGAGGTAGCGTAGTGGATGTAGTAGCTCGGGTTGTCCCAGTTGTAGGGAAACTCCGAGCAGCCGCCGCCGCTCCCCGTGGACGGCCAGTTGGTGGCGCCGGGATTCTCGATCTCGATGCCTCCGTCCTGGTTGTACCAGAGAGAGTTGTTGATCATGGTCACCTCGTAGACATTCCAGTAGCCATTGCTCGGCCACATCGAGTAGGGCACGTATTCCGAGGTGCCGCAGAAGCTGGCCTGCCCGTCGTCCTGCCAGACATACCCACAGTTGGCCACCCACCCGCTCAGGACGGTATCGATGGATGCATTGAGCATGTCGTTGCGCTTCCGCGGCACGACCTCGATGCCGTAATCGGAGGCACTGTAGATCCGGTTGTCGCGGATGATGATGTCCTTCGCCGGACCGAAGGGCTCGCGGTGCAGGTACCGACCGTCGTAGGTGTACCCTGCCGACACCCGGATGTTGCTGTGAGCGGATCTCTCGATCGTATTCTCGTTGATCAAGATGTTCGAGGAGTTGGGCTGGATCAAGTAGCCATTGCTCGGCCACATCGAGTAGGGCACGTATTCCGAGGTGCCGCAGAAGCTGGCCTGCCCGTCGTCCTGCCAGACATACCCACAGTTGGCCACCCACCCGCTCAGGACGGTATCGATGGATGCATTGAGCATGTCGTTGCGCTTCCGCGGCACGACCTCGATGCCGTAATCGGAGGCACTGTAGATCCGGTTGTCGCGGATGATGATGTCCTTCGCCGGACCGAAGGGCTCGCGGTGCAGGTACCGACCGTCGTAGGTGTACCCTGCCGACACCCGGATGTTGCTGTGAGCGGATCTCTCGATCGTATTCTCGTTGATCAAGATGTTCGAGGAGTTGGGCTGGATCAAGATACCGTTGCTCCCGGAGTCTACGATCTCGTTGTTCTCCAGAATGATGTCTTCACGAATCGAGACTCCGAAGCCGTTCCAGGTGCTGCTGCCGCCGCTGGTGGTGCGCCCGGCGCGCTCGATCCGATTCCCCTCGATGAAGACCCGGGAGGTGCAATCGGAGCCGGCGTTGATTCCGCCACCTGCGCCGTTGTTGTCGATCTTGGTGAGGTAGTTGCCGGCGATCCGGAAGTCCTGCCCCTTGACGTAGATCCCGCGCCCACCGACCGGCCCCAGGGCCACCCGATCGAGTCGGTTCTCGTCGATCAGGAAGTAATTGCCCTCGACGAAGATCCCCTGCCCGGGAACGTTCTTCAACTCGTTGCGGAAAATATTGCCGTACTCGCTCTCGAAGAATGCCGAGTACTGGGTGGTCTCGGTGCCGGCGGTCGCCGGGGGCACGGGGGCGCCGACGCCGTCGACGATGATTCCCGGGGTGTTCAGCAGGAGGTCGTGGATCTTGTTGTGGCTGATCTCCAGATGTTTGACCCGACGCATCAAGAGAGCGATGCCGTCGAGACCGGAGATATCGCAATGGTTCACCGCCACCCGGCGAGCGTTGGAGACCTGAATCCCAACGGTATCGATGGTGGAGCCAGAAGGTGGCAAGATCACCAGGTTGCGCAAGAGCACGTCCTGGGTCAGGAGACTTTCGTTGGACTGGCCGCTGGGCGACACCACGCTCACCCCGCGGGTGCTCTTGTTGGCCACTCCGCGGGAGACCACGATCTCCAGATCCTCTACCGTGATGCCCTTTGCATTTCCTCCCACGGTGATCACCGAGGAGTAGGACGCATGGTTCGTGGTTGCCGTCAGCCGATGTTTGCTGGCCGTGAGGCGGTCGGTGCCGGTGGTCTCCCCTCGCAACGTGAGGTTCTCGATGTCGGCGAGATGGATGCCCGTGGCCGGAACGCTGAACGAGGCATCGATGACGATCTCTCCCGACTGGTAGAGACCGGGATACCCGTTCTTGTAGGCGGTGATGCTCGTGGTCAGCTCGGAATAGGTCGAAACGGTGTCGGTGTAGTGTGCCGCATGGGCCGCAGCCGGAAATAGGGTGGCGACGAACAAGAACAGAATCCTCGCAGGATTCCATGAAATGCTTCGAAACGGGACGGAACGGGATCGGATCGGAACGATGCCTCGATCGACAGATCGCATGAACGGTACTCCTTCATTCGAGCTCAGGCGTGGAAGACGAGGGAGGACCCGGCACGCGGTCGATCCGCATGCGATCCCCCCGAGAGAGGGGATACGCAACGAGCACAACGATGTTTTGGACGCCACATTCGTCCACACGAAACACCCCGCAGCCCTCGAGATCCGCCGTTTTGTCCCACCGACCGACGCAACGACGCCGGCTCGCCTCGCGCGACTCGAGGTGGCCTGCCTTCCCTCGTCGAGCCCCGAGCCGAAGACAAGCACCGAGTGAGAGGATTTCGCCCCTGGACGCACTTCCCTTACATCGGCCCGCGGATCCTCCGTGGGCCTCCAAAGGAGGAAAGAGCCATGGAGTCGAGAGCCGCCATTGCCAGACTGCAGGACATCGATACCATCAAGGCCGAGATGACGAGCACCGAGATCGAAATCGAGGTCGACTACGACTCCGAGCAGCAGTCGATCGACATCGTTTTCGAAGGGACCTACGCCCACACCGTCGCGGTGGCCGCCTTTGTCGTCACCCCTCGGAATCGGGTGCTGGCCTCCGCGATCACCGCAATCGGCGCCGGCGAGGAGGACGAGTTCGCCGGCAGCCTCTCTCGCAACGACATGATCCAATATCGAAGGCAGGTGGTGCACGTGCTCGTTCTGGCGGTGGATCGCCAGGGTAGGCCTGCTGGCAGAGAGGTCATCTTCCAGATCCCGTAGGGAGTCCGGGCGGAAGAGGTGTCTCCGAATCGGCCGGCTACTCCTGTTGCCGGCGGTCCCGCTTGCCTCGCTCGACCTCCATCGCCAGGGCTTCGAGCCGGGGCTCCCAGAAGCGACGAAACCGGGCGAGCCAGCGGTCGACCTCGACCATCGGCGTGGGATCGATCTCGTAGATCCTTCGCGGTCCTTCGGCCCGAACCGTGGCGAAGCCGCTGTCTCGCAGCACTTTCAAATGCTGCGAGACGGCGGATTGGGTGATGCCGAACTCCCGGCCGACAATGGCGACGATCTCACCCGAGGCGTGGCGGTCTTCGGCGAGGATCTCCAGGATGCGGCGGCGCACCGGGTCGCCGAGAACGTCGAAGGCGTGTTTCACTCGCCGGTGTAGAAGCCCGCGGTGCGAGCGGCCATTGCCTCGGCGACCTCGGCGCTCTCCCCCGCCTCGGCATGGGCCCGGCCCCACGACTCGGCGCAGCCGCGAATGAACGTCTTGCCGTCTTCCGAGGCCATCCAGGCCTCCGTCGCCTCCCGGTCGATGGCTTCTCCACCCCCCTCGAGGAACCATCCCAGGCCGAGGAACGACAGATCCCAGCCCACGCCGGTGGCCCCGGGACCATACGAAGCCCAATGCTCCTCGCTGGCTTCGTCTTTCCCCATCGTGTGCACCAGGGTCAGGCGCACGCCATCCTCCTCGGGCACCAGGCGAACGCTCACCCAGCTCACGTTGCCCGCGAACTCCCAGGTGACATCCAGGGCCTCCGGCGGATCACAACGGGTGATCTCCCCTCCGGCATTGCCTTCGAGCTGGTAGCGGCCACCGAGCCGCAGGTCCCCCTCGATCGGCAGGAACCAGCGCGGCAGCCGCTCCGGGTTGGTCATCGCATCCCAGAGATCCTCGGCCCCGGTACGGTAGAGTCGAGACCCCTCCACCGCTCTTACCGGCCGGCCCTCGTGCTCCACCTCGCCGACCCTTCGAAACTCCGTACCCAAAACGCGGCTGAAATCCATGGCTTCTCCTGGTTCAGAATGTAAGCCAGAGCTTATATTAGATTTGACTTATATGAAACAGCCAACTCGCCTGCCAGGAGGCTCTCGCGACCCCGAACGCAAAGAGGCCGGCATCCCGAAGGACGCCAGCCTCTTGGATCCAGCTCGACTCGAGCTCAGTCGTTGTCGATGATGGTCACGAAGGAGTAGGCGGTCTCTCCTCTCTGGTCTCCATCACCCACCAGAGTTGCGATCAGGAAGAAGGTCTCGTCCCCTTCGACCAGGGTGTCCCCGAGGATCGGGATGGTAAACGTGGTCTGATCACAGGGCAGGGGCGGCAGGGCGCAGGTCGAGTACTGGAAGTACGACGGTCCCGCCGGGAACGAGTAGTCCAGACCGTTGGTAGCGGTGCCATCGAACGGCACGATCTGCAGGCTCACCGCCGAGACACCCGGAAAACGCTCGGAGAGGAACTCCAGGTCGATCTGGCCGGAGTCGCCTTCGACGACCGTCTGGTGCGTCACACCGAAGAAGGTCGACTGGAAGCCGCTGGAAAAGTTGACGAAGGTCGAGTCGCTGTTCAGGGTCGCGGAAGGCCCGTGACCGACGAAGAAACCGCTCGCGGTGACGGTAGAGATCTCGCTGGTATCCGCCGGCCCCACGACCGACAGGTCGTCGTAGGTGCACTCGTAGAAGCTGAAGATTGGAATCGTCTGGGGCAGCACACAGTTGCCCTGGCCGTTCAGGTCGCCGGCCACGTCGTCGATCAGGCTGTCGACCTGCAGGGACTCGATGCCGAACAGGGGCCCGCCCTGGCCGAAGTTGGTGTTGAAGTTGTCGTTGACGATGCGGACGGTGTAGGTCACCGCTCCCCCCACTCCGGGGGGCAGATCGAAGACCGAAGAGGTCTTGCCGACGACCACGGCGGGATTCTGGGCAATGGCGGGAAGAGCTACGAGGACCAGGCTGGCCCCGAGCCAGGTGTTTCTGCAGACAGTACGGATACGGGTCGGGCTCATGTTGGAGACTCCCACAATGGATCGGTGGCGTTTCTTGGAGTACGCAGGCGGATCGTGCACGTCACGATGCCTCTACAGTTTAATGCACCTTCTGCTATAGCTCGCGGACGGCGGTCCAGTGGAGCCCATTGGGGGCCGAGGAGCCCGATCTCGGGGAGCAATGATCTCCCGGGATCCGCTCTCGACCCATTCTCGGGGCAGGGCACGTCTCGCAGCTCACTTCGAGCGGGGCTTGTGGAGCCCGTCCGGGCGTGGTGTCGACAGACCCGACGTCGGCCATCGGGAAAGCGCGCTCGGCGCTCGATCGACCTCCAGCTCGGGCATGGAGCCTTGAGCATAGATTTGCCCGTTGCTTCCTCCGGAAAACACGATCAGGGGCAGTTCACGAGTTTCTGGAAGGTGAGCATCTTCCTGGAAGGCGGACCGATCTGGAATGCTATCCAATGCTTCTTGCCGGGGATGGCGCACAACGGCTGGAGCCGCGTGGGTCCCGACGCCAGCGCCGTCCGCGCCTTCGCCCTGGCCAAGAAACCCTGAGCTCTCGAGTCTCGTGCACGTGACTCGGTGCCGATCTCGGCCGACGGGCGAGCCCACCGGCCTTTTTCTTTCGTACCACCACATCCCCGGCACGGGTCGATCTCGGGCCCTCTTCCAGCCGTCAACTCCGGCACGGGGTCTCCGGGGCAGATTCTCGAGGCGCCTCGAACACGGGCTTCCCTTCATCGACTTCGGCAATGTGGAAGATGGCGTCTCCACGATTGACCAGGGGTCGTAGGATATGACCGATCACGATTCCGGTCACCCGCGCCGAGAGGGCACCGAGACGTTTACCGAACGGATCGTAGATCCTCGCCACCCGGGAGCCTCGATCGACCTCGTCTCGGATCCGCCAGGGGCCTTGGCTCTCCACCCTCGGGATCCACGAAGAACGGCTCGAGCCGGGACCACCTGGCGGAGGCGCCACAGCCCTACCATCACCGAAGCCACGGTGGTCGTGAATGCCAGCAATGTGATTCTTCGCCATCTGGCGATCAAGGTAGGAACTGCTCCCAGGGCCTGCCCCGTCGCTCCGGCCAGCAGCGTGCCGTTGTCCGTAGAGCCGAAGACCAAGAAGTTGGCCACCACGGCCTCGGCGTTCTGCGGCACTCCACAACCCGTGGCGGAGCCTCCCTACTCCGAGAAGTCGGTGGTCTCGCCCCGGACGACGAAGCGCCTGGTCTCGTTGGAATCGACCCAGGGGTCGTTCGACCGGGATGTGTTGACCACACCACAGTTGGCGAGGGGGAAAATAGGCCAGGGGAGCGGTGCTTTCCTGGAGCGCGCGCACCTGCACCCGGAACGTGTTGATCCGGTAGCTCTCCCCCGCATTGTTGCCCCCTCCGAAGTAGATCGTCAGCGCCCCGTCTCCATCGATCGGGTTGTGCACGAACTGGTCCGTGTGGCGGGCGGCTCCCTCCATGAATTCGAACGCCGTGGGACTCGCCACGACCCCCGGATGATGGACCCGCGCCTGCAGCTCCGCTTCCATCCGGCAGCTACAGGCCGCGGCCTCCGCGGAAACGACGTGTGTCTTCAGCGCCACCCGCTGCCCCGAAGCCTCGTGCCTCGCCTGGAACACTCGTCCCATTCCACCCGAGCCGAGCGGCGCCTCGAGCCGATACGGGCCCACCCGGGTGCCCGGGTCCACGGTCGAGAGCGGCAGCGTTCGGGGTCCTGGCTTTCCAATTGCGATGGTCTGCATGATGAATTCCCGAAGTTTCAGATCGTAGTAGCCAACCCTCAGGCCATGGGCGTGGCTCGCTTGCTCTGAACATCTGTCATCGATCGCGCAGACCTCTCACCCTCCTTCCGTTTTTTTTCGAGCCTACCCTCAGAAGATGGCACTCTACGCTCTTCTTTTTCAATGGTTTACATATCTACATACAACCACGTGCCCGACACTTTCGACTCGACCATCTTCTTTTCTTTGTTTTGACCTGATTCCACTCACCTCCGCGCGTTTCATGGTACGACTCGAAGAATTTCCTTCGGGCCCATCGAGCTGCAACCACCGTGGGCGGCAGCAGGCGAGGAAGGCATCCATATGGACCGACACATTTCCGGGAACCCGTATCGACAGGGACAGGCGGAGAGAGACACCCCAGAGAGGCTCCATCGTACGATCGAAATTCTTCTCATGGCCTGGATTCTCGCGCTCGGGGCTGTCCCAACCAGCCAGGCCGACAGTGCCTGGGATCACCTGGCATCCTCCGAGCGGCAGGCCTCCGAAGCTTTCACCTCTTTTGAACGCGAAATCTTGCAAGCGCTGACTCCGGAACAGGCGGCTGCCTATGCCGACGGTGCGGATCCGCGCGACCTGGTGCTCGCCTCGGGTGAGACCCTCGACGAGCTGATGGCGCGGTTGCTCGAGAAAGGCATGGGAGAGGACGGACTCGTCTATCACCCTCTGACCACCTGTGTTCTCGCACGTACGGTCAGCTCCGTGCAAGGCCCGCTGCAACCGGACGTGGTGCGAAACCTCGTCGCTCGCGGGGAGACCCTCGACCTGTCGGCGCAAGGAGGCTCTCCCACCGGCTGTGGGATTCCCTCCACCGCCAAGGCGCTCCTCGCCAACTTCATCGTCGTGGCACCGAGTGCCAGCGGCGAGCTCAAGGTCTGGCCCTCCGGCCAGCCTCCCGGTGGTAGCAGCCTGATCCGCTTCAACCGTTCCCTCGACGGCATCCAGTTCGACAACGCCGCTCCCGTAGCTCTCTGCACGGCCCCGGATTGCCCGAGCGAGTTCAGGGTCCAGTCGCGCTTCGCCATTACCCACCTACGAATCGACGTCATGGGGTACTTCGCACCGGCAACCGGCCGCAACTCCCTCGATGCCGCCGATGGGGCCCCCCAGGACGCGGTCTTCGTCGACAATCTCGGAAGGGTCGGTATCGGCACCACGACTCCGGATCAGGCGCTCGAGGTGCTCGGTGGCATTCTCCTCGGCTCCACTTCCTCCGATCTTCCCGGCACGATTCGCTGGAATGGTAGCGACTTCGAAGGGTTTTCCAGCCAATGGGAGTCCCTGACAGCTACGGACTGGAACAACATCTCCGGCAAACCCACCACTTTCCCTCCTTCGGGTACCCGAACCGGAAACTTCAATGTCGATGGAGATCTCGACGTCTTCGACGAGCTCGATGTCGACGGCGACACCAATCTCGACGGTGACCTGAGAATCGGCGTCAACAGCAACAGCAACACAAGGGTTTTCCTCGGTAACCTCGGACTCGTCACCATGGAGAGCTTCTTCCAGGACAGCGCCACGATCGAGGTCAAGGGCTACGACAACGGAAGCGCGCGAACGGGAGTCGAGATTCTCGCCGACGACCGAGGCGGCGAGCTCACCTTGTTCGACGGCAACCCTCCGGAGGTTCCCAACACCATCAATCAGACCGTGTTCCTCGATGGGCGAGACGGGAGCCGCGGAGGCAAGATCACCGTCCGAGACGGCGCCAGGAGCAATGAGCTGATCCAGCTACTCGGCTACGACACGTCCGACAATCTCGACACGGCGATGATCCGTGTTTCCGGTGGAGTCAAAGTCGAGAAAGATGGGGGCAGAGGCGGCTTCGTAGAAGCCGAAGACGTGATCGTCAACGACTACCTCCAGCTCGATCTCACATCCGG
The DNA here is from genome assembly GCA_964565225.1 of uncultured Thermoanaerobaculia bacterium. Taxonomy (GTDB): domain Bacteria; phylum Acidobacteriota; class Thermoanaerobaculia; order Multivoradales; family J023; genus CAZMEL01. The sequence goes on along the minus strand of CAZMEL010000319.1, from coordinate 197 downwards.
CAGCCCCCCTTCTTCAGACTGCAACCATGCCACCGAATGGGGCCGGATGAAGGTCGACGCCACGGCCGGAGTGATCTATGTCTGCGTGGCATCGGGGTGGGTTACCCGGTGAGGAAACTCCAGCTGCAATCCTGAAGGATTTCTCTAATTCTACTCTGTCAGATTCCCTGGCGGGGTCGAGTCGGCGTTCCTTCCGC
>CAZMEL010000318.1:0-9029 GCA_964565225.1 uncultured Thermoanaerobaculia bacterium | reverse complement strand
CCCTAGAGACCCGCACGGTCGACAATTTCATACGCAAGCTACGACAGACTTTCGAGGAACAACCGTCTTCCCCCCAGCACATTCTGTCGATCCGGGGAGCCGGCTACCGATTCGTTCCCTGAGCTTCGCAATGGTTCCCCCCAAACAATCTGCAGAGACCGAGAAACCCGGGAGATTAGGCATGATCGCAGGTGACCCGTTCCGAGCTCCGTCTTCCCTCTGGCCAAGCTCTCTCGCGCTGGCCCTGGCGAGCACCCTGCTCTTCGCCTGCGGGACTCCAACTCTCACTCCCGTCGAGCAATCCGAGAGCGACGAGACCGGGAAATCCGCCGAAGAAGAGACGACGGATTCCTGCCGCGACGACCCCACCCCCTGGAGCTACGAGGGAGAACGTGGCCCCGAGAGCTGGGCCGATCTCAGCCCCTGCTTCGAAGCCTGCGGCGAGGCGAGCGGCCAGTCGCCGATCGACATCCAGGGTGCGAGCTACCAGAAGCTGTCGCAGATTCGCTTCCGCTACCAGCCGGCGCCGCTGCGCCTGACCCACACCGGCCGGGCCATCGAGCTGACGACCGACGGCAAGAGCCGGATCGATTTTGCCGAGGTCTCCTACACCCTCGAGTCCATCCGCCTGCGAACACCCGCCGAGCACGCCATTCGCGGCCGTCACTCGCCGATGGAGATGCAGCTCCTCCACCGGTCGAGCAGCGGGCAGATCGCCGCGGTCGCCGTGATGCTCGAGGTCGGAGAGGAAACCCGCTCTCTCACGGAGATCTGGGAGCAGATCCCCGAGACGCCGGGAGAGATCGTGGCTCCGGAAGACGTTTCCCTGCGTACCGCGGCCCTTCTGCCGTCCACCACCACGTCCTACCGCTACACCGGCTCCTCGACCCAGCCACCCTGCACCCCGGACGTCCGCTGGGTCGTGCTCGATCGGCCCTTGACGATCACCCAGGAGCAGCTCGATCGATTCCAGTCCTCGATCTCCTCCAGTCGCCGGCCTCTCCAGCAGCTGGGCGACCGCCAGGTGGTCACCGATCGCGGCGGCAGCAGCCACTGACCGGCCCCCCCTCGCCCGGTGATGCACAGGGGGCTCAGGACTCTCGCAAGGCCGAGGCCGGGTCGGTAGAAACCGCTCGGTACCAGGGAAGCCACCCCCCGAGGCCGGCGGCGGCCGCGAGCAGGAGCAAGACCGCGCCGAGGGTCATCGGGTCGCCCGCTCGGACTTCCGAGAGCTGGGCCTGCAACGCGCCGCCGAGGCGCAACAGAGCCCAGGTCAAACCCGCTCCGAGCAGGGTGCCCAGGCCGAGAAGGGCCAAGACCTCGACCGCCAGCTGACGCAAGAGATCGACCCGGCCGGCTCCGAGGGAGAGTCGAATGCCGAACTCTCGCTTGCGATTGTCGACGAACTGGGCCAGGACTCCGTAGATCCCCACCGCCGCCAGAGCCAACGCCAGAAGCCCGAACGCCGCCAGCAGCGAGGTGGAGACCCGATCGAGCCATAGATCCTCGGCCACGAACCGGTTCAGGGGAGACGCATCCGCCAGGGGCAGCTCCGGCGCCAGGGTACGGATCTGCCGGCGGACCGGCTCGAGCAGAGCCGTCGGCGCGACGCCTTCCTCGGCTCGCACGTGCAGGGTGATTCGCGCCGAGAATCGCTGCGCCAGGGGCAGGTAGATGAAGAATTGCTCGGGCTCTCGCACGTGCCGGTACTTGGTGTCCTCCACCACTCCGACGACCTCGACCAGCTGATGGTCGGGATAGTCGAAGCTGAAGCGGCGGCCGATGGGATCTTCGCCGGGCCACGCCGTGGCCGCCATCGTACGGTTGATGATCGCCACCGGCGGTGTGTCGGCGCGATCCAGGGAGGTGGAGAAATCCCTGCCTTCGAGCAGCTCGATGCCTACCGTTTCGAAGAATCCCGGGATCACCGCGTTGGTCCGGTGGCTGGCACGCTCGCCGATGACGGCCGCCTCTTCGGAGCCCTCCCAGAAGACCTGCTGCTGCCAGATGGCTCCGCGCAGCAGCCGATTCTCCGACAGACTGGCGGCGGCGACCCCGGGTAGAGCGCTGACCTCTTCGACCAGGCGTTCATAGAAGCCGCGGGTGGTCTCTTCGTCGAGCCCGGCCTCCCCCGGGGCCAGCGACACCACCAGCAACGATTCCGTCGCATAGCCCAGATCCAGCTGGTGGGTGCTCTGCAGGGCGCGCAGGAACAGACCCGCCGAGAACATCGCCACCACCGCGAGCGCGACCTGCCCGATCACCAGCAACCGACGAACCCCCAGCCATCGGGTCAGCCCTCCCGGGGTGCCGGTGCGGGTCCCCAGCCGAAGCTGCCCCACGAGGTCGATTCGGCTCGCCCACCATGCCGGGAGAGCCCCGAAAACCATGCCGCTGACCGCGGTTGTCACGAACGCGAAGACGAAGACCCGCGAGTCCAGGGCCAGAGCCAGGGCATCGGCGGGGAGCTGCGGAGGGCGAAAGCTCCACAACAGCTGGAGCAGAAATCCGGCCGCCGGTAAGGCCAGAAGCCCCCCGAGGCCGAAAATCACCAGGCTCTCGGCCATCATCTGTCTCGCGATCCGGCCTCGCGGGGCACCGATCGCCTGGCGCAGAGCGATCTCCTGGCGGCGGCCGAGCCCGTTCACCACCAACAGGTGTGCGACGTTCAGCCCGCAGACCAGGAGAATCAGGGCACTGGCCCAGCGCAGGGTGCGGGCGTATCCCTGGTACCGGGCCTGGTCTCCGGGAACGAAAACGTTGTCCCGGAGCGGACGCACTCGAGCACCGATCCCTTCCATCTCTTTGGGGAACCGCTCTTCCAGCTGGGCCGAGAGCGCCATCATCTCCGCCTCGGCCTGCTCCGGACCCACTCCCGTCCGGAGCTTGCCCAGGATCACGAAGAACCCCGTGCCCCGGACCTCGAACCAATCGCCATAGGGGCCGACCACCGGGTAGGTCGTCATCGGCAGCCAGAAGTCGATGCTGGCGGTCATCACCGTGCCGCGAAACCGCTCGGGGCCCACGCCGACGACCTGGAACGTCTCCCCGTTGACCCGGACCGTTCGATCCAATACCGCCGGGTCGGCACCGAAGTGTCGGCGCCAGCTGGAGTAGCTGAGCACGACTTCGCGAGGCTCTCCCGGTACCTCGTCGGCATTCGCCAGAAAGAATCGACCGAGGTGGGGCTCGAGCCCGAGGAGAGAAAAATATTCGGCGGTGGCGAACATCCCTTTTGCCCGAATCGGCTCGGCCCCACCGGCGAAATTCATCGGGTACCACTGGAAGGCGGCCATGGACTCGAACGAGCGGCTGTTCTCGCGCAGGTCTCGAAAATCGGGATAGGACCAGTTGTAGAGCCCGGAAAAGGGGCCGCCGTCGCTGCGGCGGGTACCGTAGATGGTGGTCAGGGTTTCGAGGTCTTCCACCGGCAGCGGGCGAGCGAAGACCTCGTCGAGCAGCGAGAACACCGCGGTGTTGAGCCCGATGCCCAGCACCAACGAGGCGATGGCCGCCAGGGCGAAGCCCGGGCGCCGCCGCACCAGGCGTAGGCCGTGTTTTCCGTCTCTGAGCAGTGATCCCATCCGAGCGCCCCCTTCGATCTCAGGAGAAGTCGGCCCGCGATGCAACCACGGATTCCCGAGCTCTCCCACTTGTGCGGCCCGACCCGAGGGCCGGACCCGCTCGACCGAGCGCAATGGAGCTGAGCCCCGACCTCCGGGGTTTCCGGACTCGGAAGGTTTCCGAGCTCGAGGGCCCCCGCGACCGGCTGGTCTCGACCCAAACGTTCGACGCAGAGCTGCTTCTGATTATAAGAAGCCTCGGATGATTTGGCCAGGAAAAGACCCGGATTTCGTTGCCGAATCTCGGCTTCCCGAGCTCGACGATTCTCTGCCGATTCCTCCCCCGCTCCCCCTCGAAAGGCCAAGCCTTGCGCCCTCTCCGGGATCTCATTAAGGTTGCCGCATCATGCATGAGCCGACACCTCTATCCGACGAAGCCCTGCTCGCTCGCCTGGTCGGATTCGACTCCACCAGCCACAACAGCAACCGTCCCATCGCCGACTTCATCCGCGACTACCTCGACGGCTCCGGCGCGATCGTCGAGGAGCAGCCGGCGCCCGAGGAAGACAAGCTGAACCTGATCTTTCGCCTCGGTCCGGAAACCACCCCGGGGGATCGTAGCGGCCTGGTCCTCAGCGGCCACATGGACGTGGTGCCGGCCCTCGAGCCCGAATGGACGTCGGATCCTTTCGAGCTCACCGAGGGAGACGACCGCTGGATCGGGCGTGGCTCCTGCGACATGAAGGGTTTCGTCGCCCTGGCGCTCAATGCCATATGGCGAGCCAGGAGCCGGTCCTTGACCCATCCCCTGGCCCTCGTGCTGACCTACGACGAGGAGATCGGCACCGTGGGCGCCCACCACTTCGCCCGCCACTGGGAAACCCGCGAGAGCCTTCCACGCCGCACGATCGTCGGTGAGCCAACGTCTCTCGACGTCGTCCGCCTGCACAAGGGTCACTGCAAGATGCGCCTGACCGTACACGGTCGGAGCGCCCACAGCGGCTACCCCCACCTCGGCCACAACAGCATCGAGCCCATGGGCCGGGTGCTCACCGCCCTCGGCGCGCTGCGCCTCGCCCTCGAGGCCGAGCGCAGCCACCACAGCGAGCACTTCCCCGAGGTACCCTTCGTGGCTCTCAACCTCGCCCGCCTGCGGGCCGGTACGGCGATCAACATCATTCCCGACCAGTGCGTCCTCGAGCTCGGCTTCCGGGTGCTCCCCGGCATTGCTACCGCCGACGTGCGACAACGGGTAGAGGTCGCGATCCGCGAGGCTCTCGAGGGGGAGGACTACACCCTCGAAGAGCTCAACCGGAGCCCGCCGTTGCTGCTCGCCGAAGACCACGATCTCTACCGCCACCTCTGCTCGATCATGGACCAGGACCAGACGGTCAGCGCCTCGTATGCCACCGATGGCGGCTGGCTCCAGAACAGTGGTTTCGACTGCTTGCTCTGGGGTCCGGGAACCATCGAGGTAGCCCACCGACCCAACGAGTGGATGCCCAAGGACGAATACCGCCGGGCCTCCGGGCTCCTGGACCGCACCGTGTCCCACTTCTGCCATGGGCAGCAGTAGCCTCCTGCCCGGAGCGGCACCCGACCACCAGGTGCTCGCCGCGGACCTGGTCTGGACCGGTGAACGCTTCGAGGCCGGCGTGAGAATCGAGATCGGCGCCGAGGGTCTGATCCGCCGGGTGGGCCGATTCCAGGGAGAGACGACCCGGGCTCTCACCGGCAAGGCACTCCTGCCGGGGTTCGTCTCCGCCCACTCCCATGCCTTTCAGCGCGGTCTGCGGGGTCGAGGAGAAACCTTTCCCGAAGGCACCGGCAGCTTCTGGACCTGGCGCCAGGCCATGTATTCGCTCGTCGATCAGCTCGATCGCGAGACCTTCTACCGCCTTTGCTACCGGACCTTCCGCGAGATGCTCTCTTGCGGTATCACCTGCGTGGGGGAATTCCACTACCTGCACCACCCCGGCGCCGGCCAGCGCTTCGACGGCGACGAGCTGGTGCTCGCTGCGGCCGCCGAAGCCGGCATCCGGATCGTCCTTCTGCACGCCTTCTACAAGACCGGGGGCATCGGCCAGCCCCTGAAAGGAGGCCAGCGGCGCTTCGCCACCCCGTCCCTCGAAGAATACTGGGAGCAGATCGACCACCTCGCCGAGCGGCTCGACTCGCGAAGGCAGAGCCTGGGAATCGTCGCCCACAGCATCCGGGCCGCCGATCCGGACGAGGTGCTGGCGCTCTACGAGGAGGCTCGGCGTCGCCGCCTGGTCTTCCACATGCATCTCGAGGAGCAGCGGCAGGAGATCGAGGCCTGCGAAGCCGCGTACGGCAAGCGGCCTCTGGCCCTGATCACCGAACGCTTGGGTCGTACCGAGGGCATGACCGCGGTGCACTGCACCCATTCCCGCCCGGAAGACCTGGCGCCGTTCCTCGCGGGCGGCGGCCATATCTGCCTCTGCCCTCTGACCGAGGCCAACCTGGGAGACGGCATCGCCGATCTACCGTCCATGCTCTCGCATCCCGGGCAGATCTGTCTCGGCACCGATTCCAACGCCCGGCTGGCCATGACCGAAGAGATGCGCTGGCTCGAGTACGGGCAACGTCTGGCCCGAGAACGACGTGGAGTCTGCCGCGACGAAGACGGAAACCTCGGCCGCCGCCTGCTCGCCATCGCCACTCGCAACGGAGGCCGCGCCCTGGGCCTGCCCGTCGGCGAAATCGCTCCCGGCGCACCGGCCGACCTCCTCGCCATCGACCTCGAGGCCTCCTCCCTCGCCGGCTGTGATGCCGGCAACCTGCTCGAAGGCTTCGTGCTCGGAGCCCGGGACTCCGCCATCGCCGAGGTTCTGGTCGGCGGCCAAACCGTCTCGATCGACCGCTGAGCCCTCACCCCCCGGCCCCGTTCCCGAAACGGGAGAAGGCAGGGGGCGATTCCTCATCCCCCTTTGGATCAAGGGGGAGAGGGGGGATTTCCCTCTTTGCAAAGAGAGAACGAGGGGATCAGGAACCGAGGCCGAGAAGCTCCCGGGCCTCTCGGGTCCACGGGTGCTCGATCCCGAACACGGCTTCTCGAATCTCGACGGCGCGTTGGAGATGGGAGCTGGCCTCGGCAACGCGACCCGTGGCCAGCAGCTCGGCGGCGAGATCGACCCGCGCCGAGGCGACCTCGGGATGGAAGTCCGGAAGATCGGCCAGGAAGAGCTCGAGCGCCTCTTCGTAGGTCTCGATCGCCTCGGCTCTCCGCCCGCCACGGCTCCGCAACGCCCCCTCGAGGGCCAGGTTCCGCGCCAGGAACCGGCGTGCCTCTCCGTCCGGCACCACATGTGCGGCTCGTGCCCGCTGCAGGCTTCGCTCCGCGGCGGCCAGCTCTCCGCGCTCGATCCACACCGCCGCCAGAGCCTCGCGATCGAGGCTCACCTCGTGGTGTTCTTCGAAGAGGGTCACCCGGTGCAGGTCGAGGGCCTCTCGGGCTGCCGCCTCTGCCGCGTCGACCCGACCGCTCTCGAGATACACACGAGAGAGCCAGCGTAGGGTCGTCGCCACCGATGGATGGTCCGATCCCAGCACCTTGCGGCGAGACTCCAGGGCCCGCTGGAAGAAGGCCTCGGCCTCTTCCCACTGACCTCGGCGAGCCAACAATCGGCCGAGGCTGTTGAGGTCGTAGGCGACATCGCGGTGGTCTTCCGTGTGATGCAGGGCGAGGTCCATGGCCAGTGCTTCTCGCACCAGCTCTTCCGCCTCGGCATAACGCCCCAGGATCTCCAGGACACTCGAGAGGTTGTGCAGACTGCCCGAGATCTTGGGATGCTCGCTACCGAACGCCTCGCGGCGAAGGGCCAGCGCTTCGCGGTGCATCTGTTCGGCCGTCTGGTAGTCCCCGATTCCTTGGAGAGCCCGTGCCAGGTCGTTGAGCCCCTGAGCCAGATCGGGCCCGCCCGGCGCCAGCCGACGCAGGAGATCGACCGCCACGGCCAGGTTCTCCATCGCCGGCTCGAAGGCACGAAGCCGTAGATACGTACGCCCGAGGACGTGGCGCAGCTCGGCCTCCAGGAGTGGCCGCCCCTCGAAACCCCTGGCGAGGTCGGTACTCCCTCGATCGAGCAGGCTGCGGACGGTCACCTCGCCCGGGTTCTCGTAGGGATCGGAGCGCTCGAAGAGATCGACGAGGAAAGCCTTCACCACCTGGGATTCCTCCGCAGCGGCGCGGGCCAGGTCGCGCTGCGCGGTCAGCTGCCGCCCCTTCTGGAATACAGTCACGGCATAGCTGGTGAGCAGCAGGGCGAACGCGAGAGCGGAGGCGACTCCCAGCCGGTGGCGCCCCAGGAACGAGCGAAATCGCGGCCACCAGGCGGCGCCCAGAGCCTGCGCCGGCCGATCGTCGAGATGCCGATGCAGATCGTCGATCATCAGGGCGAGCGAGCGATACCGCTGCTCGGCATCTCTGCGGAGGGCCTTCCCCAACACGGCATCCAGGTTCCCGCGCAGGGCACCGCGCAGACGTCTCGGCGTCGTGCGGCGAAAAGTCGCGAGCTTGGCCAGATCCTCCCGGCTACAACCCGGCCCCGGATGCGCCACCGCGCGGCTCGGGATCTCCGGGTCCATCTCGCGCACCGCCTGCAGCACCTCACCTATGGAACGACGAGCCAGGCGAAAGGGGCTCTGGCCGGTCAACAGGCGGTAGAGCAGGAGTCCGAGCTGGTATTGATCGGTGGCGGTCGTCACCGTGTCCCCCCGCACCTGCTCGGGGCTTGCGAACTCGGGTGTCATCCAAAGGAATTCGGTGCGGGTCTCGGGGGCGAGATCCTCCGGGTCTTCCAGCAGCTTGGCGATGCCGAAGTCGAGGAGCTTCACCTGGCCCTCCGCGGTCACCAGGATGTTGGCCGGCTTGAGATCTCGATGGATCAGAAGGTTGCGGTGCGCGTATTGCACGGCCGCCGCCACATCGCAGAAGAGCCGGATTCGCTCCTCCAACCCGAGACCCCGGCGATCGCAGTAGCTGTCGATCGCTTCTCCGTCCACGTATTCCATGGCGAAGAAGGGTCGTTGATCCGCGGTCAGCCCACCGTCCAGCAAGCTGGCGATATTGGGATGGTTGAGGGAGGCGACGATGCGCCGTTCCTGGCGGAACCTGCGCAGGGAATCCGAGGTCACCTGCCCCGGTTGCAGCACTTTCAGCGCCACCTTCTGCTCGAAGTCCTCGCCGACCCTCTCGGCCAGGTAGACCTCCGCCATGCCCCCCCAGCCCAGCTCGTCGAGAATCCGGTATTGCCCGACACGGTCACCGCTGGAGAGAGCCGGCGACAAGGTCTCCGACATCCTCTCGCCTTCGGGCCAGGGCACTTGCCCCGGCTCGAGGAAGGCTTCGGTATCGGCGCTCGCCTCGAGCAGCGAGTCGACCGCTGCCCGCAATTCCCGATCTTCCCCACAGGCTCGGTCCAGGAAGGCCGGCCTCTCCTCCGG
>CAZMEL010000317.1:0-9049 GCA_964565225.1 uncultured Thermoanaerobaculia bacterium | reverse complement strand
TGGGTCGCCACCACGTCCGGATCCTCGCCGAGATGCCCGAAACCGACCTGGTAGGGATCTACGACCAGAAACCGGAAGTGGCGGCCAAGCTGGCGATCGACCACGGGACCCGTTCCTGCTCCAGCCTCGAAGAGCTGATCGAGCAGGTCGATGCCGTGGTGCTGGCGGTGCCGACCTATGCCCACGCGCAGCTCGGTTGCCAGGCCCTCGAAGGCGGCTGCCATCTGCTGGTGGAGAAACCCATGACCACCGATCTCGCAGAGGCCGACGAGCTCCTGGCAGCGGCCGGGGATCGGGTGTTGGCGGTGGGCCATGTGGAGTTCTACAACCCGGCGGTCCAGGCCCTGCTCGAGGTCGAGGAGAGGCCCCGCTTCGTCGAGGTGCAGAGGCTTTCTCCCTTCACCCCTCGCAGCCTCGACGTCGACGTGATCCTCGACCTGATGATCCACGACCTGCAGATCCTGCACACCCTCGACCCCAGCGAGGTCTACGAGGTCCGGGCCACCGGAATCGAGGTGCTGTCGTCGCGGATCGACATCATCAGCGCGCGGATCCAGCTGGAGTCCGGGCTGGTGGCCAATGTTACCGCTTCGCGGGTGTCGGCCGAGGCCAGCCGCAAGCTGCGGGTCTACCTCGATCGGCGCTACTTCTCGGTCGATTACAAAGCCCAGGAGATCAAGGGATTCGGCCTGCAAGAAGACGGAGACCGGAGAATCATCGTTCCCGAGCCCGTGAACGTGTCGCCTCGAGAACCGCTCCGGGCCGAGCTCGAAGCGTTCGCCGGGGCCTGCCTCGGGCGCGGCAACCGCTATGTCGACGGCAGAGAGGGCCGCAGGGCATTGGAGACCGCGCTGCGGATTCGCCAAGAAATCGGTTGAGGAACAGCTGCAATCGGCTGCACCAAACAGGGGGGAGTCGGTTCCGCCCGGAGGAGAGAAACATGGGGGAATACCGTTTCGGAGTGATCGGAGGCAGCGGCCTCTACGCCATGGAAGGCCTGGAGGTCCACGAGGAGAGGCGTGTCGAGACCCCGTTTGGTGAGCCGTCCGATCCGTATGTTCTGGGGGAGCTGGAGGGGCAGAAGGTCGCCTTTCTCGCCCGTCACGGCTCGGGGCACCGCATTTCGCCCTCGGAGCTGAACTTTCGCGCCAACATCTTCGGATTCAAGGCTCTGGGAGTCGAGCGCCTGCTCTCGGTCAGCGCCGTGGGCTCGATGCGCGAAGAGCTGGCTCCCACCCACGTGGTGGTCCCGGACCAGTTCGTCGACCGCACCCGCCATCGCCCGGATACCTTCTTCGGCGAGGGCCTGGTCGCCCACGTCTCGATGGCCGACCCGGTGTGCTCCGAGGTCGCCTCGGCCCTGGGGGACGCCGCCGAGGCATCGGGAGCCACCAGCCACCGGGGAGGGGCCTACCTCTGTATGGAAGGGCCCCAGTTCTCGACCCGGGCGGAGTCGAAGATCTACCGCCAGTGGGGCGTCGAGATCATCGGCATGACCAATCTCCAGGAGGCGAAGCTCGCGCGGGAAGCCGAGATCTGCTACGCCACTCTGGCCATGGTCACCGACTACGACTGCTGGCACGAGGAAGAGGAAGACGTCACCGTCGACGCCGTGATCGCGATTCTGCAGCAGAACGCCCAGATGGCCCAGGAAATCGTGCGTCGGGCGATCACAGGTCTGGTGAAGGTCGAGCGAGGTGTGGCGGGTTGCCCGTGCCCCGGAGCCCTGGCCAACGCCCTGATCACCGATCGCGCGCGGGTCCCGGCGGCCACCATCGACAAGCTCCGGCCAATCGTCGGTCGGTACTTCGAGTAGGAGCTCTTCTTGCGGATCTTGGTGACCAATGACGACGGGATCTTCTCCGAGGGAATCCGGGAGCTGGCGGAACAGCTGGCCGAGGTGGGCGAGGTGACCGTGGTGGCTCCCGACCGTGAGCAGAGCGCCAGCAGCCATTCCCTGACCCTGCATCGCCCCCTGCGCATCCGCAAGGTCCGCGAACACTGGTTCACGGTCGACGGCACGCCGACCGACTGTGTCAATCTCGCGGTGCAAGGCCTGCTCAAGGAGGCGCCGCCCGACCTGGTGGTCTCGGGCATCAATTTCGGCGTCAATCTCGGCGATGACGTCACCTACTCCGGTACCGTGAGCGCCGCCTTCGAGGCGAGCCAGAATCACCTGCCGGGGATCGCCTTCAGCCAGGAGGTCGAGGACGGGTTCTGCTTCCAGCGGGCGGCCGAGCTGGCCCGGCGTCTGGTGCAGTCGCTGGTGTCCGGCGAGCTGCCCAGGGATCTGCTCCTGAACGTGAACTTCCCGGCCGGGCCCAGCAAGGGAGTGCGCTGGACTCGCCTGGGAAAGAGGGTGTACCGGCAGTCGGTGGTGGAAAAGATCGACCCCAAGGGACGGAAGTACTACTGGATCGCGGGGACTCCCGAGTGGACCCACGAGCCCGGCACCGACCACGAGGCCCTGATGGAGGGCCTGGTCTCGGTGACGCCGCTCCACCTCGACCTCACCGACTACCGGAGCCTGGAGGAATCGGCGGTCCTGCGGTCTACGCTGGAGAGCCTCGCCTCGGGTGCGGGCTAGTCGAGGGCCGGGACTTCTCATGGCCAGGCCAAGACGATCGTCCTCCGGTCGGGATCCCTACGAGTACCAGCGTCATCGTATGGTGCGCAAACACATCGAGGCCCGGGGTGTCCGGGACTCGAGAGTGCTCGCAGTGATGCGGCAAGTACCGCGGCACCTCTTCGTTCGCGAGCACCTGGCCGACCAGGCCTACGCCGACTTCGCTCTGCCGATCGAAGACGGGCAGACGATCTCGCAACCCTTCGTGGTGGCGCGGATGACCGAGATGCTCGAGGTCGATTCGACCCACTCGGTGCTCGAGATCGGCACCGGCTCCGGCTACCAGACCCTGGTGCTGGCCTACCTCGCGCAGCGCGTCTACTCTCTCGAGCGCATCGCCGCCCTCGCCCGGCGTGCCATCGAGAGGCTGCGGCCCTTTCGCCTCGACAACGTGAAGATCCAGGCATTCGACGGCACCGTGGGCTGGAGTGACGTCGGCCCGTTCGACCGCATCCTCGTGACCGCCGGTGCCCCCGGCGCTCCCAAGCCCTTGCTCGATCAGCTCAAGGTCGGGGGCCGCATGGTGATTCCGGAAGGAGCCCGCGACGGTCAGAATCTCGCGGTCTACGAGAAGACGGAGCAGGGGATCACCAAGACCATCGGGGAGCGAGTCGCCTTCGTACCCTTGATCGGTCGCCACGGATGGGACGAGGAATGAGCACCGCCGACGCTTCCGAGTTGCGAGCCTGGCGTGTGGTGGGTAAGGTCCAGGGTGTGTCGTTTCGCTGGTTCACCCGGCGAGCCGCCCAGGAGCTGGGAATCTCCGGCTGGGTCCGGAACCTGCCGGACGGATCGGTGGAAGTCCGGGCCCGGGGCGACGCCTCCGCCCTCGACCAGTTGCTCGAGGCGATCACCCGCGGCCCCGCCCGGTCTCGGGTCGAGAGGGTCGAAGCACAGCCGTGGAACGAGGCCCGAGAGCCGGAAGGGCTCTTCGAGATCAAATTCTGAGACGGGAGGCCGGCGACCGAGGGGGTCGCCGGCCTTCCACGGGGCAACCAACCGAAGGGGGAGATCAGCATGGAAGAACTGAAGAAGTGGATTCGTGAAGTACCCGACTACCCGAAGCCCGGGATCAACTTCTACGACATCACCACCCTGTTGAAGAATCCGGAAGGTCTCTGCCTCACCCTGAAGGCCATTGCCGACATCTTCGCCGGTGAAGAGGTCGACAAGGTGATCGGGATCGAATCCCGTGGCTTTCTCTTCGCTCCTCACCTCGCCTGTGAGCTCGGGGCCGGTTTCGTACCCGTGCGCAAGCCGGGAAAGCTGCCCGCCGAAACCGTGAGCAGCTCCTATGAGCTCGAATACGGCGTGGACACCCTGGAAATGCATGTCGACGCCGTCGAGGAGGGCGATCGTGTACTGATCATCGACGACGTCATCGCCACCGGCGGCACCGCCAAGGCCACCGGCGATCTGGTGCGCAGCTGCGGCGGCGAGGTGGCCGGCTACGGATTCGTCGTCGAGCTCACGTTCCTCGACGGACGCAGCAAGCTCGACGGAGCCGACGTCCGGTCGTTGGTGAGCTACTGATTCTGGACCCCGGGAGGATACCGAGGGATGGGGCTTGCCAACGGCAGGGCACGACGTATAATCCCCATTCCCGTGCGGCTGTAGCTCAGGTGGATAGAGCGGGAGTTTCCTAAACTCTAGGTCGTGGGTTCAAGTCCTACCAGCCGCACCACCAGCAGTACACCAGAGGCCGCGCGAGCCGAATCCGCCAGCAGGCCAGAGCCCCGATGCTCCCCAAGGAGAGACCAGAGCGATGAGTAAGAGACTCACACCCAAGGAGATCAAGCACGACATCCGAGAGGACGAGTTCCGTAGCTTCGTCTCACGTGCCGCTGACAAGCTACAGGAAAATCCGTCCCTCGTCGTGGGGGTGATCGTCGGAATCCTCGCGGTCATCCTGCTCGGGGTCGGGGTGACCACGTACCTGGAGGCTCGGGAAGAGAAGGCCAACGATCTCCTCTCCGAGGCGCTGGACATCTACCGTGCACCGATCGTCGAGACCGGCGCCGAGCCGGACGACCCCGACGAGCCGAGCTTCTCCAGCGAGGAAGAGCGGCGTGGGCGGGCCAAGGAAGCCCTGGCGAAGGTGGGAGCCGGCCCGGCTTCGGAGATCGCCGAGCTCTACCTGGCGGAGATCGCCCTGGCCGAGGGCGACACCGAGTCGGCGCGAAAGACCTGGGAGGAGTTCCTGGCCAACAACGAGGACCATATCCTCTCGCTCTTGGTGCGCCTGAACCTGATCCAGCTGGACCGCGAAAACGGGCAAGAGGCAGAAGTGGCCGAGCGGCTGGAGCGGGAGCTGGCGAGCTCGAAGAAGACCATGCCGGAAGACGTGATCCTCTACGAGCTGGCGGTCACCAAGGAAGCCCTCGACCAGCCCGACGAGGCAGTGGAGCTCTACCAGCGGATTCTCGACGAGTATCCCGAGTCGCCCTACACCTCGAAGGCGCGGCAGATGACGACCTCCCTCGGCTAGCCGACTTCGGCAATCGCCGCGAGGAGGCAGGGCGCAATGGACTCGAGTCCGTTGCGCCCTTCGTGCATCTGCTCAGGATTCGAGCTCGCCGAGGCGGCGGCGCAGCGCCCGCTCGGAGACTTCGAGCTCGGCCGCCACGGCTTCGAGGCTGGGGCCGGCCCGCGCCCGGGCCTCTTCGATCTCCTCGCGGCTCAGCTCGGCGGCCTTGCGCAGACTCGGGATCTTGTCGATCAGGGAGTAGATCGAAGAGCGCGGGATGCCGAGAGCGTCGGCGGCCTCTCCCGGTCGAAAGCGGTGAGCCCGGAGGGCGGCGATCACCTCGGCCTCGCTGAGATCGGAGGGCTTGCGCGGTCCCGCGGGTGGATGGGGCGCCGGGGCATCGAGTGGCGGCGGTTCTGCAGTTTGGGGCCCGGCCGGAGTCTTTCGCAGGAGATCTTCGACCTCGGAAAAACGGGTGGCGGGATCGTCGCCGCGGTTGGCGATCACCAGCTGGCGCACGACATTGGCCAGCTGGCGCACGTTGCCGGGCCAGTGCCAGGCCGCGAGGCGCGCGACCAGCGCCGCCGGCAACCAGGGATGCCGGCGAGGCGCGACGAGGTGTAGGGAACCGAGGCTCTCGAGCTCGCGGCGGAGGAAGAAGGCGAACAGGCGGCCGAAGTCCTCGCGGCGATGGCGCAGAGGGGGGAGCCGGAGGACATAGCCGCTCAGGCGGTGCAGGAGCGGGCTGCGGAAGGTTCCGTCGTGGGCGGCGGCCTCGAGGTCGGCGTCGGTGGCGGAGACGACGCGGACATCGACGGTCCGGGGCCGCTCGCCGCCGACCCGCTGGATCTCGCCACCCTCGAGCGCCCGCAGCAGCAGCGCCTGCACCTCGACCGGAGTCTCGCCGATCTCGTCGAGGAAGAGGGTGCCGGAGCTGGCCTGCTCGAAGAAACCGGCGCGGTTGCGGTCGGAGCCGGTGAAGGCTCCACGCTCGGCGCCGAAGAGCTCCGAGGCGGCGAGGTTGCCGGGAATGGCGGCCATGTTCACCGCCACGTAGGGTCGGCGGCTTCGCGGGCTCGCCTCGTGGATGGCTCGGGCGACCAGCTCCTTGCCGGTACCCGACTCACCGCGGAGCAGGATGGGGACCTCGAGGTCGGCCGTACGCACGATGTCGCGGCGCACCTGGGTGAGGGCCGGGCTCTCCCCGACCAGCCCGAAACGTGGGGTCTCGAGATCGGCGATCGGGTCGAGGAGATGGAGCAGCAGCACCACCCGTCCACCGAGCAGCAGCACCACGCCGTCTTCGAGGGCCTTGGCGCCGCACGAGGCCGTGGCTTCGATCTCCCGGCCGTCGAGGGAGAGACGGGTACGACTACTGGCTCCCCGGTCGAAAACGATCCGGTCTCCGGCGTGGCGCAGCCGCAACGGCTGGCGGCTGAGGCCCTGGTCGGCGAGGGGTTGGCTCGTGGCCGCGCCGGGGGCCGCGAACTCGGGAGTCTGGCGCGAGAGCTCGACGCTGCCTCCGACCAGGCCGGCGAGCCCCGCCCGTTCGCCGATGCGGTCGAAGTCGGGATGGAAGAGGATGGTGAGGCCGGGAATCAGGGAGGCGGGTGTGCTACCGCTACCGCTGGAGCCATCGGTCCGGCTCCAGGTCTTGTCGAGGGAATCGGCCCCGGGAGGTGATCTCTGGTCTGGCACCATCGACATCGACAGATTCTCCGATTCCCGGCACGGGCGAGGGGTCGACACGTAGTTTTCGAGGCCTTCGAATTCCCTGGAACAAGGCCGACGAAGGTCGACGAAGGTCGAGGGTAGAAGGCCGAGAAATGGGCGAAAACAGGCCGCATTCGACGCCTCCGGCCTGGCACGGCCATTGCTATTTCCAGGTCTGCGAAGGAGCCCGGACGGGCTCGAGCAACCAACCGCCAACCGAGGAGAAATCACAATGACCACCAACTTCAAAGTCGTCCGTGGGACCGTAGACGTCGATGGTAACATCGTTGCCGGATCCGGCTTTTCCGCCCAGAATCCCACCAGCGGTCACTACACGATCACCTTCGATCCGGGGACCTTCCGCCACACCCCGACCATCACCGCCACGGTGGTTTCCAACAGCGCCCAGAACAACGAGACCCGATTGAACTGCATCGTCAAGCGAGAGGGCTTGAGCGCTTCGGGTTTCGTGATGATCACGGGCAACGACGACGGCGATCTCCGCGGTCGCTGGTTCGGTTTCATCGCCGTAGGTGAGTGACGGAATTCAAACCCGAGTGACCGAGCAGCAGGCCGATCCGCGGTCTGCTGCTGGTTCTTGCCAGGAGGTTTCCCATGTCTCGAACTGTCCCTCAAGTGTTGCGCCTCGAGCTCGGAATCAACGGGAACGCCGCTCCGATCGTCGAGACTCGCTGGAAGAGCCGGTATCTGCCCCTCGAGAATGCCCTGATCGACCTCACGGACGGCGATTCCCCCAGCCCCCAGTGGTTTACCAAGATCCATGCCGAGGACCGGATCTCCTTTCGACTGGTGGACATCAGTGATCTGGACGATCCGGTGCCGCCCCTGCCGTCGCCCCCGGCCTTGATCGACTTCTTCTTCACCCAGCCCGAGACCGGAGAGCGAGCGGCACCCTTTTGCGAAGAAGGGGAAAAACCCTTGAAGTGGAAGATCTCCAGGGCCTCGACTCCGCGCTGGAGCCCGGTCTTCAGTCGCGACGAGGGCCAGGAGCTGCCCACCTGGGACCTCTTCGCCGAGACGCCCGCCGGCCGCCACGACGAGTTGACGTTTCGTCGTGGAACAGGGGCCTTCCGGGCCTTCCAGCTCTCGGTGGCCCTCGAGGTCCACCGGGCTCCCTACCGCGACTTCTTCGTCTTCGACCCGGAGATGATCGTCAGCGATACCGACGGCCCCGACACCACCCCTCGATCATCTCTCGTCGAAGGTGAGTAGGAGCTCGTGGAACCCTGGATCGGCGTGCAGGGCCTGCAGGTCGGGCTCGCGCCGTACCTCGGAGAGGGGGAGACCGTCCCTCAGGGCAGTGGCCAGGGTGTCGAGGGCTTGCTGGCGGTTGCCGCAGAGCTCGTGGGCAATGGCGAAACGCAGCCGGGAGTAGAGGTCGGTGGACGAGGCTTCGGGAGACCGACGATCGAGCTCGGCGCGAGCCTCTTCGGCATGGCCGGAGCGAGCCATCACCAGGACGCGCCGGCTGGCGACCCGCAGATCGCCGGGTGCGGCGGCCAGCTCTTGATCGAGAATGCGTAGAGCCTGGCGATAGGCGCGCTGCGCATCGGTCTGTTGGCCGGGGATCAGACGGTAGGCGTCGGCCAGATTGGACCAGTAGATCGACCGGTTGATGGCACCGGGCATGGCGAGGGCGTCCTCGAAGGCTTCGGCCGCCAGGGGGTAGAGGCCCCGGCCGAAGAAAACGGTGCCGAGATTGGAGTAGAGCGAGGCGTCGGGCCGCACCACCAGGGCCTGCTGGAACCTCCTGGCCGCTTCGTCGCTACGCCCCTGGGCGTGGTGGAGCCCGCCGAGATTGCGCAGGGCATAGAGATTCTGCGGCGAGAGCTCCAGGCTGGTGGAGAACCACTCTTCGGCTTCTTCGTATCGCCCGGCCCGATATAGCTGGGCACCGAGAGCGTTGGCGTAGAGTGGAGTGGGCAGGAGCTCGAAGGCTCGGCGGTAGGAACTCTCCGAGGCCTCGAGATCTCCGGCCGACTCGGCCAGCTTGGCGAGGCCGAAGTGAGCATCGGCATTGCCGGGCTCGAGCTCGAGGGCGTTCTCCAGCTCCTGGCGGGCGCCCGCTGGATCACCGCTGTGAAGCCTGGCCAGGCCGTAGCTCACCCGGGCGTCGGCGAGGTAGGGGTTGAGCTCCGTCGCCCGCTGTGCCACGGAAAGGGCCTGCTCGAGGAACACGGGGTCGCCGCCCGCGGCGACGTTGCGGGCCTTCTCCCAATAGG
>CAZMEL010000316.1:0-9080 GCA_964565225.1 uncultured Thermoanaerobaculia bacterium | reverse complement strand
CAGGAACGCCGACTCTTACGAAACCGAATATCCAATCTGACAAAGTAGAACTAGGAGATCACTATGCAATTTGACTTCTCTGCTCACTTCTTGAAAGTCCAGCCGCCAGAGACCACGTTCTCGGGCGCTTGGGAATCTCTTTGTGCGGACCTTCTTGCGAACGAATATGGGCAGGGAGAATTCGACCGACTTGCGGCTCCAGATCTCGGCATCGACATTCTTTCAAGATCTCTCGGGCAAGCATATCAATGCAAATCTTCGATCCACGGTAGCTTTGGCTCCATTCCTCCGGGAGAAAGTGTTCACTCTCTGGCACGCGCAGCCGAGTATCGTGCGACCTTTGCTTGGCATCAGTACTTATTCGCTTCGAATGCACCCTACACCGGGACGGCAATGGAAAAGATCCTCGCAGAAGGCCAGCGATTAGGTCTAGCTGGCAATACAGTCGTGTTTCGTGGCCCCGACTTTTGGGATGACCTTTGTGTCAAACATCGATCTCTCATACAGGATCGATTTGATTATCGGGTCAATGCAAATCAAAGACTACTACTCGAAGCCCTTGAGCGGGCAAAGAATGGGCCAGACCGGATCAGAGTGGAGCGTCTAATGCGAGGCTTTCGGTCAGGCCACCTAAATAAGAATTTTTACAAAGCATCGGTCAAGAACAGTTTGACAGAGCTCGGCATCGATATTTCTCTGCCCGAGAGCTTCTCTGGGGCTGATTTGGCAATCCTGTTTACCGCATTTCATCGGCTCCTTCTCGACAAAGCTATAACAGCTAACCCTTGGCTTGAGGACGAGGCTCCTTGGCTCCTGGCGAAAGCAGATTCGGTATTCGACCTCAGAGTCACTGTTGATGGCGAGAGTATCTGGGAGACAACTGCAAGCGATTGGGGTCTTGAAGACGAAGCTGGAGATCTTGAAGTGGTCGTTGACTTTAGGTTCAAGGGCCGCAGCCTTCGAGATGCCTCCGCTGAGGAGGAAACGGAACTCAAGACCAAGATCCAAGCCTGTATCTGGGAGGCAGCTCACAATCTAGTGGAACTAGAGACTGCCAGTGAGGCCGCATAACACGGCGGCGCGAGCGTCCGGCGCGGAACGGCCCAGAGCTACGGTGGCTATGTGCGGTCGTGGCGGCGACCCGGGCCGTTGGGACTGAGCGGAGCTCGACCATCGGGTGGCCTGGCCCGAGCTCCCGATGGTGGAAGAAACCAGCTATTCCCTACAGCCGCGGATCCAGTCCGAAAGGTGGGTATTCGCCTCGATGTCGGAATCGGTGATCAGCAGCTCGCGGTTCTGGGTCGCGAGCTGGATGCCGTTGCGCAGGTCTTGCTCCACGGCCTGGAGGAAGCCGAGATCCCGGGCGTCTTCGGCGCGGGTGAAGGTGGCGGCCGGACGCCGCAGCAGGCGAGCGACCACGTCTTCGGTCCGGTCGCAGGAGGCGCACAGGCCGAGGAGAGCGGTGACGTAGGGCAAGGAGGCGTCGCCGTGTTTTTCCGAGGCCATGTGGGGCTCTTCGCGGGGCATGTTGGTGTCGGCGTAGTAGTAGTAGTCGGGGGTGAGCAGCTCGATGTATTTGTTGCGGCTGGCCACCACGTCGTCTTCTTCCCGGAATTCCGGATGGTCGATGCTGCCGCCCTGGTCGATGGCGATGTCGGAGATGGCGGCTCCTCGGCGCATCTTGCGGATGTGTTTGTGGTAATCGCAGACCCGCGCGGCCTTCTGGGCCCCGGAACGGTGGGCGAAGACGACTCCGAAGGCGTCGTCCATGGCTTCCTCGGTGATCGTTTCGATGATCTCGAACGGGCAGCCGAGGTCCGGAAGCCAGGTTTCGAGCAACTGGCGGGTCGGCTCCCAGGGCTCGATGACGACCAGTGGTCTGGCGCGATGGGCGAGCTCTTGAATGGCGCTGCGGCCGGCGATGCCGCCGCCCACCACGACGATCTTGCCGTTGCCCAGACCGTTGACATCGAGCCCTTCTACCAGCTGACGACCGGAGAGGGAGCCCGCGAAGCGCGACATGCTGCCGACGATGGGCGTACGGTCGACATCGTCTCCGAGCTGCAGGTAGGCGCAGTTGCCCACGGTGGCGCCGTCGATGATCGCCGAGAAGTTGCGCTCTCGCGCCAGGCTGCAGACCCCCGGCGGTTTGCTCGCCAGGTGCAACGCACCGATCCGGATCATCTGGCCCGGCAGGCGACTCTCGTATTCGGTGGGCTCTTTCAGGGCGTGCACGACGTCGAGCGGCGGCAGATCGGGGGTTGCGTCGACCGCCACGATCCGGGCGCCCGCGGCTCGGTATTCGTCGTCGCGGTACGGAGGCTCGTGGCGACCCCCGGCGCGCTCTCCGGCACCCTGCACGACGTAGATCTCGGGCTCGAGGCCGAGCTCTCGGAGGCTCTGGCCGAGCTCCTCCACGTGGCGTGGGGTCAGGGCGACCCGCCGTTCGTGGAGGATGAACTCGTCGGTTCCGAGCAGCAGGCGAACGCTCGGCCTGCGAATCTCCAGCTCACCGAGAGCCTGGCAGATGGCGGTCTGGAACTCGCTCCCACGGGGATTGGCAAAACCCATCGCTTCAGTCTCCGAGCAGGTTGACCAGGTGATACGACTTCTGTCCCTTGCGCAGCACGAGCACCTGGCCACCCAGGAGATCCTCGGCGTGCACCCTGGCCTTCTCGTCGCGAATCCGCCGGTTGTTTACGTAGGCGCCACCGTCGCGGATCAGGCGTTTGGCGGCGCCGCGAGAGGGCGCCAGGGCGGTCTCCGCCAGGAGATCCACGAGGCCCATGCCTTCTCCCTGCAGGCGCTCTCGGGCGAGCTCGGTCGACGGCACGTCGTCGAAGATGTCGAGCACTTCCGCGGGCGAGAGGTCGTCGATCTCGGCGCCGAAGAGGATCTCGGAGGAGCGGATCGCGGTCGCCAGGGCGGTGGGGCCGTGCACCATCTCGGTCACCTCTCGCGCCAGGGTCTGCTGGCCTCGCCGCTGCTCGGGAGCTTGCTCGGTGGCGGTGGCGATCTCGGCGATCTCTTCCTGGCTCAGAAAGGTGAAGTATTTGAGAAACTTGTCCACGTCCCGATCATCGGTTCCGAGCCAGTACTGGTAGAAACGGTAGGGTGAGGTCCGCTCGGCATCGAGCCAGATCGCACCCGCCTCGGTCTTGCCGAACTTCACTCCCGTGGCCGACATCACCAGGGGCACCACCAGGCCGTAGGCCTTGCCCCGGCGCAGACGCCGGATCAGGTCGGTGCCGGTGGTGATGTTGCCCCACTGGTCGCTGCCTCCCATCTGCAGCTCGCAGCCGAAGCGGTCGTAGAGCACCAGGAAGTCGTAGGACTGGAGAAGGGCGTAGGAGAACTCGGTGAACGAGATTCCCTCCTCTTTGTCGATCCGCTGCCGCACCGACTCTTTGGCCAGCATCTGGTTGACCTTGAAGTGTTTGCCGATGTCGCGCAGGAACTCGACCAGGGGAACGGATCGCAACCACTCGCCGTTGTCGACCATGCGGGCCGGGTTCTCCCGGCTGTCGAAGTCGAGAAAGCGACTGAGCTGCTCGCGAATGCCGACCAGGTTCTCCTCGACCTTCTCGGGTGTCAGCAGCTGACGTTCCTGGGATTTGCCGCTGGGGTCGCCGATCAGGCCGGTGCCGCCTCCCACCAGGGCGATGGAGTGATGCCCGAACCTCTGCATGCGGGCTAGATTGAGGATCTGCAGCAGCGAGCCGACGTGGAGGCTGCTGGCGGTGGGATCGAAGCCGATGTAGAGGGTCGTCTTGCCCTTGGCGAGACGTTCGACCACTCCTTCCGACGCATCGTAGACCAATCCCCGCCACGTCAAGTCTGAGAAAATATCCATCCGTCGTGCTCCTCCACCGGGTGAACGCGGCCGGTTCACCGGTCAGGTACCGAATTCGCGAGCTCTGGGTTGTGAATCGCCCATTCTCCGGCTGGAGTCGGGCTGAAAACGACTATACCACCGGCTCCAGCCCGGGGCGAGAGGCCCATGATCCGTATCGTCCCAGAACCGAGGGACCCGATCTGGCGTACTGACCTTCGAGGCCCGAGGATCCGACGGTGAAGAGGAGCCCATGTATTTCAACAGATTCCATCTTTGTTGCCTGGCGCTGTGCCTGGTCGCCCTTGCCAGTGGGGTGAAGGCAGAAACCGCCGCATCCTCTCCGGAGGAAACCTCTCCGTTTCTGCGCGGCATGACCGTTTCGTGCCCCGGATATGGCCGGATCTGGGGATCGCGGGCGATGACCGAGAGCCTGCGCGATCTGCGAGAGCTGGGAGTGGAGTGGGTGTCGATCCATCCCTACGCCGGAGTCGACCGGTCCGGTCGTGTGTCCTTCCAGCGGGCGGCGAGCACCGGGTACCTGCAGCGGGCGGTGGAGATGGCGGCTCGAGAGGAGGTGCAGCTGTTCTGGAAGCCCCACCTGGCCTATTGGGGGAGCTTCGAATGGCGAGGGGCGATCGACTTCGGCGACGACGAGCGGCGCTGGCAGCGGTTCTTCACCACCTACCGCGAGTTCATCGTCGACCAGGCACGGTTCGCCGAATCCGCGGGGATCTCGGTCTTCTCGGTGGGCCTCGAGTACGAGGCCACGACCTTTCGCGAGCGCGAATGGCGGCAGATCCTCGCCGCGGTACGAGAGGTCTACAGCGGTAAGGTCACCTACTCCGCGAACTGGGACCGGCTCGGGCAGGTGCCGTTCTGGGACGCAGTGGACTGGATCGGCGTCCAGGCCTATTTTCCCTTGAGCGCCCTCGACGATCCTTCGGTGGAGGCACTCGAAGCGGGCTGGGAGCAGCCGCTACGGCAGCTGGCCGAGCTCTCCCGCCGTTACGACAAACCGGTTCTCTTCGCCGAGATCGGGTACGACGTCTCCCCCGACGCCGCCCGCGAGCCCTGGCGCCGCAACAGCCGGGAGAACGAGGCCAACCGTGCCCTGCAGCGCCGGCTGATGGAAGTGGCGCTCCGGAAGATCGAGCCCCAGCCTTTCATTGCCGGGATGTTCTGGTGGAAGTGGATTCCCGGCCAGAGGCACGGCGGAGACTTCTCGATGCATCATCCCGAGCCGCGCGCCACCCTCCGGCGCCACTGGCGAGGCGACGCTGCATCCAGTCCGACCGTGGTCGGCCCCGAACGATGACCCGGGAACCGGCCGTGCTCTTCTGGTCGAGCGGCAAGGACAGTGCCTGGGCGTTGCACCGCCTGGCGGGCTCGGAGACGGTGGAAGTGGTTGCGGTGCTCACCACTCTCGCGATCCGGCAGGCGGACGAATCGGCAGATCGAGTCGCGATGCATGGAGTGCCCGAAGAGCTCTTGCGCGAGCAGATTGCGGCCCTCGGGCTGCCCGCGGTGGTCGTGCCGCTGCCGTTCCCCTGCCCCAACGACTGGTACGAGCGGGTCCTGGGTAGCGCGCTGCGGGACTTTCGAGACCGGGGAGCACGCAAGATCGTCTTCGGAGACCTGCACCTGGAAGATATCCGGGCCTATCGCGAGCGTTTCCTCGCGGGTCTCGATCTCGAGCCGGTGTTTCCCCTGTGGGGAATTCCCACCGCCGACCTGGCGCGTTCGATGGTCGACGGTGGGCTGGAAGCGAAGGTGGTGTGCGTCGACCCGGAGCGTCTGCCGGAGTCGTTCCTCGGCCGTCCGTTCGACCACGACCTCCTCCGGGATCTGCCCGACGGAGTCGACCCCTGTGGTGAGAACGGGGAGTTCCACACCCTGGTGACCGGAGGCGCCCCCCTGCGTCGTCCCATCGAGGTGCGGATCGACGGGACGTACCATCGCAACGGTTTCGCCTATGCGGAGCTGGCCGCGGGCGGCGGCGCCTCCGTGGTCTGAAGAGACGGCTTCAATCGAGGCTGGCGGCCTCGGGGGACTCGAAGACGTGATCGGGGACTTCGTCGAGCACCGCCAGCTGCTCCAGGCTCCTCTCGGAACCGTCTTCCACCTTGACCCGGTGGGGAGAGAGCACGAGCTCGCCGTAGCGGTCCCAGTCGAGCCATTTCCACTGGGTGGGCTCGCGTCCTTCCTCGTAGCTCTCGAGAAAGTAGGCCCAGCGGTCCATCAGGCCGGTTTCCTTGTTGATCCAGGCCCAGTACTTGTCCCCCGGGGTGAGGCCCACGCTGTCGAAGGTGAGCAGCAGGCGATCGTAGGCGACTCCGTCGAGGGTTTCCACGCCGTCGTAGGAAAGGGTCACGCCGGGATCCTTCAGCTTGAAGGGCATCAGGAGCCAGTAGGTGTCGTTGATCCAGGCGCCGTAGGCCCTCTCCAAGTGCTCCTCCGCGGTCTTGCCAGTGGCCCGTTCGCCGTCGAGATAGACCTTACCCTGGCGGGTGTGGAGGTTGTGCAGAACCACGTATTCGACCCCTTCGCGAGTCGTTCCTTCCAGGCGATGGCGGCCGGTTTCCTTGTCCCAGTGGTGGAGCCGGAAACCGAAGAAATCGAAACGCAGGAAACGGGTGGCGTCCCAAGCTTTCTTGCCCCCCATGGCTTCGAGAGTTCGTTCGGCGATGGCGTCGGCTCTTTCGTCGGCGAGCAGGCCCGTTGTGGGAATGGCGAGCAGCAGGGCCACCAGCAGGACGGCAGCCTTCGGATACCCGCGACGCGGGATGGATTCGATCATGGGAGATTCCTCGAAAGGTTGGCTGGCCGGTTCCGCGATCCGCTCGAGAGCGGGTGGTGGTGGGGACCTCGGAGACCGGCCTCTCTGATAGGGTAGCAAGCCAGATCGTGCCGACCGGCTCGCTGCTTCCAGCAGCTCGAGTGGCCCACGGAGGACCCAGGTTTTGAATGATACGACGCTAGACGATCCATTGGACTACTCGATCCTGATCCAGGATGCCTTTCGCGAGGTCGTTCGACGGAGTCTCGAGATCGTCGCTCGCGACGGCCTGCCGGGTGAGCATCATTTCTATATCACCTTTCGTACGGATGCGCCCGGGGTCGAGATTCCACAAAATCTCCGCGATCAGTATCCGGAAGTGATGACCGTGGTCCTCCAGCATCAATTCCAGGACTTGACGGTCGCAGCGGAGAAGTTCTCGGTAACCCTCTTCTTCGGCCAGGTGGGTCATTGGATGGAGATTCCCTTCAGCGCCCTGGTGGCCTTTGCCGATCCGTCGGCCAGCCTCCAGCTCAGCTTCCTGCCCCTGGGTGGCGAGGTCGAGATCGGCGGCGAGGTCGACTCCGGCGAGAGTGGCGTGAGGCACTGGCGGAGCGCGGAAGAGATTCAGGTCGAGAAAGAAGAATGGGAAGCGGCGAAAGACCTGGACGGATCTTCCGAATCGGAAGCCGAGAAGAACAACGAAGCCAAAAAGGACAACGAGGCCAAGAAGAACAACGTGGTGTCGATGGACGCCTTCCGGCGGAAATGAGCACGAACCGGCTTCGCCGCTGGCCACTGCAGCCTCGGAAGACGGGAGCGGGGCTCCGCGAGGCGGTCCTCGACCAAAATTCCGTGGGCTGATCTTCCCGAGATGACAGCCGTTTATCCCTTGCATCGCCTGGAAGGAAAGTACGAGATCCTGGAGAAGCTCCAGGAGGGTGGAATGGGTGCGGTCTACAAGGTCCGCCACCGTCTGCTCGGGGAGGAGCGCGTGGTCAAGGTCATGCGCCCACACCTGCAGCAGGACGAAACCCTTCGCGCCCGGTTTCTCCAGGAAGCGCAGGCCGCGGCGCGGCTCTCCCACCCCAACATCGCCAGGATCTTCGACTTCACCTTCGACGACGAAGGGGTCGCCTACATCGTCATGGAGCTGATCCGTGGAGCGACGTTGGGTGATCTGGTGCGGGCCGAAGAGCGGCCGCCGGTGTCGCTGGTGCTGGAGATCGCCCGGCAGAGCTTGCAGGCGATCGGATACATCCATCGGCAGCAGATCGTGCATCGCGACATCGCACCCGACAACCTGATGCTGGGGCGCGACGACGGCGGGCGGCCCCTGGTCAAGCTCATCGACCTCGGCCTCGCCAAGGCGATCGAGGGAAGCAAGGACGGGCAGCTGACGGGGGCAGGAATCTTCGTCGGCAAGTTTCGCTACGCCGCGCCGGAGCATTTCGAGGCGGCGAGTGGGGCCGAGCAGCCCTTCAGCGCCGATCTCTACGCCTTCGCCCTGGTGCTCTACGAGCTCTCGACGGGCAAGTACCCGATCTCCGGTGACAACCCTTCGTCACTGATCGCCGGTCACCTGTTCCGGCCTCCCATGGACTTTGCGATCTCGGATCCGGAGGGTCGGGTACCCGAGACCCTTCGCGCAGCTCTTCGGCGCGGGTTGGCGAAATCTCCCGAGGAGCGTTTCTCCACGGCGGAAGAGTTCGTCGCCGCTCTGGCCGAGGTCGAAACGGAGGGCGACCCGGCAGAGACCGAGAGGATTCTGGCGTGGACCCAGGGGCCGTTGGAGGTGCCGAGGATTCCCGCCGGAGGGCCGGGGTCGAGCACCCAGGCACGTTTCGATCGCCACTTCTCGCCCGAGCCGACTCCGGCGCCGCCCGGAGACTCGAGCCTGCTGCAGGGGATCGATCCCGAGCAGGAAACGGTGGTCTTGCCGCCTTCCCCGGGCGATGGCGGCTCCGCCCTCGTCCAGGCCGCCGAGGCTTCGCGGCCATCTGCGGCGGGCGATGCCGGCGGTGCCATCGAGGCGGCGGTGGAGGAGATCGAGGAGGCGATCGCGGAAGGAGAGCTCTCGGCGGCCCGAGATCGTCTGCAGCAAGCCGAGGCGGTGCATGGGCGAGCCCCGCAGCTGCGCGAGCTCGAGGGCCGGATTTCCGAGATCGAGGAGATCGCCAACCGTCCGCTAGTGCGTGATCTGCTGGAGCAGGCCCAGAAGGCGGCGAATCAGGATCGACATGGGGCGGCTCTCGATCTTCTCGACCAGGCGTGGGACCTGGCGCCGGGAGATCCCCAGGTGGTCGCTCTACGAGCGACCGAGCAGCAGCTCTTGCGCCAGGAAGAGGAACGCGACGAGCGGCAGGCTTTGATCGCGGAACGAGCGAGGGAGATCGTCGCTCTTCTCGAGGGGGACCGGATCGACGACGCGGCCGCTTCTCTCGAACGTGCCGTGGAGACGTTCGGGCC
>CAZMEL010000315.1:0-9179 GCA_964565225.1 uncultured Thermoanaerobaculia bacterium | reverse complement strand
GCTCCAGGAACGCCGACTCTTACGAAACCGAATCTCCAATCTGACAAAGTAGAGCCAACCTCTCAGGTGCCGGCTCGATTCTCCGGGAGACTTGCCGCACGAGCCTCGGCCTCTCGCGACGCTCGCGCGGCCGACAGGATCTCGGCGAGCTTGCGCTCGATCAGCTCCAGGTGCAGGCGAAGATTGTAGAACTCGTCCATGTACGAAAGAGGCACCGTGACCTCGGTGATCTCTTTCTCCACCCCTTCGAGAGTTTCGAGGGCCCGCCGGGCAGCCTCGGGGGTGGGCTCGGTCAGCAGCAGATGGTCGAGCTCCCGCAGATTCTCGTACCAGCGGTAGATCCGAGACCGGATCCGCCAGCGGTAGACGGGCGGGGCCATCTTGAACACCACCAGCAAGAGCGGGATGAAGGGTAGGAGGAGGATCTTCAGACGATCGACCGAAGCCGCCGTGCGGTAGGGGAGAATTCGATAGAGGAACGACGGGCCGTTCTCGAGATAGTGCGCCGCCTCGCTCTTGAGCGGGAACTCCACGTACCGAGCCGAGGGAAAGGTGCCCTGCTCGGCGAAGAGATCGGGGCCCCCGTGGACCGACTCGAAGGCCTCGATCAACACCGGAACCAGGGCATGGTGCAGATCCTTGCGAGCCACGATCGTGGCCGCCGCGGCCACCATCTGGATGTTGCGCGGCGGAAGATTCTCGTCGAGATCGATCACCCCTTCGCCCAGGATCACCGGCGAGAGGAACGGATGTCGTACGCGGTAGGCGCGGTAGCGACGCAGAGACAGGAGCTCGACGCCCTCGGTGGCCAGGAGCCGCTCCACGTAGCTCGCCGACGCGGAGGCGACGAAGAACGCGGCGTCGATCTCCCCTCGCTCGAGCGCATCGGCCGCTGCACTGCTGCCGAGGTGCACCAGCTCCGCCGCCGACTCGTCGATATCGTTGTCGGCCAGCAGCTGCCGAGCCAGAACCTCGGATCCGCTTCCTCCGTCACCCACGGCCACTCGTTTGCCGATCAGGTCGGTGAGCGTCTCGACCTCCAGGTCTCCCCGAAAGAAGAGCCACAGGGGCTCGAAGAACAGGCTCCCCAGGCTCTCCAGCCCTGGATAGTCAGCGGCGTCTGCCACGCCGCCCTGCAGCAGGGCCAGATCTACCTCGCCGGCCAGCAGCCGGCGCAGGTTCTCGGGCGAGCCGGCGGTTTCCAGCACCTCGAGCTCGAACCCCTCAACAGCCAGGAACTCCCGGTACTCTTCGCCGTAGTGGAAGTAGGCGCCCTGCTGACTACCGGTGGCGATCGTGAGCTGACGCGGCGCGGCGGGCTCCAGCCGGGAGAACGTGTAGCCGAAGGCGGCGATACCAAGGAGCACGATCGGCCCCCAGATCCGCAACAGCTCCTTGCGCGACGCTTTCTGATCACCTTGCGGATCACTACTCACGAGCTTCCTCCTCCATCACCTCGGCCCGTTTCGAACTCGCTCCGATTCTCGGGGTTCATTGTAGCGGCAGCACCCGGGCTCGGCTACCGATACGCCGCGGCATCGAGATCGAGCTGCCGCAGCTTCTTCTGGAGGTTCTGCCGGTGCAGACCGGCCTCCCGCGCGGCCCTCGAGATGTTGCCTTCGTGGCGCCGCAGGAGGTCGTCGAAATAGCGCCGCTCGAAGGCTTCGACGACCCGAGCCTTGGCCTCGACGAAGGGAAGCTCCGGCGGCGCCTCGGCGTCGGTGCGGGGCGCGGGGGAGCCGGATCCGGCGCGGAGGTCCGACGGTAGATCCGCCGCCTCGACGAGGCTGCCGCGACAGAAGATGGCGGCTCGTTGCATGGCGTTCTCGAGCTCGCGCACGTTGCCGGGCCATCGGTGGTCGAGCAGGGTGCGGGCGGCATCGGCGCTCAGCTCCAACACCCGGCCGGCGAAGCGTTGCAGGAACGCCCGGGCGAGGAGCAAGACGTCGTCTCCTCGCAGGCGCAGGGCGGGCACCTCGACCTCCACGACCCGCAAGCGGAAGTAGAGATCCTGGCGAAAGGAGCCGTCTTCCACCATCGACTCCAGGTCGCGGTGGGTGGCGGCGAGCACACGGACGTCGATGGTCCGAGGCTTGCCGCCTCCCAGGGGCTCGACCCGGCGTTCCTGGAGCACCCGCAGGAGCTTGGCCTGGGCGGCGAGGGGCATGTCGCCCACCTCGTCGAGAAAGAAAGTGCCGCCGTGGGCTTCCTGCAGCCGGCCGGCGCGATCGCGGTCGGCGCCGGTGAAGGCTCCCTTGCGGTGGCCGAAGAGCTCACTCTCGAGCAGGCTCTCGGGCACCGCGGCGCAGTTGAGGGCGACGAAGGGCCCGTCGGCCACGGCGCTGGCGCGATGCACCGTCCGCGCCACCAGCTCTTTGCCGGTGCCGGTCTCGCCGCGGATCAGCAGGCTGGCATCGGTGGGCGCTGCGCGGTGCAGGATGTCCCGCAGCTCCGCCATGGCCGGCGAGTCGCCGAGCAGCTCACCGTCACCCACCAGGCGGACGAGCTCGGAGCGCAGGCGCCGATTCTGGCGGCTCAGGCGGCGGCTCTCCAGGGTCCGGCGGACCACCCAGCGCAGCTCGGCGATGTCGTAGGGCTTGGCGAGAAAATCGGCGGCGCCCGCGCGCAGGCAGTCGAGAGCGGTGCGGAGCTGGGAGTCGGCGGTGACCATGACCACCGGCGGCGCCTCGGGTTGGGCGACGATTCGCTCCAGGGTCGCACGACCGTCGAGCCCGGCCATGCGCAGGTCGAGCAGCACGAGATCGACGCTGTGCTCCTCGAGCACGGCCAGCGCTTCGTGGCCGCTGCCACATTCGAGCATCCGGAACCCTTCACGGCCCAGGGCCCGGGTCATGCCCCGGCGCGCCGCGGGCTCGTCGTCGCAGACCAGCAGGGTCGCGGAGGCTCTTTCAAGGCTCATGGCTCGCTCCTCGCACACGGAACCGCACCCGGCCGGGTGGGTGATCGAGCTCGATGCCGGCGCCGAGCTCCTGCAGCCGCCGATGGACCAGGGCCAGCCCGAGACCGGTGCCTTGCTCGTCGCCGACGAAGGGCTCGAAGATGCGTTGCCGGAGCTCCGGCCCGAGAGGCTCCCCGGGGTTCTCGGTGGTGAGCTCGAAATCCTCCTCACCGGCTCCACGACGCAGCTCGACCCGGGCCGTCTCGCCCGCCGGGGTGTGCTCCACGGCGTTGAGCACCAGGTTGAAGACCACCGTCTGCCAGGCCGCCGGAGATCCCGCCACGGCCCCGACCTCGGCGATTCCGCCACTCTCCAGCTCGACCCCTCGTTTCCGTGCCTCGGCCCCGAGGATGTACACGGCGCTCTCCACCAGCGCGCCGAGATCCACCGCTTCCCCCGGCCGCGGGCGTGCGACCCCCAGGATCTCGCGCGTGGTGCGGTCGAGACGGTCGATCTGCTCCACGATGAGATCCAGGTCCGCTACGCCGTCGCCACCGGGGTCGGACTCGGCGAGGTCTTCGCGCAGGGTCTGGGCCAGGCTCTTCATCGACGCCAGAGGGTTCTTGATCTCGTGGGCCAGGGAGGCGGAGACCAGCCCCAGGAGCCCCAACCGTTCGTGCTCTTCGGCCCGGCGCTCCTCGGCCAGTCGCGTCGCCAGCAGCCGGCGCAGGGCCAGGGTGCCGGCGAGCTGGCGCATCACCAGGCGCACCGCCTCGAGCTCGCCGTCGGCATACCCTCCGCCGGTGGCGCTGCGCGACAGACCGAGCACTCCTTCGAGCTCCCCTTCCACCCGCAGGGCGAAGGCCGCGTGCAGGTCGCCACGCGCCAGGGTGTCGGCCACCTCGGGCGAGGGCGGATCGAGGCGAAACAGGAAAGGCCTCTCGGCCCCTCCCAGGGCCTGCCAGAGCTCGCCGGTGGTCGGTGCCGTCTCCGGCTCGGGCAGGAACTCCGCCCGGCAGCCCAACCATCGGCCCACGGCCTCGGCAGTGCGGTGCCGGATCTCGGACTCTTCGAGCTGGGGATTCTGCAGACTGTCCATCAGGGCATCGAGCTCCCGGGGTTCCAGGTTTCGGCCGTACCAGCGGCGCAGCATCGGCCAGCGGCGCAGGGCGAGATCGACCAGTGACCCGTAGACGGTGCCACCGAAGAGAGCGAGAAGCAAACCCCAGGCCACCACCCGGCGAAACACCGCCAGATCCTCTACCCCCGCCGCCGGCCCCGCCGCCATGACCAGCACCACCAGCACCACCACCGCCGCGAAATGGCGCAGGGTGCGGTGAGACATCGACAGCCGCAGCAGGTTGTAACGCTGCACGTGGAAGGCGAAGAGGCCCCCGGGCAATAGCAGGCCGCCGAGCAGGAAGGTACGCAGCAAACGCTCCCCGGACGCGGCCTCCGGGCTCCAGGGGTCGAAGAGCGAGGAAACCACCAGCAGGGCGAAGAGCGCGGCCAGGACCATCGCCAACCAGCCCAGGAAGCGGCGAAACCTCGGCTCCTCCAGGTGCCGGCGCAACACCGCCAGGAGACCCGCGGCCAGGGCCAGGGTCCAGGCACCGTGCAGGACGACCCGGGGAAAGACCTCGCGAGTGGCGACCGCCAGCAGACCGTCGCGCCCTCCCGAGGCACCACCGGCAAAACGCAGGGCCGGCAACACGAAGAGTGGAAACGTGGCGTAGGCGAGCCAGGGGGCGAGGCGCAGCCACCCGGGCCGGGACGGCGCGATCGCCGTAGCCACCAGCCGCTCCAGGGTGTGAGCCAGGAGCGAAAAGCTCAGCAACCAGGCCAGGCCGCGCAACACGTCGACCGCCACTCCCAGGGGAATCCACGACCGCGGCGCGCCGAGCAACAGGAACACCAGGTGGTCGAAGAGGGTGCCGCCGTACCACACGAGCAGGCTCGCCAGCAGCGCACGCACGGGCCAGTTGCCCGCCAGAACCTCCGGCCGACGCCAGAGGGTGCGAGCCAGGAAACCGTAGAGCAGGGTTCCGGCGAGGAAGAACAACAGCTCGAGATACAGGCAGAGCTCTTCGAACATTCCAGCGATTATCGCACCCACCTCGTGGAGTGCCGAGGAAGAGCCGCCGGACGCAGTCTCTCGGCTGCACCCGCAGTCCCGAGGCTGCAGCCTCTCGGCTGCACTTCGGCAGCTCTCCGGCCTCTACTCGCGCTCTTTCGCCTGGCACAACCCTTGAAAAGCAAGGATGGCCAGGAGGTAATCATGAGCCAACAGACCCCAGAGCCTTCCGCCATCTCGTCTTCGAATGTCTTGTCGAACGATCTCCCGCCGATTCCGAGAATCCCGCCCGGTCCGCCCTCGCCCGAGCCCCGAGCGACGTCCCTGGAGGCGACCGACGGCCTGCGCTCGCCGCTGGGGATCCGCTGGCTCCAGGTGGTCGGCGCTTCGGTGGTCGCGGTGTCGGCGGTGCGGCTCCTGGCCGCCGAGTGGAGTCGATTCCTTCCCGGTCTGCAGTACCTCATCTTGATCGCCGGGGCCCTCGGTATCTTCGCCGCCGGGGCCCTCCTGCAGCGGCGACTACGACTGCCCGTGGCGGGCTCGGCCCTGCTCACTCTCTACGCCGTGCTCGCTCCGCTGCTGGCCTGGGGCGCCGGGCGCCAGAACCTGCTCGCCTCTCCCGGCGGAGCTCTGGCGGCAGTCCTCGGCCTGGGCGCACTGATCGCCACCATTCCGCGGTTATCGAGAGTCGCCCTCGACCTTCGATCGCCGCGCCTCGCGGCCACCCTCGGAGTCTTTCTCGCGGCCATTCCCGTGCTGCCGCGGCTGCAGAGCCTGCTCCACGGACCGCCGCGCTCGGCCTTCGCCGCGGAGCGCTGGGAGCTGGTTCTGGTGGCCGCCCTGCTCGGCCTGCTGCTGCGCAGCGCGATCCGGCAGCTCAACCGGGAGCTCTTCCATCGCGACCGCCGGGCCGCCCTGCCCCGGCGGCAAACTCTGCTGCCCTTTCTCGCCGCGTCTCTGCTCTATCTCTTCGCCTGTGCCACCCTCAGCACCTTCTCCCTGCAGGTCGCCCTGCCGCTGGCCTTCGTCGCCATCGCCTGGCTCGACGCCGGCAACGAATACCGCCAGGCGGTGATTCGAGCGCTCGGCGCGGAGCCGGAGCGCTGGCCGGCCCGGGCTCGCGGGCTCCTGACGCAGGGTTTCGCCTGCCTGCTGGTGGCCCTGCCCCTGTCGCTGCTCGATGTCGATTCGTTCACCGCCGCCCTGGTCTGTGCTCTCGCCGCCTCCCGCGCCCTGCGGTGGGCCCTGGAAGAGCGGCACGCACCGGCCTACACGGTGGCACTGAGCACCGGCTGCCTCGCATACCACCTGGCGCCGGCCCTGATTCCACAAGCCGTTCGAATGGCCTACCGCAGCTTCCTGGAAGGCCTGGGCTGGACCTCCGCGGGAGCCGCGGTGGGTGTGGCCGACCTCACCCTGCTCGCCTTGCTCGTGGCCGCCGCCGGTCTCTTCCGCCACAAGCTCGACCGGCCGATGCAAACGGTGCATGGCTTCATCGTCACCGGCATGGCCCTGCTCACCCTGACCCTCGCCGCGACCGAGCCCAACGCCGTGCGCCTCCTGGCCCTGCCCACGGCCGGCCTCGCCGGGCTCGCCATCCACTGGCTGCGGCGTCCGACCCCTCTGGTGGCTCTTTGGGGCAGTGCGTGGATCTTCGCTCGGTACCTCGGGCTCGAAGCCACCGTCTTCGACGAGGCCGTGATCGCGCGCCTCGCCCTGGTCACCTTTTTCGGCATGGCCGCGGGCGGCTGGGCCCTCCGGCGCGGTCTCGTACCGGCCGACGGATCGGGCGGCTGGCTCACCTGCCTCCGCACACCGGCCCTCCTGGGCGCCCTCTTGCTCCTGATCCCGTCTCTGCTGGTGCCCTTCTGGTGGTCCCTGGTGGCCTCGACAGCCACTATCGGGACTCTGCTGCTGAGCCGCGCCGTGTCTCCTGGAGCTTCTCGGACCACGGTTCAGACGATTCTCTGGTCGGGCGCGCTCTCGTGGACGGTTTTCATCCTCCTGCCCCGCCTGATGGTGGACGCCTTCTCGCGCTGGGACGCCAGCCTCGTCGTCGCGGCCCTCTGCCTGCTCACCCTGGCGGTGGCCCTGCGCGCCCTGGACTCCCTCGCCCGCAAGGACCGGTCGACCGCGGTCGTCGCCCGGTCGGGTGCGATCTACTACGGATTCCTGGCGGGTGGTTGCGGGCTGCTGGGAGGCTCTTCCGGCAACTGGCTCGATCTCCTGCCCACTTTCCTGGCATCGGCCTTCTTCGCCCTGCTCGCCCTCGACCGCCGCGCCCCGGTGATCTCGTCGCTGCTCGCTGCCGGTTTCTTCGCCGCCGGCACCCTGGCCATGGTCGCCCGGGTGGATTTCCTGGAGCCCGCGGTCTACTGCTTCGCACCCGGAGGCGGGTTGCTGCTGATCGCGTCCCTGCTGCGGCACCGCCTCGGCGAGGTGTGGAGCGATCGCCTGCTCACCGCCGGGGCGATCTGCCTCTACGGAGCCCCGGTTCTGGGCATGTTGGGAGAGATCCGCTGGCAGTGGCAGATCCTCCTCCTGCTCTTCGCCGTCGCCTTCGGCGCCCTGGCCTTCCAGATCCGCAGCCGGTCTCTGCTCCTGGCCTCGAGCGCCGCCCTGACCATCGACCTCGTCTTCTTCCTGGTCGAGCTGCGCCGCTCCACGCCCTTCCTGCTGTGGATCCTGGGGATCGGCTTCGGCCTCGCCCTCATGGCTCTGGCCACATTGCTCGAGCATCGCCGGGAGGTCCTCGAGCAGAGGCTGCGGATCTGGGGTCAGGAGCTCCGCCAGTGGGGCTGAATCCCCGAGTCTTCGATTCCGATCTTTCCAACGAATCCAAGAGGAGAAAACCATGACCACACCGATCAGCTGGAGCCAACGGATCAGCCTTTTCTTTCGCGGCCGGATGGAGGGAGTGCTCGATACCTTCGAAGACCCCGAGCGCAGCCTGCACCAGGTCGTGCTCGACATGGAGGCACAGCTGGAGTCCGCCAAGCGGGCCGCGGCTCGGGCCATGGCCAACGAGCAACGCCTGCGCGACCGCATCGGAGACCTGCGACGGGAAGCCGACGAGCTCGACCGCGGGGCCGCCCGGTCGGTCGAGAAAGACCAGGAGGCGAGGGCGCGCGACTATCTGCAGCGGGCCGAGCGCTCCCGGCGCCGAGCCGACGAGCTCGACCGGCAGCTGGAAATCCAGGCACGAGACACCGAAAGAGTGCGGCTCGCGGTGCAGCGTCTGGCCGACAAGGTCGAAGAGGCCCGCGCTCGGCAGCAGTTGCTCCAGGCCAAGATTCGCCAGGGGGAAGCCCGCGATGCCATGGGCAAGGCCATGGGTGGCCTGCGCCAGACCAACCTGACCGACGAGTTCGATCGCCTGACCGACCGCCTGGAATGCCGGGCCGAGGAAGCCCAGGCCTACCTCGAGCTCGACGACCAGCTCTCGGGAGAAGACCTGCGCCAGCAGTGCTCGAGCGAGGCGATCGACGAGGCGGTGGAGGATCGCCTGGCGGCGCTACGGGCCGAGACCCGGGGCACAGATCCGGCGGCCCGGCAGGCGGCGGCCGAATGAGCTCCCGGCCGGGGGCCGGATCCGGCTGGCTCTACCTCCTGTGGCGCTGGCGGCGCCTCCTGGGCCAAGACCGGATCCGGCTCTCGGCCGACGAGGTCCGGCACCTGGAGCCCGACCTCTCGCGGCCTGTTTCCTCGGACGAGCCCCCCGTCCGGCTCCGAGACCGCAAAGGAACCACGGGAAACTCCAGCGAAAGCTCTGCGTAGAGAACAGAGACCCTGTCCACGCCATCGGGTTCTTGGAGGAAATCACATGCGAGCTCTCTCGTCTTCGATGCTCTTGGCCCTGGCGCTCGCCGCACTGCCGGCCGAGGCCCAGAACCGGCCGATCCGCGCGGTGTTCTTCGACCTCGGAGACACCCTGGTCGAGAATGTCGGGGGCACCTTCGTGCTGCGGCCGGGAGCAGCGGAGGTCGTGGCCGGCCTCCAGGATCTCGGCACGCAGCTGGGGATCATCACCAACGTGCCTCCGGACTGGACCCTCGAGGATCTCGAGGCGGTCCTCGAAGAACCCGAGTTCCTGCAGGAGTTCGACACCGTGGTGCTCTCCTCGCAGGCGCCGGCACCCACGCCGGACCCGGCGATCTACACCTTCGCCCACGAGCAGCTGCCCGTGGCGGTTCCGATCACCGAGAC
>CAZMEL010000314.1:0-9183 GCA_964565225.1 uncultured Thermoanaerobaculia bacterium | reverse complement strand
ACGCCAATGCCTGTGCCTCGGCCGGTGGAGGCGCCGGTTGTGGAGCCAGCGGTGGCTGCCCGAGGCGGTGGCGGGTGGGGCTGGGCCCGGGCGGCGCTGGTCTTGCTCTGCCTGGGGCTCGGCGGGCTGTCGCTCTCCCAGCGCCAGGAGATCGAACGCCTGGCCCGACCGGTGGGGAATCTCGGCCTGCTGGAGCTCTCGCCGGGCTCCGGATTCCGGGGCGGCGACCCGGTGCGGCTGGACAAGGGCTCCGGTGGGCTCGAGTTGCGGATCCGAATTCCCGTGGAGCTCCGGCACCCGAGCTACCGGGTCGAGCTCACGGCGGGAGAGGGTGAACAAGCCCTGGCATCGCTCGCCGGCCTGAAGCCCGGCCCGCCGAGGATTCTGAGAGCCTTCTTCCCGCGAAGGAGTCTGGAGACGGGGACCTACTCGCTCCACCTGTTCGGAATCGATTCGGCCGGGACGGAGTCCTCGATCGAGACCTTTCGCATTCGCCTCGAGGTGGAAGACTGATCGTGGCTCCGGGCCATCGCCAACCGCTGCAGTCGGCAACCAGCCCCGGCAGGAGCTCCGCGACCTGCTCGAAACCATGGACAACAAGTCCGACGTGATCGCCTTCCTGGCGGCGGACGATCCCTTCGAGGTCTGAGGCCGCCCGGGTTCCGCCGTGGAGGCTGTGATCACAAAAACGCTGCGCGGGGACGGGTCGGGTACGTAGATGACTCGAAGGACCCTGCCCGCCCGGGGAGGCAGACCCCGGGCGCTCGGCGCTACTTGTCGTAGTCGCGCAAGATATCGGTCTTCGTTTCGTCCGGGGTTTCGTCGGCCGGATCGTTCTCCCCGCGCTTCTTTTTCTTCTTCTCACCTGAAGCCTGCACGGGCACCGGTCCATACCCGCGGAACGGGCGCTTGGGTGGATTTTCGGTCTCGTCGGTGCGGTTTTCGGCCGGAGGCAGGTAGAGGGAGGGGCGATAGGCGCCGAGGAGGCCGGATCGGAAGTTGTGCTCGTAGAGCTGCACCCGGCCGAAGCCCAGGGCGAGCTGCCCGAGATAGAACAGGAGAGCGTTGGGTGCCGAGATGAAGAGGTGCAGGGTTCCCTTGCGCTCTTCGCGGCTACGCTGGCGGATGATGTTGGTGAGCTTCTGGGCCAGCTCCATGGCGTGGGCGCCATTGCGGACAGATTTCTGCCCGGGCTCGGGAGTGATGGAAACGGGCAGGATCCGGCCCACGGGCAAGTCCGTGGAATCGACGTATTCTTCGACGTCGGAAAGAATGTCCCATGAGACGCTGACCGCAAGCGCCACGTCATGGCCCTTCGCGATCGGGCGTTCGGTGTCACGATTCCAGAGGATTCCCTCCGGAGGCGATTCGTCTTGGTCGAAGAACAAAGCCTTGCCGGTGCGGGAGCTCTGTCGGATGACGAAATCGAAGCCGCTCTTGGCGTTCATGACATAGCCTGTGGCGAAGGCGAGGCTGGCATGGGTCGCCATCTCGAGCTCGACCGGCCGATTGCCGATCTCGGCCATTGCGCCGTGCAGGAATTCCCGGAGCTCGGGAAAGACTTCTGTCTGCCAGCCTCGGGGCCGGCGGATCACCCGTTGGTCATCGAAGGATTGGGAAAGATCGAGGAAGAACGGCTCGGTTCGACCTTCGAGGCCGACCGAGAAGTCCATCTCTTCGGCATAGACGCCGCTGCGGATGCCGATATGGAATCGCTCGGCCGCGGGGCCGGGAAACTCGACTTCGGCATTTTCCGGATTGTGGGTGAAGAGGCTTCCCGGGCCGGAACCGACCTGCAGGAAGAGTGTGGGGACTGCCCACTCGGCTGCCACGGATTCCTGGAGGTAGAGAGACCGGCGCCCGCGGGCTACCGCCAGCTCGATGGGTTTCATCTCGGCGAGCGCACGGTAGAAACCATCGGCAAAGGCTTCGGCGGCTCGGTCCGAGATGTAGGCCTGCATGGCAACGACGGCGGGCACACCGGCCTTGAGGGCAGCATGGGCCACTCCGACGAAAGGGAAAGTCGCTTTGCGCCGAGGTAGAGCAGCACCCTTGCAGGTGCTGAGCACCACCAGCCGCAAGGAACCGGACACCTTGAGGGCCTCGAGCAGGCGTAAGCCGGTGACTCTTTCGTCGGTTTCGTCGGCGTCGACCAATGCCAGGGTGCCTTCCTGGGTCTCGGGATCGAAGCCCCCGTGGCCGACGAAGTGGAGGATGTGAATCGGCTCCGGATCGTCTGCCAGCAGGTCGTGCAGCTCCTTTACGGAAAGGCTCTCGTCTTTGACGACGATTTCTACGTCGGTGCCTTCGACCGAGCCGATGAGCCGTTCGATGGCTCGTTGTTCTTCGGCGGCTTGCACCCGGCGAAGGTTCTTCGGGGCGGCGACGACCATGAGGATCCGCAAAGGGCCCTCGACCAGGAGGGGGCGGTAATCCTGGCCGGTGTCGAGGCATCGAGTCACCGCCACGGATTCCGAAGTGCTCACGTACTCGTCGCGCTCGAGGCGACAGGCCAGCTCCCATGGAAGGGCTGTGAGATAGGCGACGTCTTTGTCTTCCAGATCGAAGTGCATCTGGATTCGCAGGTAATCTTCGTTCGGATCGTCTTCGACCCGACCGACGTACTGGCCGATGAAGTGTCCGAGATCTCCACGGGTCAAGGAGCGCATGAGACGTGTGCCCATTCGATGTTGCGCCGCAGAAAGCTTCTCCAGGTCTTTGCGGGCAACCTGCTCCAGGCGTTCGATTTCCTTCGAGCTCTTTCGAGCCTCCTTCGCTTCGCGGACTCTCTCTTGGCTCAGAATGGCTTCGTAGTGCAGGCGGTCCAGACGGCCTGTCTCTTGCTCCGCCTCGACGAGACCGAACGGTGGTTTGAACTTGAACTCCTGCTCATCGTGACGCGATCCCTTGACCCGGGCCCGCAGCTTGCCGTTCTTCTTCGCTTCGATCGTGAGGGTGAGATCTTCCAGATTCATGCCTTCTCCCTTTCAGTTGTCCATGCCCTGGCCTCCTCGGGACTTCGTAGGGGAGCCACTTTCGTGGCGAAGTCCTGTCGGCGGCTCAGAGGTGCCGACGCGCAAGGTCCAGGGGTTCTTTCTCAGCAGGACACCAGCCGGCGGGAAAAAGGATGGGTCGGCGGGGAGAGAAGAGAAAATGGGGTCGCCGACTTGGTCGACGAACGAACGCGAGCTCACCCCAACGCAGCGTGCAATCGCTGACCCGCCTCGGCGATGTCGGCTTCGCTCTTGCCGAAGCAGAATCGCAGCTGGCCCGAGCCGCCGGGGGAGGCGTAGAAGATGGTGGCCGGCACGGCGGCGACGCCGGCTTCGGTGATCAGGTGGTGGACGAGCTCGACGTCGGTGGGTTGGCCGAAAGGGCCGAGGTCGGTCATCTGAAAGAAGCCACCTTCACTCCGGTAACACTCGAAGCCGACTCCCTCGAGAATCTGCCGCAGCTGGTCGCGGTGGCTCTCGAGGGTCTGGCGTAGCTCCCGGAAATACGATTCGGGCAGGCGGAAGGCCTCGACCGCGGCCACCTGGAGGGGGGCGGGAGCGCAGCAGGTGGCGATTTCGTGGGTGGTGCGAATGGCGGTGGTGAGCTCGGGGGAGGCGGCCACGTAGCCGATCCGCCAGCCGGCGATGCAGAAGGCCTTCGAGAGGCTGCTGACGACCCCGGTACGCTCGCGCATGCCGTCGATGTCGACGATCGAGGTGTGGCTCTCTCCGTCGAAGACCAGGTGCTCGTAGACCTCGTCGCTGAGGCAGAGGGTGTCCCACTGCTGGCAGAGCTCCGCGATCTGCTCGAGCTCCGACCTTCGAAATACCTTGCCGGTGGGGTTGTTCGGGGAGTTGAGCACCACCAGCTTGGTGCGTTCGTTGAAGGCGGCGACCAGCTCGTCGGGATCGAAGCGCCAGTCGGGCGGAGACATGCGCACGAAGCGAGGAACCATGCCGGTGGAGCGGGCGATCTGCAGGTAGTTTTCGTAGTAGGGCTCGAAGACGACGACCTCGTCGCCCGGGTCGGCGATGGCCATCATGAAGCTCAGCATGGCTTCGGTGGCGCCGCAGGTCACGGTGATCTCCCGGTCCGGATCGAGCTCGAGGCCGCGGTCGGCGGCCAGGCGTTCGGCAATGGCGGTGCGCAGGCGCTCGTCGCCCCAGGAGTTGCAGTACTGATGGTGCTCCGTGAGCAGGGCCTCGGCGGCGGCCCGGAGCAGGCGCTCGGGCGGGGGCAATCCCGGAGAGCCCATGGCGAGGTCGATCGCTTCGTATCGCGCCGCCTGGCGGGCGGTCTCGTCGATGGCGGTGCCGCCGAAACCGCTCCAGCGCTGCGAGATCCGGGAGCGTGGAGTATCGGAGGCGACGTCGGCTCCGGGGGCGATTACCGTTCCGAGGGTCGTCTGGCTCAAGGGTCGAGCTCTCCGGAAGAGAAGAAGAGTTGGTCCATGGAAGACTCCTGCACGACCGCCGGGCGACGCACCGCGGCCGGGACGAGATGTGCTCGATAGAGGTCGAGCCCGTCGACGTCCCGAACGCGCTCGCAGCGGGAGGTCTGGATTCGCCTGGATGTTCGCCTCGATCTCTGGACTTGGATGTACTGTACCACTGGATCGGCCCCTCGAGTGTGAAGGAAGCCCGAGGAAGCCCGAGGAAGCAACCCGTCCTACCCCGGGATCTTCGGATCTACACAACCCCTTGCCAGTCTGCCGGCGAGACATCGATCGAAGATGATCCACTTCCGGCCGCTTTCGGACGTTGAGAGGAAACGATCCAGGGGAGAGCCTTCGCTGCTCGACGGCTCTCGTCCGTGCCGAATCACGGCGCCGAAATCACCGTTATCGCGGATGGGCCGAGGGGGTCCTCCGCCCTTGGAGGAGCAATGCCCGCTCGAGTCCGATCTCTGTCTCGTGCTCTCGCCACCCGGACGCTGGGATTCGTCCTGGTCGCCGCAGTCTCTCTCGGCGCCCGACCCGGCGTCGCCCAGATCATCTTCCATCCTCACCAGGAACCCTTGCTCTACCTGCCGCTGCAACACACCGGCTTCGAGGTGCCCGACCAGGGGAGCGGCTTCGCCTACCGGCCCTCGGGCTCGGCCTGGAGCTTCGCCGGTGGCACCGGCCTGGCGGGCAACGGCAGCGGATTCACCTCGCTGAATCCCCCCGCGCCCCAGGGCGACCAGGTGCTCTTCGTGCAGGGCGGATCGAATTCGGTCGTCTCCCAGAGCTTCGCCGTGGGCACCGGGCGCTTTCGCCTCACCCTGCGCGCGGCCCAGCGGCTGCAACCCGGTGCGAGCCTGAACCAGCAGACGGTCTCGATCCGGATCGATGGCACGGAGCTGATGTTGGTGTCGCCCCCGGACGAGCAATACGCCAGCCTCACGACCCCTACCTTCGTGCTCGACAAGACGGTGCACCAGATCGAGATCGTGGGAGTGAATCCCCTGGGGGGCGACAACACTCTCCTGATCGACGACCTGGAGCTGGAGCCCTTGGTGTCGATCGGCCAGAAGTGGTCGGACCCGGCGACCTGGGGCGGCTCGGTGCCGGGTCCCGGTGACGCCGCGGTGATTCCGGCGGGCC
Source organism: uncultured Thermoanaerobaculia bacterium (assembly GCA_964565225.1). Classification (GTDB taxonomy): domain Bacteria; phylum Acidobacteriota; class Thermoanaerobaculia; order Multivoradales; family J023; genus CAZMEL01. Next base: position 3,605 of record CAZMEL010000314.1, on the reverse strand, counting down.
AGGTGGTGCTGCTCGACACGGCGGCGCACGTCGCTTCGTTGCGGATCGACGGGGAGCTGCTCTGCCTCGACAAGGATCTGGGCCTCACGGCCGAGTGGATCGCCGTGCACGGCCTCTTCGAATGCGGCTCGGAGCACAGCCCCTACGAACAGGAGCTGGTGGTCACGCTCACCGGACCCGACGACGGCGACGACATTATGGGCATGGGCGACAAGTTCCTCGCCGCCATGGCGGGAGGCGCCCTCGAGCTGCACGGCGAGCGGCGGGTGAGCTGGACCCAGCTCGCGGCCACGGCGCCCGCGGGTGCCACGTCCATCAGCGTGGTCGATGCCGTGGACTGGCGGGAATTCGACGAGATCGTGATCGCGCCGGGCCACGAGGCGACGGCGGAAGGCGAGGTGGTGACCCTGACCGAGGTCTCCGCCGACGGCCTGACCCTCGATTTCGCTCCCGCCCTCACCTACCAGCACTGGGGCGAGCAGAGCACCTACGACAACGGCGCCGGTACGACGTGGACCCTCGACGAGCGGGCCGAGGTGGGGCTCCTGAGCCGCAACATCAGGATCCAGGGAGACGATTCGGCGGCCACCGATTCCGGCTTCGGCGGCCACATGATGAGCATGTTCGGCTCCCGGGCCCATGTCGAGGGAGTGGAGCTCTACAAGCTGGGGCAGAAACAGAAGCTGGCGCGGTATCCCTTCCACTGGCACCTGGTGCAGGAGGCGCCGGGGCAGTACATCCGCAACAGCAGCATCCACCGCAGCTTCAACCGCTGCGTGACCGTGCACGGTACCCACGACACCCTGGTGGCCGACAATGTCTGTTACGACTTCATCGGCCACGGCTACTTCCTCGAAGACGGCATCGAGCAGCGCAACACCTTCGACCACAATCTCGGCATCTGGGCGCGCAAGCCCCAGCCCGGGGAGGAGCTGCTCGAGACCGATCTTCGCAGCGGCACCGCGTCCAACGGGCCGGCGACCTTCTGGATCGCCCACCCCGACAACACCTACACCAACAACGCCGCCGCCGGCTCCGAGGGCACCGGCTTCTGGTACGGCATGGTCGACCAGGTCACCGGCCTTTCGTTCGATCTCATGCTGCCGGGGTACGACATCAACCCCCGCAAGGCGCCCTTCGGCGTGTTCAGCAACAACCGGGCCCACTCCAGCCGCCAGGGATTCTCCTCCTGCCGCGACGCCAGCGGACCGTTCGGCATGCAGCCGCCCAACGAGGCCCTGATCGAGGATCTCACGGTGAGCCACACGCTCCAGGGGGTCTGGCCCTGCACTCCCGACCAGACCCAGCAGAACGCGCGTTTCGTGCGCACGATCATCGCCAACAGCCAGAACGGCATGCAGGCGCCCAACCCCATGACCTTCGAAGACACTCTCTTCGTGGCCTACACCGCCAACGCTCCCAGCGGCGCCCAGCTCGGCTCCGGCGTCAACTGGCGGGGCATCCAGGTCTACGACCAGGGATTCCTGCTCGACGGGGTGCACTTCGTGCAGTACGACCGCCCGGCGATGACCGCTCTCTACCCGGGAGCCGGCGCTCACAAGCTGGTGAACAACCGGGCCCGGGGCGTGACCTTCGAGAGCTCGCCGCACCTCTTCCTCGATCCCGACAACTTCGCCCAGCGCACCGAGAACGGCCCCGCCTGGTGGGGCGACGTGGTGCACGACCTCGACGGCAGCTTCGTGGGCCAGGACCACGCCGTGGTCTCCGACCATCCCCTGATGTTCGACGGCGAGTGCACGCAGCCCACCGACGTGGCGATCGCGGGGTACGCCTGCCCCTACCGCTATGCACATTTCCGGACCGAGAACTTCTCGCAGATCGATCCCGTCACGATCCTGCGCTCCGACGGCGTGCACGAGACCAGCGGGCATATCGTCGCCCGTTTCATCAACGAGCACATCTTGGACGGCGGGTATTACTACTCCTACCGCTACACCGGCGGCATGAAACACGAGCGGGTGCAGGTGCACCTGCGCAACGCCTTCGACGGCGACACCGCGGTCTACGAGCTGCTCGACGTGCCCGACACCTACCTGGTCAACACCGCCGGCTGGTCGGCGGCGCCGGACCTGCGGGCGTTGTTCGACGGGCCGCCCCAGCGCTACTACTACCGCGATCATTCCCTGTTCCTGAAGCTCCGCGCCAGCGGCCAGGACTGGCACGCCCTCGACATCGTGGAGCTGTGTATGACCGGCCTGTGCAACTCCACGGTGCACAGCCTCGACCTGCCGTCGGTCACGATTACCAGCCCGGCCGACGGCGCCCGGTTTCCCGCCGGTAGCAACATCACCGTCACCGCCGACCTCGGCGACGCCCAGGGCATCACCGCGGCGCGCCTGTACCTCGGCGTGGCGAAGAAGGGGAGCGATACCACCGCGCCCTACAGCATCACCATGAACAATGTGCCGGCGGGCAAGTATCCGCTCAAGCTGGTGGTGGAAGACGGCAGCGGGCAGACCTACACCGCGGTGCAGCAGCTCCTGGTGGGTGAGCCCGAGCCGCGGGTGGAGATCACCTCGCACCAGGACTTCCAGACCTTCGCCGCCAGCGACACCCTGACGGTGAGCTTCCAGGTCACGGGCTGGCTGGTGGCCCCCGGCAGCACCCACCTGCGCTGGTTGCTCGACCATGTCGACCAGGGGCCGTTGTTCAACACCTCGCCGATCCAGGTGAGCGGCCTCTCCCAGGGCAAACACGAGATCCGCATCGCCCTGGCCGAGGCCGACGGCACGATCACGGCGAGGAACGACACGGTGACCGTGTACATCGCCGAGAACGGCCTGCTGGCCGACTTCGAGGACGGCCTCGACCACCGCGGCTCGCTCTTCGCCAACGACGCCGACATGGGCGGCCTGCGGCTGCCCGAGTTCGCCTGGGGCACCCGCGACCCGGTGGCCAGCCGGGCCGATGGCCAGGACGACATCAACTACTACGACGTGGGCAGCAACGGGCCGCCCCACAGCTTCGCCACCTACCGCCTGGCCCTCGACCCGGCCCAGGACTGGAGCGGCTACCAGCAGATCGAGATCGTGGCGAGCGGCGGGCTGGGGTTCGAGGCCTTCGTGGTCGACGCTTCCGGCGGCGCTACCAGCCTCGGATTCAAGGCCCCGGGCAATACGACCGTCCTGAGCCTGCCGGCCGCGCCAGCCCTGAAGGACGAGGTAACCGCCCTCGACCTGCGCTACGACGAAGCCGCCATTCCCGCGGGCGCGGGGCCACGCCAGCACCTGTTCAGCGTCCGATTGCTGCCCTGATGTCGTGCGTCATGTAGTGCGTCGAAGAGATCCCGAGTTGGAGAGCTGGGGGACTCGACGCGTCCCGTCCCACCTCGCGGGGGAACGAGGTGGGGCGGGACCGGTGGGTGGAGGTCTGGTGGGATCCTCGCGGCCCGGTTCCGGAGGAGGGGGATTGGGGTAACCTAGGGCGATGCCGGAGCCGATCGCCAAACGCCGCCAGGATCTCGGGGACGCGAGCCCTGCGCGGGCGGAAGCAGGGGAAGAGACGGCGGGGGAGACAGGCGTGGAACCGGCCGGAGCCCGGGAGCGGCTGGTCTCCCAGATGATCCTTCCGACCCTGGGTTTCGC